>JAEEOB010000047.1 GCA_016284045.1 Bacteroidaceae bacterium
TCAAAAAAGTCGACTGAAAGAGAAGTACCCCGGCGAGAAGGAACATCAGGCGATCGACAAGATATTCAGCTGGGGAATTCATATCACCCCGGTAGGAACCAGCTGCTATAGGGGAGGCGGATCAGGGAGTTACAGATTCGGCTATATGGTCCCGAAAACCTTTTGTGTGGTAATGGTTACACTTGACGGTGACGTTATTATAAGTGATGACGTCACGAAAGAAAGATACAATGCTGTCTTTGAATACGATGTGAGCACCGGAGAGCTCCATGAACTTATCAAAGACGGCCGGATGCTTTATGCGAAGGGTGCCGTATCATGTTATATACTGACACTCCTTTTAGAGGGAATTCTATTAATTCCGTTCGGTTTTGCATCAAAGAAGAGAAACTGGATGCACTTTTTAATTGCTAATACCGTGACACAGATCATACTTAACTTGTTTCTTGTGTACAATGTTACAGACCATATGACTAAGGGCATCGCATTTATCTATTTCTTCTTCATAGAGTTGGTCATTTTCATCATAGAGGCTGTTTATTACGGTATAACTCTGCGCGAGAAAAATGGTGACGATGTCGAAGGCGGCAAGGTCGTTGGGTATGCATTTATCGCGAATCTCGCGAGCCTCGTTATCGGCAGCATCATTTTTGATAAAGTGTTGGTTGAAATGTTTAACAGATAGTATTGGATTGAAGCCGGATGCATAAGAAATATCGGAGGGGAGACTATGAAACTTACCAAAACAGCACGTAAAACAATCTTCGAAATGTTCCTCATTCTGGGCCTGCTTCTGCCGGCCTTCATGAACGTATCAAAGGCAGACCACGGGCCAAAACCGAGCATTACGATAAATGTGAAGAACGGGCCGGCGGCAGGCTTTATCGCTTTACTTGAAGAAGGCGGCGATCGGAAAAACTCTTTTGCGGAAAGAGAAGAGGCCCGTATGAAGAAAAAACATCCGGATGAAAGGGAGCAACAGGCAATTGAAACGTTGTTTCATTATTCCTCGACCGGGTATTGCACTCATGTTCCCCCTTCAGGCAGTTACTGCTTTAAGGTGGCTCCGTCCGGGAGCTACCGCTTTACTTATATGGTTCCGACCCGCTTTCGCGTGATTATTGTAACACTTGACGGGCAGGTTATTCTAAGTAACCCTGTCACGAAGAACAAATACAATGCCGTTTTTGATTACGATGCAGCGACCGGAGAAATCACCGAGAGTAAAGAAAAAAGCCAACATGATTACGTGGTAAATGTCATAACGTGTTACATCCTGACGATTATTATTGAGGCTATATTCTTCGCCTGGTTCGAACTTAGCTCGTCGAAGAACTGGCAGCGTTTCTGGGCCATCAACACCGTGACACAGGTCCTGCTCAACATATATCTTTTGAACGCACCCAAAGGGAACGCCGGACTTATAGGGCTCATCCTGGCAGAGATTATCATCTGTGCAATTGAGGCTGCGTTTTATTGCATGACTTTGCGCCGATGGGATAAGAAAATCAGCCCCCGGGTTTGCATATGGTATGCAGTGGTGGCAAATGCCGCCAGCTTCCTGCTGGGCCTTTTGATTTTCGACAAATCATGGGGTGGGCTGTTTTGAGCGACATCCGGGGTGCAGGGGTCTGAGTAATTTCATACGAGACACGGTGTTGCCGATGATTGGTTGAAATACTATTACATTGATATGACATGACGAAACGGTGACGAAGCATTCTGTACGCCTTTGTGGCAAATGCCACGAGCCTCACACCGGGCTACAAAACCCTGTATGTGCAGTGGATCAGGATGGACAAGTAGTACCCGAGGGTTGGAAATGTGCTGAGACTCCAGGTATTAGTCTACGTGTGAAGAAAGGTGAACTAAATAAGTATGAGGAGAATTGCAAAATGGATGTCCTTACGCCTGAACAACGCCATAAAAATATGAGCCATATCAAGAACAAGAATTCTAAGATCGAGTGCGTTTTGAGAAAAGCGCTGTGGGATAAAGGATTCAGATATCGCAAGAATTGTGCTGAGTTACCGGGGAAACCAGACATTGTTCTCACCAAGCATCATATTGCAATCTTCTGTGACAGTGAGTTTTTTCATGGGAAAGATTTTGAGAATTTGGAGAGTCAATTGAAAAGGTCAGCCAACTCAGACTTTTGGATTGACAAGATTAAGAGGAATATGGCTAGAGATGTAGAGGTTGATATAATGCTGCAGAACATGAACTGGACGGTTGTACGTTTTTGGGGGAAAGACATTATAAAGAATACGGACAATTGCGTACGGGTGATAGAGAGCATGATACTGGAGAAGTCAAGGTCTCGTTAG
>JAEEOB010000005.1 GCA_016284045.1 Bacteroidaceae bacterium
ATCCCGGTCCACAATCTCCGGAATGAGCAGGTCAATCTCCTCGTAATGCCTCAGCGCCCTCACGGTCACTCTGCCCAGGCGGGAAAACTCCCCGATTTTCAACTTGTTTTTACCCATAACAATTCGTGCACTTTTGTTATTCGCCAGCAAAGATAATACATGCCGTAGGGTACGAGTCAAGAGAAAAGTTAAAAAACTTGCTTCGTTCTGATAAAATGCCCCTCCTGCACGGCGGCGAACGTGGCTATAGCAGCAACGATGGAAATCGGAATCATTGACCAGAACATTGTCGGCACCGCCAGAAACAGAAGTAGCCCGGTCAATTTGTTAGCCAAAGTGTGAGGAAAACAGGATCGTTTGAAGACGGCCAGGGCTGATACCTGGTTCACCATCTTGATGAAAATAATCACCCCGGCCCAGATACAAAGCCAAACGGGAATCTCCAGTACCGGCAACAAGCGAATGGCACAACATGCCACGAATACGATGTCGGACACACTGTCACAGACTGCCCCGGCTTTTGTTTCCACATGGAGTTTCCTTGCCAGCCAACCGTCAACCATATCACTGATGCCACACAACGCATAGAGCACCCAGAACAGCCATCCGGCCACATCGCAAAACAGCAGGCCCAAAGAGCCTGCCACCCTTAGTAATGATAGGGCATTCGGCAAATGCCTCATATCACTTCGATGTAGAAACTCACAGGCCTGAAGCCGTCGTTGCAGCTGATCATGGCGCTGTTCGGATTCTTCATCCAGCCGTCATAGAAGTTTCCTTCACCACGGGCCAGAGCCTCGACAAACTCCCTCATGGAGCCCCAGGCCGATGGGCACATCCCTTCAGGACACCTGCCGTCAATAGAAATCCACTCCTGCCCCTCCAGCACATCGCAAGTGTGTTCGATAGGGTTCTCGTATTTCGCCATCAAATCCGGATACGAAGCCTTCCTGATGGCAGTGATTCTGATTCTCATTTGGGTAAACCGTTCAGAGTATTCGAGAATTTCGATTTATCTAATTCTCAAAGTTAATCATTATTCTTCAGACCCTCTAGAACTAGATAGATTATCGGTCGCATTGGGTCGCATTTTCTGACATTCAACCTCTTGATAGACAAAATCCTTCGATAGCCACCAGTCTTCCAGCTCCAGCCTGAGGCACAAGCAGAATTTGTAAGTTGTTGGTTTTCATGTGCTTTACAGGGTTAATCCGAGGATTCATTTGGAATCTGCGAAATCATAAGCCTGCTTGACCCATATAAGCAGCTCCGCATTGATTTCGTCGATACTTCCGACAACGATATGAGTTGTCCATCTACCGGGGTATGGTTCTGTTTTTACCGCAACGCGTTCTGACTCCAATGGGTAAGGGAGTCCTAAGGTGATGACAATATATGGATCTGGAAGTGCTGCTTTCTTTTTTACCTGTGCAAAGGATACACAGGCAAATACATGTCGGTTTGAAAAGGTGATCTGAGTCTTTTGCACACGTTTTTCCATGTGAGGGAAAACAGAGCAAAGGGCCTCCTCAAAATGCAAATACAACGGGATGGCGTCAGGGTATTTATCAAAAAACATCAAATCATTCCTGTTCATCTCAGAATATGATTCATGGGTTTGCCTTAGGCACGTTCGGATTACAGCTTTCTGACAACTTTGCACGGATTGCCTACTGCCACAACATTAGCGGGGATATCCTTGGTGACGACGGAACCCGCTCCAATGGTGGTATTGTCTCCAATCGTCACGCCCGGAAGGATGGTGACGCTGCCGCCAATCCACACATTGTCGCCGATGGTCACGGGCTCGGCCCACTCCTTCCGGCTATTCCGTTCCACCGGATCCGTGCTATGGCAAGCCGTGTAGATACTTACGTTAGGACCGATAAAACAGTCATCTCCGATGGTTACCGGGGCCTCGTCCAATACCGTGAAATTGAAGTTTGCAAAGAAGCGTTTGCCCACCCTGATTTGTTTGCCATAATCGCAGTAGAACGGCTGGTTGATACAGATATGGTCGTCACCGATGTGCCCCAG
>JAEEOB010000048.1 GCA_016284045.1 Bacteroidaceae bacterium
GTTCCACATAAAATGACTCATCCAGCGGAACGGGGTTGTTATTCCATCTTTCATATTCCCTCTGCCATGCGCCCGACTTCATGAAAAGCTCCGCATAGCCGTCAAGAAGCTTCTCCACATTTGCTTGCGAGAAGACTGTGTTCTTATGCTGCGCCCACACGTCTCTCAGTTTGTCCCGGAATCCGTCTATGTCATTCACGTATAATCGGTTGAATGGACCAATCTCGTTGTAGCGGTTCATATGAGAGATTCCTTCCAAATGCGCGCCGTTCCAGTTCCCTCCGAGCGAAGCGTCCATGTCCCACGGTGTGATTATGAAACGCTGGTCTTTATTTATGTTCACAGTTGAGATGTACATGTTCTTATAACCGTTGTCACGCACATTCAGAGCCAATGTGAAAACCATGTAGTCAACCAGATTCCCCTCATGAAAGTGATTCTGCCATTCCCTCTGGAACTCATCATCGCCGGTCTTGTCCGAGCAGAAGTCTATCAAGTCCATCAGCGGCTGCCATGTCTCAGCTGATGGATAGTCGTCTGGGTATTTCAGTTCCCAAATGTTCCATTTCTCCTTGTTCACGTCTGCCGTCTCGTAAGACAGCAGGTCGGATGCGCTGCCCCAGCCGGTTCCCTTGTACAGCAGCCCTCTGACAGATATCACCTGATCACCGTCTGTCCTTATTTTCTTCAGGTTAAGCAGTTTCCGGTCAATCTTGTCGGTCATGCAGTAAAGGCCATGGTATTCACCATTGACAAACACCTCAACAAAATCCCCTTTTGTTCCGTTCCTTCCTTCATAATTCGTCTCGTAGGGTGTTCTGCTCATCTGGTTCCACAGGTCGAAGCACACTCTGTTGCGCATGCGGATGCGGTCGATGGCCATGGCGTCCAGAATCCAGTCGTTCTCGTTCCTGATTCCGAAGATTTCCGCGTCAAGATCCTCACCGTTCTCATCAAACAGTTTCACGGCAAACGACTTTTTGTCATATTTCAAGGCGCTGGCTCCACGGTATCTCAGTTTGCACCGGTAATGCACGGTCTGGGATGCCGGCTCAGTTCTTCTCTGATAATCAGCAATCTCAATTTCTCCATCCAGAAAGTCCTTGTTGTTCATAAGGCTGAGATTGACGGTCAGGTTTACCAAAGGAATTGAGTTCGGGTTCAGGTTCTTTATCATCTGTCCGAATGTGAGATTCTGTGCAAATACACCGTTTGAGGAAGTTACAATTAAGATAAGTATAATTAGTCTGTTCATAAATTGTAATAAGAACTTTTGCACAAATATAGTTACATATTATGTAACCAAGCAAATTTTCAACGTTTCAATGTGTTTCCGAAAATTATTTTTTTATTTTCATCACTCTATTTAAACAGAAAGTCCTTGTTTTTAAGAGAATTATAATTAAGTCTAAATAAAATAATTTTTGGGTTGTTCTTCATGCAAAGATGAAAGAGAAACACATTGAAACATTTTTTTCTTGTTCTATTATTTTTTTTGACTTATCTTTGCAGAAATAATCCATATTACAATGAAGTCTTTGAAACTATTATTTTATTTTGTCTTTGTTGTCATTATTTCGGGGTGCGAGTCAGATGATGACTTAATCACAAAAATGGAACAAATAAAAGAAGCAGGGAACTCTAATCCTTACAAAGCTCTGAGAATGGCGGACTCCCTGATAATTCAAGTCAGGAATGAGAGCGAATATATACAGATGAAATACGACCTGCTGCGCTTACGCCTGAATGACAAAGCGGACAATCTACCTTCTTCTGACTTAATCGCCAAGCGGGTGGTTGATTATTTTGAGGAAAACGGAAGTGACTTGGAACGGCAAGAAGCAGACTATTATGCAGGAAGTGTGTATCGTGACCTGCATGACACACCACGTGCTTTAGAGTATTTCTATAAATCTGTAGATGTGGCTGATAATTGCGAAAAATGTGATTCTATAATGCTGAGAAACTCTTATTCTCAGATTAGTTTTTTATTGTGGTCTGTTCAAGACTATACCCGGTCATTAATATATGCAAAAAAAGAATATGAGGTTGCAGAACAATTAAATATGATTACCATAAATTGTTTGATGCATTTAGGTGTCACTTATCAGTATCGTGATAGCATTCAGAAAGCAAAAGAATGGCTTGACCTGGCATATGATAAATTATTGGAAACCGACACTATAAAGGATAGCGAGACCATTTACAACCTTATCTACAATTATTCCCGGATTCATGACTATAAACAGGCAGAAGCATGTTACCTATTGTCCAAACAACTTTCAGAGAGAGATGACTATAAGTCCAGATTTCTGAATCTTGGCACATACTTCGAACTGACAAACCAGACAGACTCCGCTATTAAATGCTATAAGCAAGTGATTGATGATAATTATGACTTGTTTAATGTTTATGACGCAACCAAAAGCATTTTTAGCATCTATTACCAGTTGGGTAATTATAAAGAGGCGGCAAACTATGCCTGTTTATTCAAGAATGCAAGTGACTCTTTGGATTTAGGCAGACGGCAGGAGCTGGCAGCAACGGTTAACAATCAGTATCAATATCATCTGGACAAGGAAAAAGAACGCAGGCTCAAAGAAGAAAAAGACCGATTGCATTACAGGAATTTAATCATCTTATTTTTAGCAATATCAATAATTACTTTACTTGGAATAGCGTTGATATACAGGAGGAACCGCTATCTGAAAAGAACTTTAGCCTTGTCTGTCGAATTGAAAGGATTAAAACATAACAAGGAAGAACTTCTTAAAAATATTTCCTCAAAAGAACAGGAACTAAGTGCAGCTCAAATGTCCTTAGGTAGAACCCAGCAAGAACTGGAAACCGTGAAAGAGCGGCTTCACCAGACGGCAATGGAAGTTGAGGCGCAGAATAAAGAGCTGAAAAACAAAGAAAAGGAACTGGCTGATAGAATCGAACAGAACAGGGCATTTGTCAGTCTACTCCATCAATCAGATCTTGAAGGCAAAGCAGAGGAAGTAGTTTATACCATCAGACAGACATCAAAAGGTAGGAGAAACATGACTGCTGCAGACTGGAAGCAGTTGATTCTGGCAATAGACGATCTTTATCCGAATTTCTATGCCCAGCTGACTTCCAAACTTTCTAAACTAAGCGAACAGCAGTTGCATTTTTGTTATCTAATGAAGATTGGACTCACCAACACACAAATTCAGAACCTGACAAATCTGTCACGTGCAACGGTCTGGAGATGGTTCAAGAAGTACAGTTGGATTCTCACACCCGATGATATCAAAAAGAGATAATTAATTGATAAATGTCTTACATATGTTCTTTCAGACCTGCGCTCTTGGAAAGTGTTCCGGCATATCCATCATAGACTCCACTCCTCTCAGGTCATGCCATATCAAGCGTGAACACAGTCACAAAACCATGAGAGGCTGGGCTGAGAAAGGCAAATGCACAATGGGATGGTTTTATGGTTTCAAACTCCATCTGGTCATCAACGACAAAGCTGAGATCATACAGTGGCTGCTCACACCAGGCAACGTGGACGACAGGGAACCACTGAAGGACAAGGAGTTCACAAAGAAACTCTTCGGAAAGCTGTTCGCAGACAGAGGTTACATCAGCCAAAGTCTGTTTGAGGAACTGTTCGTGGACGACATACACCTGGTGACAAAGCTCAGGAAGAACATGAAGAATTCACTGATGGGGCTGCATGACAAGATCCTTCTCAGGAAGAGGGCGGTTATAGAAACAGTGAACGATGAACTGAAGAACATCTGTCAGATAGACCACACCAGGCACCGCTCTGTCAACAATTTTGCGGCTAATCTGCTGGCAGGAATGATTGTATACAATCTCATGCCTAAGAAGCCTTCTTTAAATATTGAAATCATTGACAAAAGCAGACTTATTGCATAATCCTTAAACCGAACTCACGTTAATTAACAAAAACGATTTAAGAGGGTGTGTCAAAATGAAGAATCTATATAAATCTTTGTTCGTTCAAAAAAAATAAAAAAAGAGAGCGTGTCAACATTATGACACACCCTCTTTTTATAATACCATAAAACGATTTCAAATCGTTTCCACTATCTCGCTTAACACTTTTCGCCCTTGTTCACGTTTCTGACAGTCGGGAGCAATATGACCAAGTGGAATCAATGCCACTGGCACGAGATTCTCCCGTTGAGGAAAGAGCTCAGACAGAAGTGACGGGTCGAAATTGCAGACCCAGCAGGTGCCTAGACCTTTCTCTGTGGCTGCCAGGCAGAGATGTTCAACAGCAATCGCAACGTCGATGTCACCGATATGCTTCCCGTCGTATTTGCGCACCCATTCAGAAGCGGTGTCCTTATAGGCTATGATATAGAGTGGGGCAGAACTAAACCATTCACGGTCGTAACACCGCTGAAGCTTTTTTCGCCCTTCTTCACTTTTCACTACCACGAATTTCCATGGCTGGAAATTCACACCAGAAGGAGCTATGCGCACACATTCCAATATATAATTCAAATCAGAGTCCGATACCGGGGCATCGCTGTATTTTCGCACAGAATAACGTGTCTGGCATAATTCAAGAAAACTGTCCATAATCCGTTTTTGTTAGTGTGAAGTATAAATGGCAATATCTGCTTATATGTTGGGACTTACTCTATGTATGTCCGAAAAAACTTTTAACAGTTTGAGGGGTAACAGCCCTTTTCACAATTTACTAAAAATCTTCCTCTTTTACTTCCTCTTTTACTTCCATTTAATCCATATGAAACACCTCTTTAATCGGTATCGTCACAGGGGAATTGTCGGGATTCGTCTCCATGATGTCGGCCATGTAAGCCCACCATTTCTGGGTGATTTCATCTGCTCCCATGTCTTGGGAACTCTGCTCACCTTCTATCTCTTGATAACCGAACAGAATATTGGTCTCTTTGTCCCAGAATATCGAATAGTTGCCCACACCAGCTTCCCTTATTTGTTTTTTCAGCTCAGGCCACAAGGCGGCATGACGCTTCTCATATTCTTTCTCGTACCCTGGTTTGAGAAACATCTTAAATGCAAATCTCTTCATAATTTCTAACTTTCTTTTTTACCCTTTACCAAACAATCTAACGATAAACTACCAAATTATTCGAAAATAGTAAATGGTAAATACTAAATAGTAAATGGTAAATGACTATATGGTAAATAGTAAATACTAATTAGTAAATGGTAAATGTCTAAATAGTAAATAGTAAATGGTAAATGGTAAATGACTAAATGGTAAATGAGTAAATGGTAAATTCATCAAAGTCTGTCGTAAGGGATGGCGAACGTGTTGCCCTGGTTGATGTCGCCAGTCTCAAAACCTTTCTTGAACCACTTCTCACGCTGTTTCGAGGTTCCGTGGGTATAACCCTGAGGATTGTGGTAGCCGGCTTGCTTCTGGAGATAGTCATCACCAATCACGATGGCGGTCGATAAAGCCTCTTCCAAATCACCTGCCTCTAACGATCCGAACAACTCATTCTCATCATGCCCCCAAAGTCCAGCGAGGAAGTCGGCCTGAAGCTCTATCTGTACGCTTGTCTTGTTCGCCTCTGTCTGGCTCTGCTGGCTCATCTTTGCATGGGCTTTGCTCAGTGTTCCTAACTCATTCTGTACGTGGTGACCTACCTCGTGGGCAATAACGTATGCCCAGGCAAAGTCGCCCTGAGCACCAAGCTGACGACGCATCGTGTCGTAGAAACTCAGGTCAATATATACCTTGCGGTCGGCTGAACAATAGAATGGACCAGTTGAGGAAGAACCCATGCCGCACCCAGTTTGAATACGGCCTGAATATATCACAAGCTCGGGTGAATTATAGGTCCTGCCCAGTTTCTGGAACTCCTTTGTCCAAACATCTTCAGTACTGCCCAAAATCTGAAGCGTGAAATCATAAAGCGAGTCCTCTTCAGCACTTGGCTCATACTCCTTGCCATTCGGATCAGTTACCTGACCGGTGAATATGTCACCGAAACCGCCACCTTGACCGCAGCTGCCAAGGAGATTGCCTAAACTGCCGCCACCGTTGCACATCAGCAATAAAAGAAGGACGATTGCTATAATGGCAATCAGCATACAGCCGCTTTTGCCACCACCGCCACCAGGAGAACAGCCGGGCATCTGACCCATCGGAAGGCCACCACCGCCGCCGTTGCCGCCGCCGCTTCCGCCGCTTCGGCCGATTTTACCTAAGATATCACCAATGTCAATACCACCGCCGCCGCCACTGCTTCCACGACGGTCCTGTACGTTTGTGCTTTTACGTCTGCCTTTTAGATTCATAGTTGTTATGTTTTAAATGAATGAATTATTTCACAGGTTAATAACTTTCTTCTTGCCTTCTCGTCTTATCGCCTTCATAAAACTATCGCCTTCTCGTACTGATAAATGATAAAATATTTAAATGCTCAAATAAATCTTAAATCGTAAATCCTAAATCTTAAATCTTAAATCGTAAATCCTAAATCTTAAATAAACTTGTCTTCTCAAATCCATTTATCCCCCAAAGATAGGTATTTTTTTTTTCATCACAAAGTTTTTCATGAATTAATTGCAATTTACCCCCCCTTTGCCACTTTTTTATGACGGTTCAACTGATAAAGACCAAACAGCAAGAATGCAGTGCCTATCAATAACCATGGTGTCACTTGTTCACTTAACAGCCACCAGGCGAACAAGATTGTGGCTAGTGGGTTAAGATATACATAATTGGTTGCCGTCACAACGCCTAATCGCTTCATCACCCATGTCCAAGTCAGAAAACAACCAGTTGATGCGACTAGACCTAAATACAACAGATTAAAAAGTACTTCGTCCTTTATCAGTTCTTGCCAGGGAATAGGCTCAGGACGATATAAATAATAAGGTATCATCGTCAGGATGCCGTAGAAAAACACGCGGCGGGTAATAAATAAAGAGCTGTATCTCTTGCTTATGGGTATCATGATGAATGAATATGCAGCCCAACACAGGCAGGCAATGAATGCCAGCAAGTCACCTTTTGGAGATACGTGCAACACGAATTGTCCGTTCAAGACGACAATAGCCATGCCGCATAAGGCTATCATTGAGCCGGTAAGCTGACGTATGCCAATCCGCTCCGACTTCATGAAAAGGGCTGCGAGGAGGGTGGTGAACAAAGGACAGGAGCATACAATCAACGAGTCGTTAGTGGCGGTTGTGTAGTGCATGGCGGAGTTCTCTGCCAGAAAATAAAGTGAACCGCCGGTGACTCCTAATACAATGAATGTCAGCTCATCTTTGAACGAGGAGGACTGCCAACGGATGGAATTACTGGATAAAGACTGTTGCCGATGTTTTGCTTTTGTCTTCCACCATTTAAGCAGGGAATAAGCGAGCAGGATAACGTAGGCGATGATAAAACGGAGGGTGAATATCATGGCGGACGTCATCCCGTTCAACAGCAGCAGTTTGGTGAAAATAAATGTTGAACCCCATATCACGATTACTGTGATGGCGATAATATGAACAAATATGTTGCTTCTCTGTCTCAATTCTCTTATAAATTCATTTCTCTTCTTTCTGCTTTTCCCACCACTTTGTGCCCATCTTGTCTGTCGGCTGTTTCTTGCAGCCTGTCAGCGTGATACCAATGTCGGACAGCCCTTTCAGACGGCTGTCTGCCATTTTGTGGCTAACAAATATCTTATAACGTGTGTTGGCTTTAAGATGGATTGTGCCACATTCAGCATCTGTCTCAACAAACATCATGCCTGTTCCTTTCTTACGGTCATTGCTGTTGAACAATGTGAATTTAATCACATGGGTTAGATTCTTTCGTGAAGCGGATGATTTTCTACCTGATGACTCGTCACTAGTTTGTTCTTTTTTGCCAATCTTCTTACTCGATTTCTTTTTAGGATTTGTGGATTTCTGTTTGCCAGTATCAGATGTGCTTGCTGTGTCAGACACCTGACGGTCCTGGGGAATTTCCTTTTGTGTGGTGGAATGCTTCGTTGTGTCTGGTTTTGTCGTATCTGGTTGGGATTCTGTTGCTTGAGTCTTGCCTGTTGGGCTTTTCAGAGTATCGGAAATGGATATTCCCAAAGAATCGAGACGAGCCTTGCGTTCTGCCAGTAGCTGTTCGGTGCGCTCCATCTCTTGGCTTAGGGAATCCTGACGGTGTAGAAGGGAGTCAATGCGCTCATCGTTCTGACGGATTGGCAGGCTGTTGATGATATTAGTCGTGTCCAACTCAGCCAAAAATGCTATAAGCTCCAGATTCTGATAGGGGTAACGGTTTGTATGGCGAACAGAGATTGTCACGTCTAAATCTACATCACGCTCAAACAATGGCAAATCAAATACAACACTGTCCGACTTTTTCCAGCCGCGGTCATCTAAGGCGATAAAATGGTCATAAACCACTCCGGAGGCAGAGTCTATCTTCACTGTTGAATAATCTGTACCGAAACCGTCAAAACAACCATTGCATGAAGTCCATATAACCACATGCATCATCGTTATCAACAGATAAATAAATAACTTCCTGTTCATCGGTACTTATTCAACTCAATCTCTTATCTGGAATTACTTTTTGTGTATCCTCCCATCATGCCTCATCCTTTATTTGTCTTCCCATCACGAAAATATAATCACTTAAATAATTCCATAAATTCCTGTAAGAATAAAAAGGATGTTCAAATCTCCACGAGCCGCAGGCTCGTTAACTCCCATTTTAAATTCTGTACCACTTGCATAAATTTTTCATCTTACATAATTAAATCTTTTAATTAACTCGGCTTCCTTTTTTACTTCTGAAACTTGAATTATGAATTATTCGTACTGTTCCTCACGTTGTTTGGTTTATGACGGTTTCCGCGGGGCTTATTCTGCGGTTTCTTTGCTTCCTGACTCAGATTCTGGGCCTTGTGGGAAATTTTTTGCTGACGACGTTCATCTTGTTGCTGAACCTGGGCTTGTGGGTCGTGAGGGACAATGTTGGTGCTCTTCTTTTTTTTCTTTTTATTTTTGTCAAAACGGGTGATAGTATCCTGGTCAAGAATATCTTTCGACTCCACCTGGACAGGACCGGTTTCACTCAGCTCTGTGGGTTTCTTTCCTGAGCGGTTCATCTCGATTATATCAAAGGCTCGACGCGAACTTATTGTACATTCGTTTACCAGAATATGTTTATCGGTTGAGTAGGTGATTGTATGAGCTAAGATGTCTGCCTTGAAGAAGAAGTATTCGTTGTCAACGGTCTGAAGGGTAATTTCACGGGAAGGAAGGCGTTTCAAGGCCTCAACATATTGGTCAACTTCGTAGTTCAGACAGCATTTCAGTTTAGCACACTGTCCCGCAAGCTTCTGGGGATTTAGAGAAAGGTCTTGAAAACGGGCGGCACTTGTAGATACACTTATGAAACTCGTCATCCATGTGGCACAGCACAATTCGCGGCCGCACGGACCAATTCCACCGATTCGCCCTGCCTCCTGACGGGCACCGATTTGTTTCATCTCTATACGAACGCGGAAGCGCTCGGCCAGAACCTTGATAAGCTGACGGAAGTCAACGCGTTCATCTGCGATGTAATAGAAGATGGCTTTATTGCCGTCGCCCTGATATTCTACGTCGCCGATCTTCATCTGAAGACCGAGGTCTTTCGCTATCTGACGAGACTCAATCATTGTGTCGTGCTCATGGGCTTTCGACTCTTTGTATTTGTCGATGTCAACAGTTCTTGCCTTACGGTATATCCGCTTGAACTCTACGTTGGGTTTCAAGTTGGCTTTCTTCATCTGAAGGGGGACTAGACGGCCTGTCATCGTCACTGTGCCGATGTCATGACCAGGATTTGCCTCAACGGCTACGATATCGCCTTTGTGAAGGTCAAGATGATTGCTGTTGATATAATAGCCTTTACGTGGAGGTTTGAATTGCACTTCAACCATCTCCTCTGCTAAAGCATTGTCGGGCATGTCAGCAAGCCAGTCGTATGAGTTCAGCTTGTCGGTATGGGGATTGCAGCTCTGACGTACAAGTTGTATCTTTGAGCCCGTTCCGCAGCAGTAGGGACTTTCCACCATTTTATCTTTCGTTTTGTTCAATTGATCTGACATTATATTGCTTCGTTTTAATTGGATTGTTATTTCGTTGTTATAATCTTGCTATTGAATTAGATAATAATAAAAGGTAAAAATAAATCGTAAATTGTAAATAGTTAAATCGTAAATATTTTTCATCTGTTTTTAATTAGTACTGTCAGTTTTAAAGCGAAGTCAAAAAAAACGATTTTTGCATTGGCATTTTGTGCCACGTCCCGTTCGCATAGTGACAGTTCGTTCATAATCCCTATCACGTTGTTCTCATTTATGAAAGGAGCGAACTTCACGGCGAATGATGATTCCTGCTCACGCATGTAATTCAGTGATGCGTTATGGAAGTTATAAATGAAGTTCTCACGGACCATTCGCTGACAATAACTCAGAAAATGCTTTATGCGCTCACGGCCCAGACCTGCCAAGTCTTCGCTCCACTTCTTCATCTCACGGACTTTACGCATATAGCTTTGACGCATGATCTGAACGAATAAGTCGAAATACAGACGCTCGTCACTGTCGTCTTTGATGGCTTTTAATGCAGATGACAGACTTCCCTGCGAACTGTGGGCTATTGACCTTGCCATTTCTTCCATCAAGCCATAATGAGTCGTAAGCTCATTCGAGATGGCGTTTTCTGGTATAGGAGGAACGGCTATCGTCTGAACACGGCTGCGGATGGTTTGGAGCAGTTGCTCGGGATGTTCACTTGCCATGATGAAAATGGTGTTCGATGGCGGCTCCTCTATCAGTTTCAGCATTTTGTTCGCACAGGTTTCATTCATCTTTTCTGGAAGCCACACTATGCAGATTTTAAAACCGCCCTGACTCGATACCAACGACAGCTTATGGAATATCTCATCGCTTTCCGACTCGTATATCAAAAGCTGTTGATTCTC
Source organism: Bacteroidaceae bacterium (assembly GCA_016284045.1). Taxonomy (GTDB): domain Bacteria; phylum Bacteroidota; class Bacteroidia; order Bacteroidales; family Bacteroidaceae; genus UBA3839. The sequence continues at coordinate 10,976 of JAEEOB010000048.1, forward strand.
TGCTCCGATGGCATCCATCCATTCGTCGTAGGTGAAATAGGGATTGTCAATCAGGAGATTGTGCCATTCATCTATGAAATCATAACAGTAGGTCGGTTTCGCTGTTCCATATTTTTTGTATATCGGAAACATGAAATGAAGGTCGGGATGCTGAAGTTTTTGAGCCATCAAACACGAACGGCATTTCAGGCATGGTCGTTCTGGAGGAGTGGATTCAACCGGATCGTCAAATCCGAACAGACCCATCGGATCGGGTTCAGATGGAGGTGGACCTTGGCAGAGCAGGTATTGGGCGAAAGCAATCGCAAGGGGCATTAAGCCGCATCCTTCTATGCCTGTGAACATGACGGCATGGGGGATTTTGCCTAATTCTACCGCCTCTTTCAGACGGTTGATGATGGCTTCCTGACCTATTATCTCTGAGAATTTCATCTTCGATGGGTTTGCTGGTTACCAGATTCGTTCTGCTATCTGACGGATGCTGTCAACGGCTGACATGGTGTAGAAATGGATACCTGGTACACCATAGTCTATTAATTCTCTACATTGATTTATGCCCCATTCTATCCCAAGTCGTTTCACGTCTTCATCGCTCTTGCATAGTGCTGCTTCATCGGCTAGCTCTTTGGGGATGTCAAGATGGAACGTTTTAGGCACTTGGGTTATCTGACTCAGCTTTGCCATTGGTTTCAGGGCGGGTATCAGGGGAATGGTGATGCCTGATTTACGTGCACGATCAACGAAGCTGAAATACTTTTTATTGTCGAAAAACATCTGACATATAGCATATTGAGCTCCTAATTCTTGCTTTTTCTTCAGATAACGGAGGTCGCTGTCGGGATTGGGCGATTCTTCATGTTTTTCTGGATAGCAGGCTACGCCAAACGTGAATGGCTCACCAACGTGCTTGATTGGAGTGCCGTCGATAAATGTGCCGCTATTGAAGGAGTTTATCTGACGTAGCAGGTCGGTCGTGTGACTGTGACCTCCGCGGACTGCTTGGAAACGAGGCTCGTCTTTGGCTTTGTCGCCACGAAGGGCTAATACTTCGTGGATGCCCAGAAACTGAAGGTCGAGAAGCATATACTCCGTGTCTTCTTTTGTGAAACCGCTGCAAACCACATGGGGAATTACCTTGATATCGTATTTGCTCATGATGGCGCTTGCGACGGCGATGGTTCCTGGACGGCGACGCAGACGTTTGCGGGTGAAACTGCCGTCCTCCTGCTCTTCATACACGTATTCACTCCTGTGAGTTGTGATGTTAATATGAGCAGGATTGAAAGCTTTTAAGGTGTCGATGGTTCGGAAGAGGGATTCCGTGCCCGTACCTTTCAAAGGGGGCAACACTTCAAATGAGAAGCGGGGAAGGAGACCCTTACTATTTGCTGACATGAATCTTTAGCTTGGATTTAGTGAGTTTGGCTCGGTATTAAGGTCATGTAGGAGAATCTGACTTCTTCAATTTTTCCTGATTGACTTAATTGACTCGAACGCTAAAATTATGCAAAGATACGAATTTTTATTCATAATTCAACATTCACTCCAAACAAATCAATGAAAATGAAAAAATAACTTCACCCCAAAGACTGATTCTGGGAATCTTGTGAAACGTAAAATATAACTTGGTTCATTTGGCTGCTGCCTGAGAAATGCAGTCAAAATGGGTGCCGTCTTGTTTTCTTGTCTTCTTGACTTCTTGTCTTCATTAAAAACGAGGCTGTTTTTCTTCACCCGATTACTTAAAAAAGTAACGCTGTCACAACTTTTCCGCCGATGCTTAGATGGACTGTGTCGGCTTTGCTTTGATAATAGTATGTTGGCAGGCTTACATATATTTTTTTTGTGTATGATTCCGGATCTTTCGGTGGCTGCTCATGGAAAAAGCTGACATAAGCGGTGCGACTGCCGTCAGGATAGGTTTTTAGGCTGTCTTCAACAAAGTAAAAAGAGTGTTTACCTTGATCTGTCGTCTGATAACTGATATAGGCGTTGATGTAACGGCTGCTGCACCAGCTGCTGATGAGCTTATAGTTGCCTGGCTGGCCGGTAGGAATGCTGTCGGATACTGTTGGATAATTGGAAGTTACTACGCCGAGAGAATAAACTGTTAAATGATGGGTGTCTTCATTGTAGGTGTAGGAACAGATGCACCGCAAAAGGGTGTCGGCGGTACTACTGCTTATCGACTGGCTTAAATTGTATGAACGGCCATCATCAAACTGTATGGATTTTACAGTTTTGTCTGAACCGGTGAATGCCTCAGCAAGCTCTGTTTTCATGGATGGATAAGAGCCGGAGGTGTCATCATCGGAACAGCTTGACTGGCCGGATAATAATACCACAGCGAATAGTATGTTTATCACAACGTGTTTCCTAATCTTTCTCATCTGTTATTTTAGTAATAGTGAAAAAATAAGTTAGGAAAAATTATCTTATTCAACTATCGCAAGTATTAGAAAATGTTGATAATTATAAAGTTCTGTTTATTTTTGAGTGATTCTAATATCGATTTGTCATTGGCAAAAACTATCGTCCACGAGACTCAGGCTCGTTAACTCCCTTTTTAAAATCCGAACAACTTGCATAAATCATACATCTTACATAATTAAATCTTTAAATTAACTCGGCTTCCTTCGAGATGGCTTTCAGATGGTTGATGGCGGGGTTCGCATACATTGTCAGGATACATTCGCGAAGATAATTCATGTCTGGATGCTCAATGCTTATTTTGGAGAGTTGTCCCGACAGATAATCCATAAATGCCTGCTTGTCCGAATTGCTGTAATTGTTACGTTGGTCATCATTTCCAGAAAGAAGGTCAAGCGCAATGTAATTACATGGATACAAGCGGTAATTGAGGTGAATCTCTTGATCTATATGGTTTGCCACCATTCGGAAATACTCGCTCTTTGGAAGATCGGGAGGGAGGGTACTCAGCCAATCGTCGATGCAGGGAGCGGACTGATAGTGGATATGTCCTTTATAGCCAAATATGCCGGTACGCATGTTCTTTAAATCGTCAGACTGGCTTTTCTTAAATCCGGGAATGTCGCGTTTGTGCTGAAATTCCTCGGCTTTCAGATAATCGCAGGGATCATACTCGTAACTGATGGCTAAGGGAACAATGTGAAGATGACGTAAGTCACCGCCCATCGACATCATTTTCAATACACTTTCCTGGGTACGATCATCAGAATTTTTTGCTCGCCCTTCACGTTGGGCAATCCAGATGTTATTGTGTTTCTCGTTGATGGTGAAGTGCATATAACGCGACATCTTTGAAGAGGCCAACAACATCTGACGCATGTTCAGAGACCGCTGTACGATAAACGATTTGTTGACACGCACCAAATCTTTGATCCAGGGACGAATCAGCAGATTGTCGCCTATGGCTATCTCAGCGGTGACGAAACCGTTGTCTATCAAATTGCAATCCAAAAAGGCGGAGTCTAACACGATGTCGCGGTGATTTGTCACAAATGTGTAGCTCTTCTGGGGGCTGAGCGTGCCGAAATTGCTGCTCATCCCAAGACTGGCTTGCTTCAGCAGCTCCATCAAGACAGGATATACCAGACGCTTCTGAAATTCCTCATTGGTTTTGCAGCTTTGCATCATTTCGGATATCTGTTCCAATGGTATGTCCTTATATACATATTGAACAGCTTCGCAAAAGCCATCATCTGAGAGTAGCCTGCTGAAAACAGCAGGAAGCTCTTCAGGCAAATAAGGACGTATGTCGTCAAATTCGTGTATGTCCATAGGTGAAAATTTTGCTAAAAACTAAGAACTAAACTACATTCAGCTTGTCTTCTATGACAGCTGTCAGCACATCAGTCATGTCCAGACCGGCAGCGGCCACTTGCTGGGGAATGAATGATGTCGGAGTCATACCTGGGGTGGTGTTTATCTCCAATAGGTTGATTACGTCGATTTCTTTCCCTGATGTGTCCGTCTGTTTTGATATGATATAATCCATCCGGATGATGCCAGAAGCACCTAACAGATCATATATTTTCGACGACAGGCTTTGGACACGGCGTGTGGTCTCAGCGCTCAGACGGGCGGGAGTGATTTCCTCTACCTGGCCGTTGTATTTAGCATCGTAGTCAAAAAACTCGTTGTGGCTGACCACTTCGGTGATCGGAAGCACACACATGCCGCCTGATTTTGTCTTAAATGCGCCATTGGCTATTTCCATTCCCTTCAGCTCGCTTTCTATTAGCACTTCTGGCCATTCTGTAAATGCTTTATCTATGGCTCCGGGGATATCCTCTGATGTGAGGCATTTAGTCACTCCAAAACTGCTGCCGCCACCATTGGGCTTAACAAAACATGGGAGTCCAACTGCATCCACTATCTGAGTAGCTGTGTAGGGCTGACCCTCACGGATAAGTACGGATTCTGCGATTCTCACACCGAAACCTTTCAAATATTGGTTAAGTGTGAATTTGTTGAAGGTCATGGCCTCAACAAGCACATTGCATGTGGAATAGGGGATGTGGAGAAGTTCAAAATAGCCTTGAAGAATACCGTCCTCACCTGGGGTACCGTGTATTGTGATATAGGCGTAGTCTGGACGGGTGGTGTGACCAGATATGTCAAAGGAGAAATCATGACGGTTTACTGGTGATTTGCTGCCATCGGGAAGATGGGCTTCCCATGACTGACTGGTCACTTCAACTATATAAACATCGAATTTCGATTTGTCTATCCATCCGTAAATTCCGGCAGCAGAGCGCATTGATACATCGTGCTCAGAAGAGTCGCCACCGGCAATAATCGCAACAATCTTTTTGTACATTTTTATTTTTTTTGATTTATAATCCTTGAATTTACTTTTTTATATTTCTGTGGTTCATGCAAATGGCTATAAACACTCAATGATTTGCTAACCTTTACTTAATCTCTAAAACATAACGCCGATTTTCTGCCATTTTTCTAAAAGTAACGTCAAATCAGAAGGCAGTTCAGATGTGAAATCCATCGGCTCGCCTGTACGGGGGTGTGTGAAACCAAGCGTTCGGGCATGAAGGGCTTGGCGGGGACAGGTAGCGAAACAGTTTTGAATGAATTGACGGTATTTGGCGAACTGAACTCCACGAAGGATTTGGTCTCCTCCATAACGGGCGTCGTTAAACAAAGGATGACCGATATGTTTCATGTGGGCACGGATTTGATGGGTGCGGCCGGTTTCTAACACGCATTTCAGCCATGTCACGTATGGATACGACTCAATCACAGAATAGTGGGTTACTGCATGTTTGCCTATGCCGCTGTCTGACGGAAAAACCGCCATCTGCATTCTATCATGGGGATTACGGGCAATATTGCCTGTTATCGTACCGCTGCTCTCCTGGAAACTCCCCCATACCAATGCGTTGTATTCCCGACGGGTCGTCTTATTAAAGAACTGAAGACCCAAATGGGTCTTGGAGGAGGGAGTCTTTGCTACAACTAATAAACCAGATGTATCTTTGTCTATACGGTGTACTAAACCGATTTCGGGGTTGTTGATGTCAAATTCAGGATGGTCTTTCATGTGGTAGGCTAATGCATTTAGCAAAGTACCGTGCCAGTTGCCATGTCCCGGATGTACAACCAGACCTGCCTGTTTATTCACCACTATAAGGTCGGAGTCTTCATAAACAATGTCTAAGGGAATGTCCTCAGCGGTTATGCTGAAATCGTAATAGGGACGGTCAAGCATCACTTTGATAACATCATGAGGCTTTACCTTATAACTACGTTTTACAGGACGGTCGTTACATAGTATAAAACCAACGTCAGCTGCTTTTTGAATGCGGTTGCGACTGATGCCAGACAGATGGTCTATCAGAAATTTGTCAACACGCAACAGTTTCTGATTTTTGTCTGCCTCCACACGGTAATGCTCATAAAGGGATGGAGAATCATCGGTCTCTTCTTCGTCCTGATCAAAATAAGAAGATAAAGCCGATGACGAACCTTCATCATATATGTCGGATAATGACGCTTCCATTATAGATGGGAATATCAACAACTACATCTCGTCTTCACGTATTCTTAATATTCACTATAGCTCAACATTAAATCCGCCAGTTTCAACAACACCTACTGAAATAGAGGAAGTGTCTATCCCGAGGCTGTCTAATAATGGGTCGCCACCACCGCTTATTAAGGTCAGGGGCAAATTCTTGTGAAGCATGTCGCCGGTTTTTACATTTTTTTCGCCTTGTTTGATGCCTAAAAGCAAACCCTTTGGCTCATTGTATTTTATTTCCGTTTTTTCTATCGTGAAACCAAGGTTTGTCAGCTCCCGTTCTGCTAAACGGCTTGTGGCATTGCGAACTAGGTCTGGAATACGGATAGGAGGCTCGCCGCTACGGTTCAAGGTCAGATAGATAGATCGGCCACTCTTTACCAGGTTGCCGGCATGAGGACTCTGAGATAGTACGATGCCAGGTTTTTTGGTGGGTACATATATGGAATCATATACTACACCAACCAGATGACTCTTCTCCAATTTGGCAAGTGCCTTTTTACCGTCTAAACTCATTACTTGGGGAACTTGGATTTTCTCACCATGATGGGTGAAGATGTCTAGTGAGTTGAAGGCGGCGTAAGGAATGCCAATAAGCAATACCAAGGCTAATAAGGCGTTCAACCAAAACAGACAGCCTGATCTGCCGGAGAAATAATTCTTTAATGCCATTTTTTATGTTAAGGAATTTAATTTTTTATGAATGTCTTTCTGATGTTTTCGTTTTTATCTTGCAAAGTTACGAATTTTTCACGAACTATTACTCATCTATTTAAAAGTTTTTTCTTTTGTGTGCTTGTCTCTACGTCTTTTTATGGTTTTTAGCTTTTTTCATATAAAATAAATACAACTTTCGCAAGTTTTTGAAAAGCTGATAATTATTAAGTTCTGTTTTGTTTTGAGTAATTCTAATATCGATTTATCATTGGCAAAACTATAGCAAACGAGCAGCAGGCTCGTTAACACCCTTTTTTAATTCCGAACCACTTGCATAAATCTTACATATTACATAATTAAATCTTTAAATTAACTCAGCTTCCTTTTTTACTTCAGAAACTTGAATTAGAATACTTGTAAGTGGTTTACAGAGAAGATGGATTCTTTCTGAACGACATTGCGCACCATTCATTCTCCTCAAGCATTTCTGTCAGTTCTAAACCCGACAACGATGCTTTGCTTAACAGCTCAGATGAGTCACTTGTGAAAAAACCGCTTAGAAGCAAACGGCCGCCTGGGTTCAGATGGGATGAATATGAGGCCATCTGAGATAAATGAACGTTCAAATGAATGTTAGAAAGGACAATATCAAATGTCTGTTCTGAAGAAATCACACTCAAGTCACCTTCTCTCACATCATAGTTGTGGAGGCTATTTAGTGAAAGATTTTCAAGCGTGTTTCTGACGCTGTCGGTATCTATATCAATGGCGGTCAGATGCTCACAACCTCCTAATAAAGCGGCGATGCCGAGAATACCAGTGCCACTGCCTATGTCTAAGACCGTTGTCCTGGAAAGAATCTCAGAATGAGGCGACGGGGGCGGGGCTGACGACGATGATGATGCAGAAGGGGACAGCAACAAGCGAAGCATCAGGCGGGTGGTGGAGTGACTGCCGGAACCGAATGCCATCTGAGGAGATATTACAATATCATATTGAAAGCCTTGTTTCGGAGGAAAAGAGGGGGAGTGAATATATGCAAGGTCATCGATAGAGATTGGCTCGAAAGAAGATTCCCAACAAGAGTTCCAGTCTGCTGAAGGAACGGGGGTGTAGTCATACCTGATCCGGACACCTGGAATGGGATAGGTGGACAGTAATGAATCTATAGCTGCCAAGTCTGCCATATCGGATCGGATATATCCGGTCAGTTCATTGGAGATTGTTTCAAAACTGTCAAAACCCACATCACATAGCTCTGAAGCCAATACGTCACTATATGCTTCATCGTAGGGCTCTATCTTAAAGTGAAACACAAGGTAATCCATTAGAGTTTGTTTTTTTAGATTACTTATTCTTCTGAAGCCTCACGAAGTTTCTTCTCTTCTATCAGTTGGAAGTCTTTTGGACGTAGCACAAAGTTGGAACCCAAGTATTTATCACGGACTATCTTGTTGGCTGATAGCTCTGGCGGAGTCCCTTTAAAGAGAATACGGCCCTCAAACAATAGGTAGGCACGGTCCGTGATACATAGGGTTTCCTGAACATTATGGTCGGTGATCAGAATGCCGATGTTTTTTTCTTTTAGTTTCCATACGATATATTGGATATCCTCAACGGCTATAGGGTCAACGCCGGCGAAGGGCTCGTCAAGCATGATGAATTTAGGGTCGATTGCTAAGCAACGGGCTATCTCACAACGACGGCGCTCACCACCTGACAGCTGATTTCCGTTGTTCTTACGGACTTTCTGCAGACGAAACTCGTTTAGAAGCTCTTCTAGTTTGCTCTGACAGTCCGAACGATTCAACTCTTTACGCATTTGGAGCACCGACAAAATATTGTCCTCAACACTCATTGTGCGGAACACCGAAGCTTCCTGGGCTAGATAACCAACACCCGCCTTTGCTCGCTTCGCAACGGGATATTTTGTGATTTCTGTGTCGTTGAGAAACACTTTGCCACCGTTTGGAACAACCAACCCCGTGGTCATATAAAAGGAAGTGGTCTTTCCGGCGCCATTTGGACCTAGTAAACCAACGATTTCACCTTGACGGACGTGTATTGACACGTTGTTCACAACAGTGCGCTTACCGTATGTTTTCACTAGATTACGTGTGTAGAGGGTCATCTTTTCTTCTGAATATGATGGTACCTCACTGTCACCGTTGTTGTAGCTAATCTGTTCTTCTGACATTGTATTTTTGCTTTTTAAATTTCAAAATTACAAATACTTTACCTATTTATGAACCTAAAATCAAAAAAAAAAGAATTTTTAAGGAAAAATACACACTTTTTTGCTAATTTTGCAATTATTTTGCAATTTACATTGATTACATGGTGTCAATTAAGGATGGGTTAAATGGGTTAGGCGAATATGTCATACTAATAGGAAAAGCCATTGCCGTGCCTGACCGTTGGAGAATGTTCTGGAAACAATATGTTACCGAGATGTTCCAACTGGGATATAATTCCATTGGAATAGTGCTCATTATTTCTTTTTTTATAGGAGCCGTCATCTGCCTCCAAATCAAGCTCAACATACAAAGTCCATGGATGCCTACAATGGTTACAGGATACACCACAAGGGAAATTATGCTCCTTGAATTCTCTTCATCTATCATGTGTCTGATTCTTGCGGGTAAAGTCGGATCAAATATTGCCTCTGAACTCGGAACCATGAGAATCACACAGCAAATCGATGCACTGGATATCATGGGGGTTAATTCGGCTAACTATCTGATTCTCCCTAAAATCATCGGACTCATGACAATCATGCCGGTACTCGTTACACTGAGCGTTTTTGCAGGTGTTGTTGGAGCATACGCGACTACTTTTCTCGGAACTACAACTTTTGCCGAGCTTAATGAAGGATTCAGATACGAGTTCAACCAATGGTTCTTCTGGTGCGGGATGATTAAGGCAGTGGTTTACGCATTCATTATCACTACTATCTCGGCGTATAAAGGATATATGGTTGAAGGTGGATCGGTCGAAGTGGGAAAGGCATCTACTTCGGCGGTCGTTACTAGTAGTATCTACATTCTTTTCTCTGATATTTTTCTTACGAATATGCTTACATAAACCACCCGTTGCATACTTTTATTCTCGGATAAGATGATTGAAGTAAAAGAACTTTTTAAGGCATTCGATGGAAGATTGGTGCTCAACAACATCAATACCGTTTTCAGGAATGGAGAGGTTAACCTCATCATCGGCCAAAGCGGGAGCGGGAAAACTGTGCTTATGAAAAATATTGTTGGACTACTGACGCCGGATAAAGGACGCATCTTATATGATGGACGTGATTTCTGTGCACTCAACAAGAAAGAAAAAATACAACTTAGAAGGGAAATGGGTATGATTTTCCAGAGTGCTGCGCTTTTCGACTCAATGACGGTGCTTGATAACGTTATGTTCCCGTTGAATATGTTTTCTGACAAGTCCTATAACGAAAGAAAAAAAAGAGCCATGGAATGTCTCGACAGGGTTGACCTGCATAATGTCGATTTGAAATATCCTGGTGAACTTTCTGGAGGTATGCAGAAGAGGGTGGCTATTGCAAGAGCAATCGCTCTCGAACCCAAGTATCTCTTTTGTGATGAACCGAACTCTGGACTTGACCCTAAGACATCTATAATTATTGATGAATTAATTTCAAGTATCACACATGAAGACAACATCACCACTATTGTCAACACACATGATATGAATTCTGTTATCGGTATTGGAGAGAATATCACGTTTATCTATAAAGGGTGTGCAGAATGGAAAGGGTCCAATAAGGAAATTCTGAACGCTGACAACAAACCCTTGGAGGAGTTTATTTTCGCATCAGATATCTTGCGGCACATGAAAACCTCTAAAAAAACGAACGAATGACTTTTGGTAATTAATATTTCTTTTTTTTGATATTTAATTTATTGTTATGAAATTACTTAATGTTTTGAAATCTTCATTGGCTTTGCTTTCTGTAGCTATTTTGACTGCTTGCGGAGATGTTACCCCTGAGGATGTTGGGTATATCTATGATTTCCACACACAATATACACCGACACATCATTACCCGCTCGTTCCCGACTCGGTAAATCTTTACGTCGATTATACCAAGGCTACGGAGATGAAAGCCAGAATTAAATTCTATTGGGAAGTTATGAAGACTACTTTGGCTGACAAGGTGGCTAACTTTTATGCCATTAAAGGAAGTAGTATAACAAGGGAAGCTGGAGATGTGGCTGAGCTGCTCAGTGGAGTAAGAAACTATGAGAATCCTGACTTGGCAGGGGCTCTCAACAAGATTGTCAATGACAACAACGAGGCAATTCTTATTACGGATGGAGAAGTGGCCGACCCTTCATCTCCTTATATGAAAGAGGCTTTTAAAACATGGCTCATGAAAGGGCACGACATTTTTATCATGTCTGAGCCCTATTTCGAAAATGGAACAGTTACGGCTAAAAAAATCCTTTTTTATATCATTTTCTATGATGCAAAGATGGATAAAAACTTTTTTGAGTATGTCAAAAAAACTGCTAAAATAAGCCATTTCCCAAAAATTGCTAAACTCAATCTTTCTATTACTCCGACTGTGAAAGGTACACATGGAGGACATTCCGACCCTAACAGCTATGTGCAGGCTATGGTCACTAGAAAAGGTGATATGGAAGTGCAGGAGTGGAGCACAGGATGGCAGGATAAAATTGAACGATTTATTCTCAATGCAAAAGATGGTGGTAATAAGGATTTTGATAATGGAGCTGTACTCATCGATGGATTACAACTTGAAAAGAAATCTGTGGCTGGTATCATTATTAATTCGGTCAACATGAAGGTGTATAATATAAACAGCGAGTACACCGATTTTTATAATGCTAAAAAAACTGAAGAAGAGATTGACTCTGTTATCGAATTGGATGAGGTGGAAGATTTTTTGTTGTTGGACCAAAAGGCTTTCGAAAGAAACGGATATATGAAGGTGTTTTTCGACAAGAAGAATTTTGACGACAGATGTCTCAATGGAGCACCATATAATTACTTTAAAATTGATTTCTATGTGGCTGAACTTCAGGAAAATATGGAACAATATAGACCGCAGCTCGAATTTGATGACAGGCTCAAGGCTGGATATAAGAATGTGTCTGTGTTTGAGAGTGTCAAGCAGGTCATGAATGATCCGGATATTACCGATTTCATTGCTAAAACTCCATTCTACTCAATTTACATTAAGTCTCTTGCTAAGTAATTATTCTGATGAATTAACTCTAATAATCAATTATATCTGGATTTGATAATGCCGGTTTATGACCGGCATTTTCTCAATTCGTTTCTTATGGGAAAAATAATTCTTATAACTGGAGGACAGCGTTCAGGGAAGAGCCTGATGGCTGAGAAAATAGCATTGGCTCTTTCTGACAATCCTGTCTATATGGCTACTTCTAGAATTTGGGACGAGGAATTTAGAGTCAGAGTTGAAAAACATAAAAGCAGAAGAGGAAAGCAATGGGAAAACATTGAAGAGGAAAAATGGCTCAGCAAACATCAGGTGAAGGGAAGGGTAGTTGTCATTGATTGTGTCACTCTTTGGGCTACCAATTTTTTCTTCGATTTACAGAGTGAGGTTAAATCAGCTAAACTGGCGGCTTTACATGTAGAGAAAACTCTCGATATGCTCAAAGAGGAGTTTGATAAATTCACTCACCAGGATGCCACATTCATTTTCGTCACTAACGAAATCGGGTCAGGAGGTGTCAGTGATAATGAAATTCAAAGAAAATTCACTGATGTGGAAGGATGGATCAATCAGTTTATTGCTATGAAGGCTGACAATGTCATTCTTATGATTTCAGGCATTCCTCTCACAATCAAGGGGGAACCCCATTCGTTAATATTATAATTAATTCAACTTTCACAAGTGTTTGAAAATGTTGATAATTATTAAGTTCTGTTTATTTTTGAGTGATTCTATTATCATTTTATCATTGGCATAACTATCGTCCACGAGCCTCAGGCTCGTTAACTCCCTTTTTTAAATCCGAACCACTTGCATAAATCATACATTTTACATAATTAAATCTTTAAATTAACTCGGCTTCCTTTTTTATTTCAGAAACTTGAATTATTTATGTACTATGCGTAACTTTAATATTTCTCCTTTAGATAAAGACTTTACCTCAGAGATTCAAAATAAAATTGACAATCTCAATAAACCCAAAGGGGCTCTTGGAATGTTGGAGAACATTGCATTGCAGATCGGATTAATTCAGCATTCTCTCAATCCTTGTCTGTTCAAACCACACCACATCCTTTTTGGGGCTGACCATGGAATAGAAAAAGAAGGGGTCAGTGTATCGCCAAGAGAAATCACTTGGCAACAGATGAAAAATTTCACAATCGGAGGGGGAGGGGTGAATTTGTTTTGTAGGCAGCATAAAGTGCATCTGTATATTGTTGATGTGGGAGTTGACTATGATTTTCCTGAAGAATTTATTGACGATCAACTCCATACAAATCAATATGTACATTGTCCGATCATTAATCGGAAAATTGACTATGGCACTAGAAATTTCTTGTATGAGTATGCTATGACTGAACAACAATTTGATAGGGCGATTGAGGTGGGGGTGGAAATGACTGACAAATGCAAGAATAAGGGCTGCAATGTGCTGTCTTTGGGAGAGATGGGAATAGCAAATACTTCACCATCTTCAATCTGGATGTATTTCTTTCAGAATATCCCGCTCGATAAATGTGTGGGAGCTGGGGCGGGACTCGACAACAAGGGGGTGGAACATAAATTCCAGATTCTTAAAAAGGCTGTTGATTGTTTCGTTCAGCATGTCGGAATCGACACGTCAACTCCTTTCATTGCTGATCCACAATGGACTCTATCTGATCAAAGTATGATAAGACCTTATTTCCCCGAATATGCAAGGGAAATTATCAGATGGTTTGGTGGGTTTGAAATGGTGGCAGCGGTAGGAGCCATGATGAGAGCGGCAGAATTAGGTATGATTATCATCATCGACGGGTTTATTATGACTGCATGTGCGCTGGCTGCTTTTCAGCTCAATTATCATTGTATCGATTATATGATTTTCGGACACCAGGGAGATGAGACTGGACATGCCTTGATGCTTAGGGCATTAGGAGTCAAACCAGTGTTAAATCTGGGAATGAGGCTTGGAGAGGGAACTGGAGCGTTGTGTGCTCTTCCCGTCATTCAGTCTGCTGTCAATATGATTAACGAGATGGATAATTTCAGCCATGCTGGAATCACTAAGTATTTCTAGTTTGCATTCCCTTTTTACTCCCATTTTTACTCCCCTTTTAACTCCCATTTTCACTTCCCATTTTTACTCCCCTTTTTACTTCCATTTTTACTTCCATTTTAACTCCCATTTTTACTCCCATTTTTACTCCCATTTTTACTCCCATTTATCAAATGCATAGACTTCTTGCCGCATTGAGCTTTTTCACCAGATTCCCTTTCTGGAAAATTGCAAAACTTAATAAACAGCATTATGAACGTGTTGTACCGCTTTGGCCGTTAACAGGTTGGCTGACGGCGGCGTCCATGATGCTTGTTTTTGGGCTGTCTGCTTTGTTTTTACCTGTTAATATTGCTCTTGTTATTGCCATTTTGACTCGTTTGGCCATTACTGGTGCTTTGCATGAAGATGGATTCGCTGACTTCTTCGATGGTTTTGGAGGGGGAAAAGACCGGAATTCGATATTGAGGATTATGAAAGATTCACATATAGGCACCTATGGAGTCGTTGCATTGATTATATATTTTTTATTGCTTTTCCTTACTCTTCAAACGTATTTCAACGCGATGTTTTTTAATCAGCCAACTGGCTGTTTTGTCATTCAAGAGCGAAATTGTTGGACTAAATTCATTTATGCAGCGATTTTTTTTGCTGCAGATCCTTTTGCTAAGTGGGCATCATCCAACATTATTAATATTTTACCTTACGCTAGAAACGAGGAGGATGCAAAAAATCATCTGATATATAACAAGATGACTATTGCTGAGAAATTGTTTGGACTGGCTGTGGGGTGCTTGCCTGCGTTTTTTTTCTTTAACCTTATCATATTGATTCCTATGGCTGTTTCTGCTGCCACTGCTGCTGTCATTATTTTCATCTGTTATAAAAAGCTGAATGCCTATACCGGGGATTGCTGTGGGGCTTGTTTTATTATTTCAGAATTGGCGTTTTATCTCACTGCTCTGGCTGTTTTGACATAAAGCATCTCCCATAGTTCCCATCAACTCCCATAATCCTTATAATCTCCTGTCCCCTCCTTTAATATCCTATATATTCCTATAATATCTTATAATCTCCTATAACTTCCCATAATCTCCTATAATATCCTATAACTTCTTATCCCCTCCTATAATCTCCTATAATTGTCACCTCGACACTCAAAATTTGTCCCCTCATAACCGCCATAATCCACCTTTTTTCCCTGAAAACCGATTTTTTTCAACTTTTTTTCAAAAAAGTCCCTTAAATATTTTGCCGGTCCGCAAATTTGTTGTAACTTTGCACTCGCTTTCGGAAAAAATCCGGGGCAGAGAGTAAAAAAATCGCTCATTGAAAGACTGGAACAGAGAAGAGAGACAAGGCAGCGCGCC
>JAEEOB010000049.1 GCA_016284045.1 Bacteroidaceae bacterium
GCGACGGCGGTATGGAAGGTGCGCAGGAGTTCTTGGACAGGTATTTCAAGGAATAACCCAATAAAGGAATTCTTCGGAATTCCTTTTTTTGTGTTATTTTTGCAGGCATGAAACGATCCTGTTGGATAGTATTATTGTTTTTGTTGGTCTTGACCGCCTGCGACGCCACCACGCGCGAGGCGCGCCGTATGGTGAAGCGTGCCGAGCGGTTGGCCGACACCCTGCCCGACAGCACCGCGCGGTTGATCGACAGCGTGCTGCGCATGCCCGCGAGCTTCAGCGAGCGTGAGCGCATGGACATGGCCTTGTTGCAGGCCGAGGCCCTCTTCGGCGACCATGGTCAGGAGATTTCGCCCATCATGGATGACGATTTCTTCGACGACCTTGGCAACGTCTCCACCAGCCCTGAGTTGGAGCGTGCCGCTGCCTATTATGCCCGCAAGAAGCAATACGGCAAGGCGGCCCACGCCGCGCTCTACAGCGGCTTTGTGCAGCAGCACTACGACGAGAAAGAGGCCGCCATGCGGTCGTTTAAGGAGGCGGAGGAATATGGTAAAATGGTGGACGACAGCCTTACCGTGGCACTGGCGGAATATAGGATGGGAAAGATGCTGTATGACGATTATTTGGAAACAGAGGCTATTTCTGTACTAAAAAAAGCTGACATAAATTTTGGATCTCGTCTTGGAGAGCGTGCCTATGTGCATAATTTGGAAGCCGCAGTATACATGGTTTTAAAACAATTTGATTATGCAGAGAAATGCTTAAAGGAAAGTCTTGATTATGCTGAGCAAGGACAAACAATAAAAGCAAAACGAAAAGCTCAGAATAACTTTTCTGTTCTTTACCGTCAAATAGGTAACTATACTCAAGCCAAAACTTGCCTTATGGGTATTTTGAATGATAGTGATTTGACGGTAGAGGAAGAATTCTTGTTATATTTGAACTTGGGAAAAACGTTCGTTTCGAATGGAGAAATAGACTCCGCTAAACTCTGTTTTCATCGTGTGGAAAGAATGATACCAAATGCTGACGTGAAAGATGAGGCAAAAATCTCAGCATTTGGAGCATTGTCTCGGTTTGCTGAAAGCCAAGGCGATGATTCGTTGTCATTGAAATATCGTGAAAGCCATGATAATTTAATGTACGAAGTGATGCGACGTAGTCAAAAACAATCGGTTTTTCGTATCCAACGGCAGTACGATTATGAAAGTCTGCAAAATGAAATGAATCGAAGAATAATACAGAGGCATCGAATTATTTTGATTATAAGCATATTGCTATTGGTTTCATTCATCATTATCATTGCTTTGCAATACAGACAAAGTTGTTTGTTGAAAGAGGAAAAAGAGATGAAACAGCAAATCAATGCTTTGAAGCATGATTTGCAAAAGAGGGCAAACACCCAAATTTCAGAAAGAGAAGTTTCTTTACAATTAAAGACAATACTAGTAGCTTACCGCATCTCACAACGGGCAAAAGATCCCAAGAAAGAATGGAAACCGTTGGTTATGCTGATAATGAATGGCAAAGACGAGCCTTTTGAGGCTGCTCGTGGTGTTATGGAAACAGCATATCCTAATTTGTACTCGACTATTTTGGAAAAATATCCAGATTTAACTGAAACAGAAATCAAGGTGTGTTTATTATCTTGCTCAGACCTCTCTAATGCAGAGATTGCTGAATTTTTAGAGTTGAGAATAAACACGGTCAACCAAACCCGCAGCAATCTGCGTAAGAAGTTAAACTTGAAATCTTCAAAAATGAAAGAACAACTACGCGATAGACTCTCTCGTTGAAGCGCTTTCCAAGAAGGTACTTTTCTCCTATTCTTTCTTGCCAGAACTTATATTCATCTTGAATAAACTTATATTAATGGTTTTGTATCCCATTGATATACAAACATATACTTTTATTAGTTTGATAATTAGTTATATTCAATCAAACTAAAACTATATTAGGATTGACAAGTGGTTTTTCTGGTCTAATTTTGCTCCTGTCAATTCATAAAAAATCACATAAAAACACAAACAATCATGAACAAATCATTACTTATTGCAGTACTATGCTTCTTCAGCATTTGCGCGTGGGAAGCCCAAGCCACAAATTCAACAACGTTGCCTTCTTCTATTTATAATAAGGTGCACAACATGCCCGAAGGCTATGAAGTTATAGAATTACATGGAGATTTGGCCACAAATGTTGGCCCTAATGCCATCGTAGCCGGAGCCAACGATGATGCCGTCTACATTGGTTTCAACCAGGACTTCGGCCTCGTGAACATTTCAATCTACAATAGCATGGGAGGCTTGGTCTACAGCACCGTGGTGAACACCTCCGTGCAGCAGGTGGTCATCATCCCCATTACTTTTGCCACTAGCGGCACCTACACCGTGGAACTCAGCAATGCCTTTGGCTATGCCGAGGGCGATTTTGAACATCTAAACAACAATTAAACAAATCATCACTAACAATTAAAACTAGAA
Organism: Bacteroidaceae bacterium; assembly: GCA_016284045.1. GTDB lineage: Bacteria > Bacteroidota > Bacteroidia > Bacteroidales > Bacteroidaceae > UBA3839. The sequence goes on from JAEEOB010000049.1 coordinate 2,487, forward strand.
ATCATGAAGAGATCATTTTTTACTTTGGCCATCGTGCTGCTTGCAGTGGCGGCACAGGCGCAGATTAAAGTGCATAGCAACGGGCAAGTGAGCCTAGGAACTTTAACAACGAATTATGGAGTGCAAATTCATCCATTAGATTACACAAGTTTCCGAACCCAAAATTCAGACGATGGTAGTTGGGTTGAACTTTCACTTTCCAGTGTCACTTATCAAAAACATTGGATAGTAAAAGACTTAAATATAGCTGCTCATTCACACACTTTTTATGTGTATACCAATGGAGATGTTCACAGTCGAGGTAGTTATCGTATGGCCGACCCCAGTTTGATGTCCTCGGATGGTAATATTACCAATGCCGGTGCGATACTCGACAGCATCACGGGCATTTGGTACTATCCTACTGACGAAAGCAAAGCCCAACAAACCTCAGAGCGGCGCGTTGGCATTTCGGCAGAGCAAGTGAAACGTGTGCTGCCCGAGGCGGTGACCTCCGACGAAGAAGGCCTTCTTTATTTGGACTATGAGTCCCTCACAGTGTTTCTTATCGAGGCTGTAAAGGAACAACGGCAGGAAATTATCGAGCTTCGCAAGACACTTGAAGAAAATGGCTTGATGAAGAAAAACCTTAATAACCATTGATGCCATGAAAAAGATTCTATATCTTTGCGGCATAATGTTGATGAGTTTAAACATAATGGCGCAAGTCTCTATCGACAACAACTATTCTTCTGCTCCATCATTTATTGATGATTTTGATGAAACTGGAAGATACTGGCACAACTTTAAAGATTACCCTAAAAAATACTGGAGAGCTTATTGTGCAGAGTATTGTCCAGCCGGAGTAACACGAGGTACACATGAACATCAGGTTTATAGACAGCAAAACTGTGTGTTTGACCCTTCCAATAGTTCTATAAAACTCATTTCGGAATATGCAGGTCATCGTCTTCTATGTGGCGAGTATACAATTCCATCAGGTTATGAATGTGATGCTAATCACGGTTCCTTGTTCTATTATTCTGGAAATATTGAAACACGTCAAAAATTTCAATATGGGTATTTTGAAATCAAATGTAAACTACCCTACCATCAAGGATCTTATCCTGCATTTTGGCTTTGGGGAGCTGACAGCGTATTACACTACTACGAAGAAATAGACATTATGGAGTATGATTATGGTGAAAAAATTGCGAATGGTGCGTCTACAATTTATTCGTTAGGATGTTTAGACGACATTAGCGGAACAAACGATATAACTCGATATGGTAATAATGTTAATCTGCCTTCCAATAACGACATTACTCATTGGCATAGATACGGTTGTGAATGGCTTCCAGATAGAATTACCTGGTATTTAGATGGAGAAGTTGTCGGTGAGTATATCAACCAAGTATACATTCCAAAACATCCTATGGTGTTAAAAGCAAATTATTCCATTAGTAATTCTGCCTTATGTAATCCGAACCAATCCAACCAATATCCAGTTTGGGTTGGGTCCGATGAGATGACTATTGATTATATTGTTGTTAACCAATTAAAATGGGATTGTTCAACCGATGAAGTAATAACATGCCAATCAGACTTGAATAGTTTTGATTATAAAGTGAAAAAGAGCATAACTGTAACTTCATCAGTTGAAGATGTTATAGTCTACCCATTAAATGTTGTTAATATGCGGGTAACCGATTCCTTCGTAATCAATGGACCTTTTGAAGTTAAGGCTGGTGGTGTTTTCAGTGTACTTGCCCATGACTGTATTGAATGATAAAGAACCGTTTAACAATGAAATAAAGCACAATATCATGAAAAAAACTTTTACAATCGCCATCATGGCGACACTGCTAATGGTTTCCTTTTCAGGGATAGCTCAACCAGGGATTATTGTCCACTCCCATTTTGACCCACCAGTGACATTGTTGGGCCAACTCGACTCCGACACTTTGAAAATAGACTTGGACAAAGATGACCTTGCTGACTTTGGGTTTTGTTGGCTAGGTTATCCATGGTGGGAACCCTATCTCGTACTCCTAAACCCCAATTGTGATTACATGCTTCAAAATGTTGGCGATACGTCTTCTATGACCACTCCAGAGATGCAATGGCAGCATCACAACGGATACATCAGCGTTGAAGATGAATATAAATGGTGCATTAGACTAAAAGAAGGAGGCGATTACTATTATGGCTGGGCTTATACTGACGCCTTCAGCGAGCCAAACCCAGGAAGTGCCCATAATAAACTATATATAGCGGTACACGACATTGCATATTGTACCATCCCCAATTATCCTCTGCATTGGGGTCAAACTAACACCAACTGGGGTGTAGACGAAACCGAGTCTACTGCCTTCTCCAACGTTTATCCCAACCCCACAAGCGGCTTGGTCACCATCACAGGCCAAGACCTGAAATCTGCCGAAGTGTTCAACACCCTCGGCCAACAAGTGGCCACCGCCACGGGCGAGGGCGAGACGCTGCAAGTGGACCTCAACGGCCTGCCCGCAGGCGTCTACTTCGTCAACATCACCGACAAGGAAGGACGGAAGTGTGTGCAGAAAGTGGTGAAAGAATGAAGATTGAGGAATTGCAGCAGATTACCTGGACAGGCGGTTATCCATCATACAAATAGGGGATTGCAAATCCGTAGGAAGGGGAGTATAAAGGAGCATAAAACATGCTCCTTTTTTTATGCAAAGGAATAAATTCCTATTTTTGCCCTTTAATTACAGAATCACGATGCAATTCTTGGACAATCTATTGATTACTCAATCCATTACGGATACCGAAAATGGTTTCACAGCTGTGTTACGCTGCAACCCCGAGCATCTGATCTATCAAGCCCATTTTCCTGGCAATCCCATCACTCCGGGAGCCTGCTTGCTGCAAACCGCCGGCGAGCTGCTGCAACATAAACTGGATCGTCCGCTTTTCCTGAAAGCGTCGAAGAACGTCAAATACCTCAATGTGTTGGTTCCTGCCGAGTGCAAAGAGGTGCGCTTCACTTTTTCGAATCTTGTTGAGAGCGAGACCGAATGCAAAGCCCAAGTGGTCATTGCCGACGAAGCTTCCGTCTACACCAAAATGTCGCTAACCTTTAGCTATGAA
>JAEEOB010000050.1 GCA_016284045.1 Bacteroidaceae bacterium
TTCCAATTTAGCTGTCTTTCGTCTACTCTTATTTAGCCAATATCTTTGCATTAAAAATACAAAGATATGCGACTTATAACCACCAACGAACAACTTCTCGCTCTGCTCCCCAACATCATGACTGTCGTCAAGGGGGAGCGCCAACTCATAGACAAAATTGTGCCATTTATCGACGCATCCGAGAAATGGCTCATCGAAAACATCGTGTCCGATACGGTCTTCAATTCCATCTCAGACCGCCCGGACCCGTCAACGGCAAAAGTCACGATGGCTCGCATCGTGGCTTTTGATGCCTTCCGCAATGCCGTACCGCATTTGGATCTGATTCTCACTCCAAATGGTTTCGGAATCGTCAACAATTCTAACATCGCTCCGGCAAGCAAGGAAAGGGTGGAGAGACTGATTGCATCTCTGCTCTCCAACCGTGACGATGAAATTGAGCATCTCATCGCTTTGCTCGTTCAGGAAGATGGGTGGACTCAAAGCGACCAGGGTCGCTTTTTTGCATCCACCATGTTCCCGAACATCGATGTCACCTCAAGGCTGACTCGTCAGCCTGGTGGAAGATGGGAACAGTACCTCACTGTCCGTGAGCAACTGATTCCCATGGAGGAGTTCTTTGCAGTGCAGTACGTCTCCAAAGAACTCCTGCAGGTGTTCCGCGACGAGTCGCAGTCTGGCGATTACCGCACATCGCAGCACAAGTACTTGTGCAATCTGCTCCGTGCTGTCGAGATTCGGTGTCTAAAGACAACAGACCCGACATCTGCCATGTACTTCGAACACGGAACACTTATAGATATAGTGAATACCATACGCAATAATCCGGAGGATTATCCCGAATGGCATTCATCCAAAACTGCCGAATTGTATTCGCCAGATATTTTTGTAAACAAAAAAACGGATAATGGGTACTGGTTTTAGTTATTTCTTAATCCTGTCACCTAAAAAACCTTCGCCTATCTCTCCTGAAATCAAATCAAAATGTTTGAAAACTGGAGGTGTTGAAGACAGGTCGAAATAATCCATCTCCGCTATCGGAATACAGAAGTATTCCAGCTTATCGTAGCTCATGTAAAGGCGGGGTAAAACCGGATTGTTTTCGTATATCCATCGTTTCGTTTTGTCATCAACATTGAAATTTACCATACCCGAACAGCGGACAGAAATGTTTCCTGCGTATGCCAGAACCTCTACATTGGGATTACGGAGAAGTTCTTTATATACCGCTTTCCCGGCTGAAGTGGCGAAATAAAGTGTTGTATTTTCCTGCTTCATTATCTGGAAAACACGCAACTTAGGAAGATTGCCCTCGCATGTGGCAAGGGCAATCTCTCTATGTTCCTGTAAGAATTGTAATGCCTTACTTAGCATATACACTGATTTTAATACGCCACTGTGAAACGCTCCTTGTGATGACGCGAAGTCTCCAACTCATCGATCATTGCCACAGCATAGTCTTCCACAGAGATGAAGCTGTTGCCTTCGGCATCCACAAGCATATCGTCCTTGCCTACGCGATACTTGCCCGTGCGCTCACCCTTTTGCATATTGCCAAGGTTGGCGGCAGGAGATAGGAAAATCCAGTCGATGTCATGCTCGTTCATCAGAGTGTTCAGATAGAACTCTCCCAATGACTTCACACCGGGCAGCCAAGCCTCAGGCAGGGTTCCTGTGTCAACAAGGCGAACTCCAGGCTTTACAAACAATGTGCCGGCACCACCAACAATAAGCAGACGTTCCACACCGGCCTGCTTGGCTGCTTTCACAATGAGAGGATAGTTTTCGAGGGTTTCCTCATACTGACGGGGATTAGCCCATCCCGGATTATAAGCTGAAATCACTGCGTCCTTGCCCTCCGCTAATTTGGCGATGCCGTTTACATCAGTCACATCACACTTCACAGCTTCCACATCTGCCATATCCGCAAGCTTTTCCGGGTCACGAACAACGGCAGTCACTTTGTGACCACGGTTTAACAACTCGTTCAGAAGTGCTGAACCTACAAATCCTGTCGCACCAATCAGTAATACATTCTTTGCCATGATGTTTCAATTTTTTAAGGGTTATAAATAATTATTTCTTGTTTTCAAGTGCAAAGTTACAACATAAAAAAGCCTGTGTCAAGAACGCACTTTTTTGTATGGTAGTTACCAAAAAGTAGGAATTGAGGGATTATCGGATGTCTTTGATTTATACTTTAACAATCATTAACTATGATTACCGCATATCCCATACAAAACTTTTGGTTATTTAGTTACTTTTTGTTACCTTTGCAGAAAATACAAGAGAATAATTATGAAAGACCCGAAAACAGATTATCTGACATGTCCGATACGACATGTGATAGGCAAGTTCGGAGACAAATGGTCTTTGCTAGTACTGTACTCCCTGCATACAAGCGAATCGGGAGTGCTTAGGTTCAACGAACTGCGTAAACACATGAACGACTGCTCACAGAAAATGCTGTCGGCTACATTGAAAAATTTGGAAAGGCTCAGCCTCATACACAGGGAGGTGTATCCTGTTGTGCCTCCAAAAGTGGAGTATTCACTCACTCAAACAGGATTGTCACTCATGCCGTCAATCACATCATTGATTGAATGGGCACAGAAACATTTCAAGGAAGTAATTCCAAAGGATGTAATTATAGATTGACATTCCCTGTCTTTTCCGCATAATTGCCGTTTATCTACCTTTGCCCGTAGATAAACGGCTTTTATTATGCGTCAAATCATAGATATCAAAGCGCCTACTTGTTGGCAGCAACTCTCAGACAAGCAACTCCGCTTTGTCCTCAAGTTGCTGAATGGCAATTTCTCATTGCCACAAGTCAAGGCACTTTGTCTGCTCAAATGGGGCAAGATGAAGATACTCCGCAGGGAAGGGAGCATCTTCATCATGAAATATAACAAGCAGACATTCCCAGTCACGGCACTCCAAATCACGGAAGTCACCCAGTCCATGGAATGGCTGGGCGACTTCCCTGTCTATCCTGTTCGTCTCTCACGTATAGGGCTTCACCGCCCAATACCTGCGAACTTTCAGGGAGTGCCGTTCGCCACTTTCCTCGCTCTCGACAACCTTTATCAAGGCTATCTCCAGACTCGTAAACATGACATCGCCATAGACATGGCGAAGATCATGTATCAGTCGAAGCACATTCACCACCTCTCCAAAGTAGAGGAGATAAATGTGTTCTACTGGTTCACGTCCGTCAAAAGATATTTCGCAAATATGTTCACCCATTTCTTCTCCACAAGTGATGACGAGCTGGGTGAGAAGTCCATGTCATTCTCGCAACTGCAGGATAACATGAACACACAAATCCGTGCTCTCACAGGCGGTGACATCACGAAGGAAAAGGAAGTTCTGGACATGGACTGCTGGCGTGCGCTCACGGAGCTTAACGCAAAAGCGAAAGACTATGAGGAGCTGGAGAAAATCCGCTAAGACCGCATGCGCGGCCTGTCGCTTCTTTCTCCTTATCCCTCATGTAAAAAAATTACGAAAAACTTAACATATCAAACCGCATAACTATGACTAAAGAGCAAT
>JAEEOB010000051.1 GCA_016284045.1 Bacteroidaceae bacterium
TGTATTGCCGTTGGCACGAGGGGAGGTTTGTAAAATCAGAATCTTACTCATAATTTAGAAAACGTTAAAATAAAAATTAATCAGACATAATCAGTAGGACACCCCTTAAATCATTCCCCTCAGATCCACATGATGCACGTTGAGGTTCTTCGCATCCTCATGCAGGAAGAGGGCTGCAGACTCCTGGAACTTATCCGCCTGCTCAGTGGTGTAATAGGTGCAGGTGCCGTTCATCGTTATTTTCTCCCGCATCTCATAGTGACGGCGTAGATAGTCCTGGAGACTTCGGGCGATGTACTTACCCTGCGGCACAAGTTTCACATTCTCTGGCACGTATTTCTTGATTTTGTCCATCAGCAGCGGAAAATGGGTGCAGCCGAGGATGATGGTGTCGATGAGCGGATCCATTGCCATCAGCTTGTCGATGCTGTCTTTCACGAAGTAGTCAGCTCCCGGCTTGTCCGCCTCGCCGTTTTCAATGATAGGCACCCACATGGGGCAGGCAAGGCCTGTGACCACTGCCTTCGGAGACTGTTTTACGATTTCCATGTTGTAGCTCTCCGAACTTATTGTACCCTCAGTAGCAAGCACACCGATATGCTGCGTTCGCGACATCTGCCCCACCACCTCTGCCGTGGGAATGATGACACCGAGGACACGGCGGTCGGGGGCATAACGGGGTAAGTAATACCGCTGTACGGACCTCAACGCCTTAGCTGAGGCTGTGTTACAGCCCAGTATCACCAGTGGACATCCCAGCTTGAAGAGCTTCTCCACTGACTGCACAGTGAACTCATAAACCACTTTGAACGATCGGCTGCCATAGGGTGCACGGGCATTGTCGCCGAGATAGATATAATCATACTGCGGCATCTCTTTCCTTATCTCGTTGAGGATAGTCAGGCCGCCGTAGCCAGAATCGAACACGCCAATCGGCCCGTCGTCCAATTTAAATAATGTGTAGTCGCTTTCCATATCATTTTGTGTTCAGACGGTTTAACAATTCGTTTGTGATATCCTCCCCCATCGCTCCGTTCACAAACGGAAAGGAGTTGTTGTCGATATTGAGCACGAACGCATAACCCCGTTCCGACGCAAGCTCGCTGATAGCGCGGTTGAGACGCTCTCGCAGACGTCCAACCACTTCATTCTCTTTCTTTTGAAGCAGATCTTTTGCTTCCTGCTTGAACTGAAGGCTCTCCTCCATGGTCTGCTGAAGCTCTTTCTGACGTTTCAGACGGATATTGTCGGGGAAAGTCTTCTGCCCTTCTACATACTCAGCAAACTGTTTGGAGAATATCTCCTCGCTCCTGGCAAGCTCCTGCTCGTAGGCCTGACGCAGTCCGGCTATCGTCTTTTGCACATCGGCATAGCCGTCGAGCGTCTCCAGCACCTGCTGATAACTGAGGTAGCCGAATTTCACCGGCTGGCTCACCACAACCGGTGCTGACTGGACAGGCAAGGTGTCCGGCGCGTCGTTATGTCCATAAACATTATCAAAATTCTGAGCTGTCAGATCAAAAGAAGTCAGCGCAACCGCTATTAAACATAGTATTTTTTTCATCTTTTTCAATTTTAATCAGCAAGCATAACAAAGACAGGAAAAGAGAATCATCGCATCGTTCTCAACAGATGATTCCCCCGCGCTCTCAGCCTGCAAAAAAATAAATTCAAATCAATTCTGACGCAAAGATAGTAAAACTTGTCGGCTACTCAAAATTTATTGACATTTTTTTAGGGGCGTTCTAATAATTCTGATTTTGGGATGCTCCTACATATAGAGTAAATCATTTCGGTTGCTTTTTGTTTTCTGTGGTGTCCTTTTTTCATCATTTTCGGTTACATAGCTCGCTATGCGCCCTCAAATGCTAACAAAAAACCACACACATAAAATCAAAAATCAATCCGACATAATTTTCAGAACACCCCTTAAGTGAAAAGTGATAAGTGTATCTACTAGAAATCCAACAATTAACACTATTTTCAAAACATTTTGAGCAAATTCTTCATTGCCGTATGGCAAACAAAAGGGGGCTATAAAAATGTTTTTATATAGAAGCAAGTTCAAAAAAACCTTCCACATGACAACTAAGCAACAGTAAAAATAAAAACTAAAAAGTAAAACCATTTGGAGTTGTGGGAATTTATGTTTAACTTTGCGGTTGATAAACGGCAGGCCGACTGCCACACAACTCCAAAATGACCGACAAGCAGCTCAGACGCGCTATTGAAGCCCAGATAGAGAAATACAAGGAAAACCGGTTCGTGAAGATTCTCATCACAGCCCTGGGCATCTGCGCCATCATTCTTATCGTGGCATATATCAGTCAGGAGGACATGCTTCCTGAGAGAAAAAGCGAGGCGGAAATCAGAACCAGCTTCGACAACACGCCCGTGCTCTACACGTTGGAGTGCGAGGCTCAGACAATTGTCACACAGAAAGGAGCCGACTCTTGGAGCTGGCTGGGCGACCGCGACTTCATCATCCCAGTGAAAGGTTATATCAAAGTAGGCTACAACCTCCGGAAAATCAAGAAATTCAAAATCGAGGACGACATTCTCCATCTCACACTTCCCGACCCTGAGATTGAACTTCAGCAGGCTGAACCGATTTATAGTCAGGCTGTGACGAAAGTGGGATTCTTCCGTTCTGAATTCTCCCAGAAAGAACAGTCAGAGATTATCCAGGAGGGTGTAAAACTGCTGCGTAAACGGATAGAGCAACTCGACCTTCTCCCACCCGCCCAAGAACAAGCACGTCAGATAGTGGAGGGAATGGTTCGTGAGCTCGGCTATAAGCCTGACATCAGCTTCCCTACCTACAGTGAGCGTAACATACGCAAGATGATCAAGCTGGGCAGCGACCTTGCCAAATCAGACAAGAAGGAAAAATGAGAAAACTGACAGACACCATACTGATTATCGCTATAATTGCCGTCGTTCTCTTCGCGGTAGGCAAATGTACAGGTATCTTCGACGGAGTGACCGGATGGTTCCGTCCGAAGACCACCATCAGCACCGTCACATTGGAGGAAATCCAGAAAATCGGGCAGTTGAAAGTGCTGACTGTCAACAAGGAATTCCTGATCAGCCAATACCGCAAACGCAGTTTTCTCATCTCCGATGATGAAATCCACATCGTGTATGACGGACGTATCGACCTGGGATTCGATCTGTCGAAATGCGACGCCAACAGCATTGAGCGGCGAAATGACTCCACATTCATCCACATGCCTCCAGTGGAGATTCTCAATCAAGACAGCATGTTTGTCAATCCAGGAGTCGTGAAAATTGAAGACGGTAAATGGACCAACACCGAGATGGAAGCATTTAAAAACCGCGCAAACGCTTATATGCTCTACAGCAGCGAGCGTGATGACTGCTACAGAAGGGCTGAGAAAATGGGTATGCAGACCTTTACTGAGCTGGTGAGTCCGCTCGAGACCAACTACATTGAGGTGACTGTGGAAGGAAGAGAATCTTACGGCATGCCACTTGAGAAGAATGCCAACAAAAAAAAGAAAGCCCAGGCGAATCCCTATAAATATATAATCGACGGCAACCGCCACTATCTTGAATACCAGAACGGAGGCACGCTCACCTACGAAGGGGTCAGCGACTACGATCTTATTGCTGTAGCGGATATGTTTAACAGCTATATGAACGGCAAACCGGAGCATGTAGTCCTGAAAATGGAGAAAAAGAAAAAAAGCAACAGCTATCTCGGATTCGATTCGCCTTTCTCCAAAGTGACTAAATCATCTCCTCTGAGGCAGCTGGAGAAAGAAATCAAGCTGCACGTCAACAAATACTTGTCGATACGTCCGAAAATCTAATACGTCACCCTAATACGACACTTGGCACGGGATACCTGCTGCACGCACTTTCTCTGCGATATTGTCCATCTCAGCTTTGGTTGCCTTTTCCAGTAGAGGAGAAGGCGTCTCACGGTCAATGGTGTAAATCATCACACACGATGGCTTGATGCTCTTCACCGCCTCCAACCAGGGAATCACAAACTCATCACCCGTGTTTGCCACGTCCCTGCCCTCATGCTTGCCTCTCATAAACATAGTCTGGATAATACACCGGCTGCCGAATTCCATCAGCTTTTCGACAATCGCATTCACATCGTATTTATCACTGACCGGCTTATCTACCATCCGGATATAGCCTGGTGACACCGTGTCAAGCTTCAATATGTTATTATCCACTTTCAGCAACGCCTCAAACACCTGTGAGCGGACTATCTGCGTGGCATTGCTCAGCACACTGATTTTACAGTCGGGGAAAAAATCATCGCGGAGCGATTTCACATCATCCACGATTTCGGAGAAATGTGGATGAAGTGTAGGCTCACCGTTGCCGGCAAAAGTGATGACATCAGGCGCGGGTCCCTCAGCTTTCATTTTTTCCAGCGTGGCACGTAGGGCAGTTGACACCTCCTCGCGGGTTGGCATACGGTGCCCCGTCCTGCGGTCTTTATTGAATCCACATTCGCAATAAATGCAATCGAACGAACAGACTTTTCCATCAGGAGGCAAGAGATTAACCCCTAACGAAACTCCCAATCTGCGGCTGTGTACCGGTCCGAACACCGGCGACTGATATAATACGGTCATTGTTTTTGCTTTTTAATCCTATTTCTTAAAAATCTTCGAAGACTTACCATCTTCACCGACCACAATGTTCACCCCCTGTGAAAGCTGCTTGCGTGGCGTTCCGTCGAGTGCATAAATCATCGGCGTGCCCGATGGGTTAAAATGAGGGATTGTCATGCCTGTAGCATCGCCGTTAAGTTCATCCTCTAACGCCTTAAGATCAGCAGTGAATCCCACATAGCTGATGACTGACTGACCGTTGCTGTTGGTGGATGTCATTCCGAAGATGGTCTCACCAGTCAGCTGATAGCCTTTGTTCTCGTCTATCGACCATGCTATCATCACCCTGCCGTCCTTGAGGATCCTGACATCAACCGGGTTGACGATGTTCACCCACCTGCCGTTGATATACCAGAGCTGGGAGTCGTTCTTCACGTTTGATACCTCGGTGGCTACCGCCACAAAATATTTCATGCCTGGCTCCAGGTATTTCTTCTCCCTGTATTTCAATGCGATGTTCTGAGCTCCTTTCCTCGTGATGGTCACGGTGTTGTCCTGAGCACTGTAACGGATATCGGACGTGCCGACACGGTCTTCCACACGGTTGCGGTACCATTCAACCGCCTTCCATGTGTAGATATTGGTCGGAACAGAAGCCTCAACTGCCACAGTAGCATGATGCTCTTTGCCAAGTCCGTCGGTATATGACACATCAATGTCTGCCTTTCCCTCTTTCGTCCCTGCGTAGATGATGCCGTCGCGCACGACTGCCACCTCCGGGTCACTGCTCTCACAGGTCACGTCAAGGGTCACGAACTGAGACGTTGCGTCATCCAATATGGCTTTCACGCTCATGGTACGGCTCTGCCCCAGCAGCATTTTCACGCTTGCAGGAGTTACCAGAATTGACTGGACTGCCGGTACATCCTCGGAAACAAGATTCTCGTTGTCGATTTTAACCGATACTTCCGACCCGTCGTATGCCACCTCCTTACTGAATCTTACCGACTGACGGATTCCCAGTCCCAAGTTGTAGGAAGGGTCAACAAGCACAATGCGGAATGTGCGTTTGTCAAGCATACCGGCAAACGATCCTCGTCGTGCTCCTATGGTAAGGGTACGGGAAGCGTCGTCCCAAGTGAATGGTATCTCCGAGAACTGCCCTTTCTCGTAGTTATAGTTGTCTCGCTCATCCTCATAGAGGGTGAACAAGCCGTCTGCACCGGGATAGATGCGCATCTCCAAGTTATCCCAGTTACTCTGCGAGCTATACTGCACATCCGGTCCCCACGGGAGTATTGAGCCTTGACGGACATAAATGGGCATGAGCGCCAGATTCACATCACGGTTCACCTCCTGACCGCCATCCAGCTGTTCGCCGGTCCAGAAGTCAGTCCAGCCGTCGCCTTGAGGAAGATACAGGTTGCGGCTCTCTGCCTGTGACTTGACTACAGGTGCCACCAGCAAATCACGTCCAAACATAAACTGGTCTTTCAGCGCATGGGAAGCGGCATCAGCGGGATAGGCTATGCCCATGGCACGCATGAACGAATAGCCGTCATTATATACCTGACGGTCTGTGGTGTAGATATATGGCAAGAGTGCATATCGCAGCTTGATATAACGTGCGATAATGTCATAATAGCTTTCCCCTTCCTTGCCGAACTGATAGACGGCACGGTCGGCACCAGAACCGTGGCTTCGCATGATGGTGCAGAATGCGCCAAACTGAATCCATCGGCAATACAGCTCGTTGTATGTGTCCTGACCAGCTCCCTGATACGCCCCGTTGAAGAATCCGCCGACATCGCTGTTCCAGCTGGGTATTCCGCAGGCTGAGTAGTTGAGCGCGGCAGGAATCTGGTTGGCGAGGGTCTCCCATGAGGAGGTAATGTCGCCGCTCCATGTTCCTGCTCCATAACGCTGCATGCCAAGGAAGCCTGAGCGGGTCATGATCATCACACGCTTAGCCTCTGTCAGTTCTGATTTCTGGGCACGATGCCCCTCATACACGCCGCTTGCATGCATCAGCGGAAACACATTGCGGACGGAGCGCCAAGTGTGGCTCGATTCCAGCGAATGAGCATTGAGGGTGGCATTGTCTTCACCGCCCTTCTCCAGCACCACGAAGTCGTTGGTTCGCTCCCAGTCCTCACCTCCCTGGTAGTGGTCGGGTTCAGACGAGTCCACCCAGTAAGCGTCAACCCCCTTGCTCACCAACCCCTCATACAGGCACTGCCAGTAATAGTCGCGCGCCGACTGCTGGTAGGGGCTGTAAATAGCCACACCAGAGTTAGGCGGATAGGTTGTGGTCATAACCTGGCTGCCCATCTTCATCAGCTGGTTGGTAGCCTTGAAATGGGCATACTGCTTGGTGTCGGGACCGAAGTTAGCCCAGAAGGAGATGAGCAGGTGTCCCCCAGCGTCATGCACACCATCGATCATCTTCGGATAATCGGTCTTGAACGTGGGATTGAGAAACTCCATCGCGTTCCACTGGTTGTTGCCGCCCCAGTACTGCCAGTCCTGAACAACGCAGTCGATCGGAACATTGATGGAACGGTATTTCTGCAGCACACCCAGCGTCTCCATCGCACTCTGATAACGCTCCTTGCTCTGGAAATAACCGAATGTCCAGAGGGGAACCATCGTGGCTTTCCCCGTCAGCTCACGTACACGGCGCACCACATCATCGCCTTGGTTCTCATCTCCCACAAGCACATAGTAGTCAACGGCGTGGGCTGCCTCAGTCGTGAAGGTGGTACCATTGGATGAATTATCGGAGAAGTCACAGGGACCGTACAAGTCCCAGTAGAGTCCATAGCCTCGCACCGAGTGGAAGAAAGGTATCCAAACCGACATGTTATTCTGTATCATGTGGCTATAGCTCTTGTTGCGGTGGTTGAGACTGCCGTCCTGCACCTGCCCGAATCCATAGATAGCCTCATTGGGGCTGAGCCGGAAGGACTGCGACACGGTGTATGGGTCGATGGTATGCGATGTGCGCTTGGTGAACACTGCCTTTGAGCGCTCCCTGATGAGCACGGTGCCGTCGGGACGGAAGAAATTGATGATACCGCTCGAACGGTTGACGGTCACCATCACCTTCTCGGTCAGCAAAGTGTCCACGCGCTCACCCTGCACGAGTGTGGGATTCACTGCCTGCGGTTTCATGGTCACCACAAGCTTGGGATCTGTCTTTCCCAGCTCATCGGATTCCTGGTACTTATTCACCCTGACAATCTCAGGTGAATAAAACGTTATCTCTGTCACGATTTTGCCAACGGTCATCGTGTAGTCCTGACCTCGTACCGGTGTCAGCAACATGGCCAGCATAGCCGCAAGAACAGTTTTTTTCATTTGTTATGATTCTTTTATGTGTTAGTATAACCAAAAGATGTATAATTTGACGTTAACAATTACAGTCGATTAATCAAACTGCAATCGACAGACAGACAAATGTCTCGTCTTCTTGTCTTTTCGTCTTCTTGCCTTCTTGTCTTCAAATAGATATCACCTGATGATAATTTTCTTTCCATCCTTGATATACAGTCCCTTCTTAGGCGTATCGCTGGCTCTCCGTCCGCTCAGGTCATAAATCTGAGACTGAGAAGTGCCGGGGCTTGCGTTGTGAACCTCATCTATGCCCACAGGCAGCTGGAAGAACTGCCACGAGTCGAAGTCGAACAGGGATGTCCCGGTGCCTGAGAACGTGAAATAGAGGTCGCGAACACCTGTGATGGAGGTACGCAGGTCGCAACTCACATCCTGCCATTCACCGTCTGTCGGCGGGATACTCATGAGTGCCTTGATGCTTCCTGTCTTGCTGCCGATGCGAATCGCCAACGAACACCTGCGGTCGCATTTCACTCTGGCAGAGAACGACTGCGCTCCCTCTTCTCCAAAATCCACATTGCGTACTTTAATGTAATCAGTACTGCTGATATTGGTGACATAACAGCCTGTGTAGTCCCCCATGCACTTCACTCCCTCGCTCTGGTTGATGGTCTCTGCCTCCTGTGGCACATAGGGGTCGAGCGTCTGCAAAGGCTCAACTCCTTTTGTCGTAAACGAGATGAACGGCAGTGAGCCATCTTCGTTCGGTGTGAACTCCTCAACACAGGTGGAACGCTTGAAACCGCCACCACCCGGTAATTTCCCGTTGTGGTAAAACATATAGTGATGACCTTTGAATTCCACGCTGCCACCATGGATAGTGAAGCTGTTGTCGGCGGTTCCCATCACCTTGCCCTGATAGGTCCAGGGTCCGGTAATCTTGTCGGCAGTCGAGTATGCCCAGTATTCCGGCACACCTCCGGCGGCATATTCCAGGTAATATTTTCCGTTGCGCTTGTAAATCCACGAAGCTTCCTCGAAATTGGTTTTCGGTGAGCCATCATCGTTATAGCCTTTGTATGGACCGAAAGCACTCTCGTCCTTCGTCTTCACCTCTACCTCACCGCCGATTATGCTGGTCATCGACTTCGACAGCTTGGCATACCACAGGTTGTTGTTGCCGTAGAAGAGATAAGCCTGGCCGTCGTCATCGATAAATACCGACGGGTCGATCCTGAACCATCCCTGCACCAGCGGTTTCCTGATGGCATCCCTATAGGGTCCGGCAGGATGATTAGCCACAGCTACACCGATGCCTGGGTAAGCCTGTCCTTTGATGGTGGCAGTCACAAACCAATACCACCTTCCGTTTCGCTCTATGCACTGGCTCGCCCAGCAGTCGTTCTCGGTCTTCGCCCATGCCTTGAACGTGTTGCCGGTCAGGGGAGTGCCCCGGTACGTCCAGTTCACCATATCGACAGTGCTGTAAAGCAGCCAGTCCTTCATGGTGAAGTAACCGTTCTCGGTGACATCTTCATCATGGTCAACAAACAGATACAAAGTGTCGCCATGCACGTAGGGCGCAGGGTCAGGCGTGTAACGGTCACAGATAGCAGGGTTTTGTGCCATAACGGCAGCGGAAGCCATACAAAGGGTACCCAAAAGCAACTTTTTCATTAGTCTGATTATTATTAAGTTGTAATATAGCTATACTAAAAGGAACAGCTTATTGTTATTAGGTTGGTTCTAAAAATTATTCCACAAATATAGCAATATTCTATAAAACAAACAATAGTTATTGGAAAAAATCACCAAAACACCATCAAATACCAGCCCACACATAAAAATCAACATAGGCGTTGAATAGACACTCTCCTGAGCGTCTGAATAAAAACCTTAACGTCCCCGTCACTACAGTAGATTATGAAAATGATGTTGATTTTCTCCAAATTTTTCTGTTATAATCAGCCAAAAATAATCATTAATCCAAGTTTCTGATGTGAATTTTTAAAAAAAACTTCTTTTTAATTATAAAACGTTTGTGGTGCAGATTTTTTTGCAGACATTACTGAAACGAAAGAAAAGAGGTTAACGCGTGTGACATTAAAAAAGAAGAAAAAACAGTCCATAGCTGGACTGGGCCTGCTCCTCCTTTGCAGACCTTTTAATATTAGACTTGGGACACATATACAAAAAAAGCGTGGGAGTCAACTGTAACCCGTCCCACGTTCAAACGCTCTGACATCGCCTAGTTATCGAAACGAGTAACGCCTTCTATGTATATGATTCCCGCACCTCATCCTACAATAAAGTGACTTCAGCACAGGAATATGTGCAATTTTACGAATCTTTTCTGTCATTGCAAAAGAAAATGAGTTTTTTTTATTAACTTTGCCAAATAAATGTCAGCATCAAAAGTTCAGAAACAGGAGCCTGTAATTATTTGATTAATAATTCTAATTTCTGATGTTCAATCAACAGAAAAAGATAAAAAAACTGAAAAATGAAAAAAATCACTGCTTTCATTTCGCTTGCGCTGCTATGCCTTTCGGCCAAGGCGGCAACAGATGTGCCACTGGTGGGCAATGTGCTTAACCGGCAGACAACCAGCCTCAACGGCGACTGGCATTACATCATCGACGTGCAGGAGGAAGGGTATTACGACTACCGAATGAACCCCACCCGCTGGGGATTTTTCCAGAATGCAAAACCCAGGAAACCGGAAGACCTCATCGAATATGACTTCGATGCCGCTCCGACAATGAAAATCCCTGGCGACTGGAACACGCAGAACGACCGGCTGTTCTTCTATGAGGGTACTGTCTGGTTCGAGCGCGAGTTTGACTACACCAAAAAAGAAGGGAAGCGCACGCTCCTCTATTTCGGTGCCGTGAACTACGACTCTCATGTGTATGTGAACACCAAGCATGTATGCCACCATATCGGCGGATTCACCCCCTTCAACACTGACATCACCGACGAGCTGAAAGACGGAAAGAACGTTGTGATTATCAAAGTGGATAACAAACGGCATGCCGAAGATGTGCCGACACAGATTTTCGACTGGTGGAACTACGGAGGCATCACCCGCGACGTGCTGCTCGTGGAGCTGAACAGCTCCTACGTTGAGAACTACAAACTGGCCCTTGACAAGCAGGACTTCAAGATAATTCACTTCTCTGCAAAGCTGAACAAAGGCACTGCAGGCGAACAGGTTACACTACGTATTCCCGAGCTAAAAATCGACAAGTCAGCTGCTACCGACGCACAAGGGAACGTGGCATTTGACCTGAAAGCCAAACCAGAACTGTGGTCGCCCGACAACCCGAAGCTCTATAAGGTGACCATTTCCCAGGGCGGTGAGACAATCGAAGACGAAATCGGATTCAGAAGCGTCACCACCGAGGGGAAAAAAATTCTGCTTAATGGCAAGCCCATCTACCTGAAAGGAGTGAGCATGCACGAGGAGAAAGCCAACGGCGGCGGACGTGCCAATGGTCAGGATGATGCCCGTCAGCTCATCGGCTGGGCTAAAGAGCTGGGCTGCAACTTCATCCGCTTCGCACACTATCCGCACAACGAACATGCCATCAGAGAGGCAGAGCGGATGGGCGTGCTTCTGTGGTCGGAAATCCCTTGTTACTGGACCATCGCCTGGACCAACCCGGGGACGCTGGAGAATGCCAAGAACCAGCTGCGCGACATGATTATGCGCGACCAAAACCGCGCCAATATCATCATCTGGAGTATCGCCAACGAGACCCCCCACAGCAAAGAGCGCGACACCTTCCTCAGCACACTCGCCAACTATGCACGCTCGCTCGACAACACACGACTCATCAGCATGGCAATGGAAGTGACAGGACAGTCGAACTACGTAAACCGCCTCAACGACAACATGAACCAATACGTGGATATTGTCAGTTTTAACCAATATATCGGATGGTACCGCGACGTGAACGACGCACCAAAGATGAAATGGGAGATTCCATACGATAAGCCCGTTATCATCAGTGAGTTCGGAGGCGGAGCGAAATACGGCTATCACGGATCGAAAAACCAACGGTGGACAGAGGAGTTTCAGGAGAACCTCTACATCGAGAACCTCGCCATGATTGAGAAAATCGACGGTCTGGCAGGAACAACACCATGGATTCTCAAAGATTTCCGCTCCCCGCGCCGTGTGCTTAACGGCATCCAGGACTATTACAACCGCAAAGGACTCGTCAGCGACAAAGGCGAGAAGAAAAAAGCCTTCTTTATTCTCAAAGAATGGTACAGCAAGCGGTAATTTCAGTTGAAAAAGGCAAAAAAAACACTAATTTCGCCAATTTTCCACTTTTTTTCTTAAAATCCTTTGGAAATTAGCAGAATAAGTTGTAACTTTGCAATTGACCGGATAGGAGGTGCCTTAGGGTTCCTCCTAATTTATTATAGAATTGAAATGAATGAGTGAAGAACCGGTCAAAATGAGTAAATATGATAGACAAAAAAAGAATCACCGAGCTTGCTGAGGAATGGCTCCAGGACAAAGAATACTTCCTCGTGGACACAGACGTGAACAATGAGAACAAAATCACCGTCGAAATCGACCACAAGGACGGCGTTTGGATTGAGGACTGCTGCGATCTCAGCAGATTCATCAACTCACGCTGCCAACCAGAAATCGACGATTATGAGCTTGAAGTTGGGTCAGCTGGCATCGGACAGCCATTCAAAGTGCTCCAACAATTTCTCAACAAAATTGACGAGGAGGTGGAGCTCCTTACCAAAGAAGGAAAGAAAAAACATGGAATCCTCAGATCTGCTGATGAGAATGGATTTGTAGTAGGCATTGATGAGAAACAGAAACAGGAAGGAAAGAAAAAGCCTGTGGTGGTTGAAGTGGAACATTCTTTCAAATACGACGACGTGAAATGGGTGAAGGCCGTAATCGACTTCAAATAACTATCAATTCAGACAAAACAAAAACAAACAATACAATGGCAACTAAAAAACCTATAGAAAGCGTGAACCTGACCGACACGTTCAAAGACTTCAAAGAAAGCAAGAAGATTGACAAAGCAACACTTGTGAGCGTGATTGAAGACTCCTTCAGAAGTGTGCTGCAGAAAATGTACGGCCACGATGAGAATTTCAACGTGATTGTCAACCCAGAGAAAGGTGACTTTGAAATCTACTGGAACCGTACCGTGGTTCCAGACGGCGAAGTGGAGAACGAAGCAGCCGAAATCGCACTCTCAGACGCACAGAAAGAAGACCCCGACTACGAAGTGGGAGAGGAACTCAGTACGAAAGTGAATTTCGCCGATTTCGGACGACGTGCT
Organism: Bacteroidaceae bacterium; assembly: GCA_016284045.1. Lineage (GTDB taxonomy): Bacteria > Bacteroidota > Bacteroidia > Bacteroidales > Bacteroidaceae > UBA3839. Next base: position 13,265 of record JAEEOB010000051.1, read on the forward strand.
ATTCTCAACCTTCGTCAGACTATGGCTGCAAAGATTCTTGAACTCGAACACGACAATCTTTACAATAAGTATGCCGACAAGGTTGGTCAGATAGTCAACGGAGAGGTGTATCAGATATGGAAACGTGAGGTTCTCATTCTCGACGACGAAGGAAACGAGCTCCTCTTGCCAAAATCGGAGCAGATTCCGGGAGATTTCTTCAGAAAGGGTGAATCCACCAGAGCAGTTATTCTTCGTGTGGATAATCTCAACAACAACCCTAAGATAATCCTGTCCAGGACATCACCCGAATTTCTTCAGAGGCTCTTGGAAGCAGAAGTTCCGGAAATCAACGACGGACTTATCATCATTCACAAAATCGCACGCATTCCTGGAGAACGCGCAAAAATCGCCGTGGAAAGCTATAATGACCGTATTGACCCCGTTGGAGCCTGCGTTGGAGTGAAGGGTAGCCGCATACATGGAATTGTACGTGAACTCCACAATGAGAACATCGACGTGATAAACTACACCAACAACATCAAGCTCTACATACAAAGAGCCCTCAGTCCGGCAAAAATCACCTCCATCACCATCAATGAAGAAGCAAAGAAAGCAGACGTGTATCTGCTGCCCGACCAGGTGTCGCTTGCCATCGGTAAGAACGGACTCAACATCAAGCTCGCCAGTATGCTGACAGGATACTCTATCGATGTTTACAGAAACATTGATGACGATAACGATAATGAGGATATTTATCTCGACGAATTTACAGATGAAATTCCTGAATGGATAGTTGAAGCCATCAAGAACATCGGACTCGACACAGCAAAGAGCGTGCTCGACACTCCTCGTGAGATTCTCATAGAAAAGGCAGACCTTGAGGAGGAAACTGTGGATGAGGTTCTTCGTATCCTTAGAGCAGAATTCGAAGATTATCCTGAAGAAGAGCCCCAAACAGAAGTGCCGGAAGTTCCAGAAGAAACTCAAGAATAAGCAACAGAAAAAACAACTTAGTAAATTTAATGTCAGGCAATCATTCAAGATTTAAACTTTTTTCACTATTACTAAGTTTACAATAAGGCGTATAATTTACGATTTATTTTTTCATCTTCATAAAAACGTATAATTACATACAACTTTACATACATGCCAAGACTCAATAAAGCATTAAAAGAATTGAATGTGGGAATTAACACCGTGGCTGAATTCCTACAGAAGAAAGGTAAGGCACTACAAGATGCCAGCCCTAACGCAAAGATCACGGATGAGCAGTATAAGCTGCTCATGGATGCTTTCGGCGCCGACAAAACAAAACACGAGGAGATTAACAAATTAAGAGAGCGCGAAAGACAGGAGAAAGAACGGCTCAAACAAGAGAAACGCCAGAAGCAGGAAACGATATTCAGAACACAATCCGAGTCGAAACAGCAATTTAAGGTTGTGGGAAATATCAAAGACCTGCAAAAGAAAGAAGAAGAAAAGAAAGAAGAGGTAAAAAGGGAAGAAGCCAAAACATCCGAATTGAAAGTTACACCCCCTTCTGTTGACACACCCTCTGTCAAGTCAGAGAATCTGGCAATTGTACCTGATGTAAAAACGGAGGTGCCAGAACCATCTGAGACTGCAGAAAATGAAAAAGAAACAGTCACAGCAGAAACTCATCCGAAGGAGGATGCTACTGTTACAGCTTCTGCCCCAGATGAGGAACAAATTGATGAGACAGCACCTGAGAAAGAAGAATCAGCAACAGAGGTAATAACTAAACCTGCAGAACATACTCAGAAAGAGAAAAAGCAGAAGCAGAGAGTGTTGGGTAAAGTGGATGATGATGGAGTGTTCCGTACCGAAACACCAACAACCGGCGTGAAACAAGTTGGATTCATTGACCTCAGCAACATCAACTCCAAAACCCGTCCCGACAAGAAGAGCAAAGCCGAAAAACGGAAAGAAAGAGAAGAGAAAGAACGTCAGCGCAAAGAAGCTAAAGAGGCTATGCGCCAGGCTCATGAAGGGGAATCCGCCAAAAAGCGCAAACGCACCAGAATCGGTAAAGAGCGTGTTGATATCAATGCTGTTGCCGCTCAACAGACAACTGACCCCAGAAAGAAGAACAAACAGCAGAATCAGCAGCAGCAGAACCAGCAGCAGCAAGGACAGGGCAAGAAAAAGAAGAAAAACAAAACCATCAAAACTCCTGAACTGACAGAAGAGGAAATCTCAAAGCAGGTGAAGGAGACTCTCGCACGCCTGACATCCAAACAGATGAAAAAAGGTGTGAAATACAGGAAAGACAAACGAGAGGCCATACACAACCGAATGGCAGAGCAAGAGGAAGAGGAAAATGCAGAGAGCAAAATCCTCAAACTCACTGAATATGTAACTGCCAACGAGCTTGCAACCATGATGAATGTGCCGGTGACAAAAGTCATCGGGACATGTATGCAAATCGGCATCATGGTTTCTATCAACCAGCGACTTGACGCCGAAACCATCAACCTCGTGGCAGAAGAATTCGGATTCTCAACCACTTACGTGAGCGAGGACGTATCAAACGCCATTGAGGAAGAGGCAGACGACGAGAAGGATCTCCAGCCGAGAGCACCTATCATCACAGTGATGGGTCATGTCGATCATGGTAAGACATCACTGCTCGACTACATCCGCAAGACGAACGTGATTGCCGGAGAGGCAGGAGGCATCACACAGCATATAGGAGCCTACAACGTGAAGATGCCGAACGGAAAACGCATCACTTTCCTCGACACACCAGGTCATGAGGCATTCACCGCCATGCGTGCCCGTGGTGCCCAGGTGACCGACATCGCCATCATCATCATCGCAGCCGACGATGACATCATGCCACAGACAAAGGAGGCCATCAGCCATGCAGTAGCTGCCAATGTGCCTATGGTCTTCGCCATCAACAAAATAGATAAGCCGGGCGCCAACCCTGAGAAAATCAAGGAGCAGCTTGCTGCCATGAATTATCTCGTGGAAGACTGGGGCGGTAAATATCAAAGTCAGGATATTTCGGCTAAAAAAGGTATCAATGTCGATCTGCTCATGGAGAAAGTGCTGCTTGAGGCAGAGATGCTCGACTTGAAAGCCAACCCTAACAGGAAAGCAGTCGGTTCGGTAATCGAGTCGTCGCTCGACAAAGGAAGAGGCTATGTGGCAACAGTGCTCGTGCAGAACGGGACACTCAAGCAGGGCGACATCGTGCTTGCCGGAACCAGCTGGGGTAAAATCAAAGCGATGTTCAACGAACGCGGTAAGCGTATCGACCAGGTAAAGCCAGCAGAGCCTGCACTCATACTCGGTCTCAACGGTGCCCCAACCGCCGGCGACACCTTCCATGTGATGGAAACGGAGCAAGCCGCCCGTGAACTTGCCAACAAACGTGAGCAACTTAAACGTGAGCAAGGAATTCGCACCACCAAACGTAAGGGTCTGGAAGATCTGGCACATGACATCGCCATCGGCGGTGTGAAAGATCTCAACCTTATTGTCAAAGGTGATGTCGATGGTTCTATCGAGGCATTGAGCGACTCTCTCATCAAGCTCTCAACCGAGAAAATCCAGGTGAACGTGATATACAAGGCAGTTGGACAGATTTCTGAGAGCGACGTATCGCTCGCCAAAGCATCCGATGCCATCATCATCGGATTCCAGGTTCGTCCCTCACTCCCAGCCCGCAGGCTGGCAGAGCAGGAAGGAGTGGATATTCGTCTCTACTCCATCATCTACGACACGATTGAGGAAATCAAGAGTGCAATGGAAGGTATGCTCGCACCAGAAATCAAGGAAGAATATGCCGGAACGGCAGAGGTGAAACAGGTATATAAAATCACCAAGGTCGGCACTGTGGCTGGTGCGCTCGTCACCGACGGCAAGATTCACCGATCTGACAAAATCCGCGTAATCAGAGACGGAATCGTCATCCACACAGGAAGCATCAATGCCCTCAAGAGATTCAAGGACGACGTGAAAGAAGTGGGTCTGAATTTCGATTGCGGTATATCCATCGTAAACTTCAACGACCTCAAAGAAGGCGATTTGCTTGAGGCCTTCGCAGAGGTGGAAATCAAACAGAAACTATGACCATACTTATTATAGTAGTTGCACTGATTGGCGCCTTGGTTGGATACATCCAAGGCGCCATCAAACAAATAGCCAACCTTGTGGGAATTATCGTAGGACTTCTGCTGGCTGTCACTGCATACGACAAATTCGGAAAAGTTCTCGCTGACTTCACTGGCGCTGAGGAAACAACAGCTGACATCATCGCATTCATTGCCATTGTGATTCTCTTTCCCATCGTGCTCGGCATCATCGCCTCTCTGCTTACAAAAGCTATCAAGGTGATTCACCTCAGCTTCCTTAACCGTGTGGCTGGAGCAGTGGTCGGAGCAGTCGGCTATTTGCTCATTCTCAGTGTGGCATTCAATGTATATGACTTTATCAAGAGCAAAGGAGGACTCCACACCGACTCACTGTCGCACCGGGATGAGCTGTATTACAAAGTAAAGCATGCGTCGCAGAAATTCATTCCCGACCTTATCATTGTCACTGATTCTACAGAGGAGGCGATGGGTTTGTCTCCTAAACACTCCATTCAGGATAAGATAGACGAAATTGGATTATAATTATTTGGGAGTTATTTTTCATCGAAAATGGGAGTCAACGAGTTTCGGCTCATGGACTAAACAGCGACAACAGTATGCTGCCCACTGCTCAAAACAAAGAACAAGGAAAAAAGAATGGCAAACGAATTTGTAAAGAAGGTAGCAGAAGAGAAATACAAATTCGGCTTCACCACCGACATAGACACCGAAATCATCGACAAAGGACTGAGTGAAGATGTCATCAGGCTTATCTCATCCAAAAAAAATGAGCCTGATTGGCTCCTTGAATTCAGATTGAAGTCATTCAACTTCTGGAAAGAACAGACATCCCCATCCTGGGGACATCTTACCCTGCCTGATATCGACTATCAGGACATTTCCTACTATGCTGACCCAACCAAGAAAAAACAAGGATCCGAAACGAAAGAGATAGACCCGGAGTTGATGAAGACTTTCGACAAACTAGGAATTCCTCTTGAAGAACGTATGGCGCTGAGTGGAATGGCGGTCGATGCAGTCATGGACTCTGTGTCTGTGAAAACCACATTCAAAGAGAAGCTGGCTGAGAAAAACATTATCTTCTGTTCCATCAGCGAGGCTGTAAGAAATCATCCCGACCTTGTCAGGAAATATCTCGGATCAGTTGTTCCTTACCGCGATAACTATTTCGCAGCCCTTAACTCAGCGGTCTTCTCCGACGGGTCCTTCGTATATATTCCCGCAAACACACGTTGCCCGATGGAGCTCTCCACTTACTTTCGAATCAATGCCCGTAACACAGGACAATTTGAGCGAACACTTATCGTATGTGAATCAAACAGCTACGTGTCGTATCTTGAAGGATGCACTGCCCCCATGCGCGATGAGAACCAGCTACATGCTGCCATTGTGGAGATTGTGGTCATGGACAATGCTGAAGTGAAATACTCAACTGTACAGAACTGGTATCCTGGTGATGAGAACGGAAAGGGGGGTGTACTCAACCTTGTGACTAAACGTGGACGGCTCATAGGCCATCACAGCAAACTCTCATGGACGCAGGTGGAGACCGGCTCTGCCATCACCTGGAAATATCCGAGCTGCGTGCTGGAAGGTGATGACTCACAGGCTGAATTCTATTCCGTTGCTGTCACAAACAACCATCAGCAAGCCGACACCGGAACAAAAATGATCCATCTTGGCAAACGCACCAAATCCACTATCATTTCCAAGGGTATATCTGCAGGACGAAGCGAGAACTCATACAGGGGCTTGGTGAAGATAGGCAAACATGCTGATGGAGCAAGGAACTACTCATCTTGCGATTCTCTGCTGTTAGGCAGCAAATGCGGTGCGCACACGTTCCCCTATATGGACATACAAAACAACACTGCAACCGTTGAGCACGAAGCAACCACATCAAAGATTTCTGAGGATCAGCTGCTTTACTGCCGTCAACGTGGCATCAACACCGAAGATGCAGTAGGACTAATAGTAAACGGCTATGCCAAAGAAGTGCTCAATAAGCTGCCAATGGAATTTGCTGTCGAAGCACAGAAACTTCTCTCCGTCTCGCTCGAAGGGTCCGTGGGATAAGGGCATTTAGTTTATAGTTATTAGTTCCTAGTTTATAGTTATTTACTATATTTTATAGATATATAGTTTTAATATACACAATTACCGTGTTAGAAATAAAGAATCTGCATGCCAGCATTAACGGCAAAGAAATATTGAAAGGCGTGGATCTTACTATCAACGACGGAGAAATCCACGCACTTATGGGAACAAACGGAGCAGGTAAATCCACGCTCTGCAAAGTGATAGTGGGTGACCCCGCTTACGAAGTGACCGATGGAACCATTCGGTTCAACGGACAGGACCTGCTCAGCATGAAAACCGAAGAACGAGCTAATGCAGGCATATTCATGTCGTTTCAGCATCCAATCGAAATTCCAGGCGTTTCTATGGCCAATTTTCTGAAAGCAGCAGTAAACGCCAAGCGCCAAGCCATGGGCTTGGAGCCGATGAAAGCCTCGGCGTTTCTCAGTATGATGAGGGAAAAACGTAAGATTGTGGCGATGGACAGCAAACTGATTAACCGTTCAGTGAACGAAGGATTCAGTGGAGGTGAGCGTAAACGCAACGAGATATTCCAGATGGCGATGCTCGAACCTTCTTTCTGCATTCTCGATGAGACAGACTCAGGACTTGATGTTGATGCGCTGAGAATAGTGGCTGAGGGATTCAACAAACTCAGAAAACCAGATACATCTGCCATCGTGATTACACACTATCAGCGGCTGCTCGATTATATCACACCCAATCAGGTGCATGTGCTGCTCGACGGCAGAATCGTGAAGACTGGCGATGCCAGCCTGGCACGTGTCATTGAAGAAAAGGGATTCGACTGGATTAAAGATGAGATATGAGCGAACAGCAATACATAGATTTCTATACGCAATGCCGGAACCTCATTATGTCGAAAAGCTGTGGGGTGATGAACGATGTCCGCGAAAAAGCGTTCAAACGCTTTAAGACCGTCGGCTTTCCATCAAGAAAATCAGAACGGTATAAATACACTGATGTAGATAAGGCTTTCCAGACCGACTTCGGCATACTCTTCACCCCTCTCGGCATCACTCCCTCGGCATACATCTTCAGCCTGAAAGATGCACCAGCCGATGTCAGACCCTACTATAACCGCCTCGCCGACCAGCACGACGGAATCACCTTGCTTAACACCATGCTGGCGCACGAGTGCCTGCTGATTTATGTGCCTGCTGACACGAAGGTGGAAAAACCACTCACTGTGGATAACTGGATTAAGGGAGAAGTGCCGTCTATGATGAACCGGCGCATACTCGTTGTGATGGAAAAGGGTGCAGATGCCACCATCATCGTCAACGACCATGCAACAGACAAACAAGAGTTCCTCACAACACAAGTAATCGAAGTGTATTGTCACGACAATGCACATCTTGACCTCTATGAGATTGAGGAGACCACCCCATTGACGAAACGATTCTCAAACGTGTATATCCATCAACAGCCATACGCAAGTGTCCGGCACAGCGTTATCACCCTTCACAACGGCTTGACACGCAACTTATGCGACGTGATCCTGAACGGCGAATTTTCAGAGACGACACTCAACGGATGCGCCATAGGAAGCGGCAAACAGCATATAGACAACAACACGCTGATACGCCACAATGCTGCCCATTGCACATCAAATGAACTATATAAATATGTAGTCGATGACCAGGCTGTCGGTGCGTTCGCAGGTAAAATCCTCGTAGAAAAGGGTGCTCAACAGACAAGCTCGCAAGAAACAAATAACAATCTATGTGCCAGTCCCTCAGCACGTATGTACTCACAGCCTATGCTTGAGATTTATGCTGACGACGTGAAATGCTCACATGGCTCAACAACCGGTGTGCTCGACGAGACAGCACTCTTCTATATGCGCCAACGTGGTATTGCAGAAGAAGAAGCCCGAATGCTGCTCAAAAACGCCTTTTTAGGTCAAGTGATTGACCAAATCGACTATGAACCGCTCAGAAGCAAAATCTTCGTGAAAGTGGAAAAACGGTTTCTCGGAGAGATGGAAAAATGCAAGACATGCAACTTGTGTAAATAACCGATTATTATTTACCATTTAACACTTTACGATTTATTATTAAATTGGGTAATTTTACTATTTTAAATACAAGAATACGAGAAGACTTTCCCATATTGGCAAGAACAGTCTATGACAAGCCGCTAGTCTATCTCGACAATGCTGCCACCACACAGAAACCGCGGTGTGTGGTAGAGGCGATGGTAGATGAATACTACAACGTGAATGCCAACGTCCACCGCGGTGTCCATTTCCTCTCGCAGAAAGCCACAGACCTGCATGAAGCTTCAAGGGAAACAGTCAAACAGTTCATCAATGCAGAGAACAGCTCCGAGATTCTTTTCACACGCGGAACCACAGAAAGTATCAATCTGCTGGCATACTGCTTCGGAGAGGCATTCATGGAAGCAGGCGACGAGATTCTGGTTAGCGAGATGGAACATCACAGCGACATCGTTCCTTGGCAGCTTATTGCAGAAAGGAAAGGACTAAAAATCAAAGTCATTCCAATCACCGATAACGGAGAAATCGACATTAAAGCGTATAATAAACTGCTTGACGAGTCGGAACGGCTGAAAATCGTGTGTGTCACACATGTGTCCAACGTTTTAGGCACAGTTAACCCCGTGAAAACAATGGTTGAGTCAGCCCACCGGCACGGTGTGCCCGTACTCGTTGATGGAGCACAGTCAACACCACATTTCAAGGTGGATATGCAGGAACTCGACTGTGACTTCTTCGCTTTCAGTGGGCACAAAATATATGGTCCCACTGGTGTGGGAGTACTTTACGGGAAAGAACGGTGGCTTGACAAACTGCCACCCTATCAAGGAGGTGGTGAGATGATCAAACGCGTGTCGTTCGAAAAAACAACATTCAACGACCTGCCCTACAAGTTTGAAGCTGGTACACCAGACTATATCGGCACACATGCCCTTGCCACCGCACTCGACTACGTGAGCGCAATCGGTTTCGACACAATCAAAGCCCATGAGCTGATGCTAACTGATTATGCGCTTCAGCAGTTGAGAACAATCGACAACATCCAGATATACGGACATCCGGAAGGTGGCAATGGCGATGCTGTCATCTCATTCAATATCAAAGGAATCCATCATCTGGATCTCGGCACCCTACTCGACCGACTCGGCATAGCCATCAGAACCGGACACCACTGTGCAGAGCCGCTTATGCACCGGTTAGGAACAGAAGGAACTGTCCGCGTGTCGTTCGCACTCTACAACACCAAAGAAGAGGTAGATTCGCTCATCGCAGGTATCAGACGCGTGGCCAAAATGTTCTGAGTTTTTTGTTGTTGAGTTTATCTGAATACTCCGATTACTCTGAAATAATATTAAAAATAAGTAATTATAAATGAAACCATCAATTCCCAAAGGCACGCGCGACTTCTCTTCAGATGAGATGACCAAGCGCAACTATATATTCAACACAATTAAGGAAGTTTATGCTCTTTACGGCTTTCAGCAGATAGAGACTCCGGCAATGGAGAACCTGTCAACGTTGATGGGCAAATACGGCGAGGAAGGCGACAAGCTGCTGTTTAAAATCCAGAATTCCGGCGACTATTTCAAAGGTATCACCGACGAGGAACTGCTGTCGCGAAACGCATCGAAGCTTGCAAGCCGGTTCTGCGAGAAAGGACTACGCTATGACCTCACCGTACCTTTCGCACGCTATGTTGTGCAGCATCGCGATGAGCTGACCATGCCATTCAAACGCTATCAGATTCAGCCCGTTTGGAGAGCCGACCGCCCTCAGAAAGGCCGTTACCGCGAGTTCTATCAGTGTGATGCCGACATCGTGGGCAGCACATCACTGCTCAACGAAGTAGAGCTCATGCAAATCATCGACACCGTCTTCTCAAAATTCGGTGTGAGGGTTTGCATCAAACTCAATAACCGTAAGATACTCAGCGGAATTGCAGAGATTATCGGTCAGGCAGATAAAATCGTGGAAATCACCGTTGCAATCGACAAACTCGACAAAATCGGTCTTGACAACGTGAATGCTGAACTCGCAGAAAATGGTCTGCCCGCAGATGCCATCGAGAAGCTGCAACCCATCATCAACCTCAGCGGCACCAACACCGATAAACTTGCCACAATGAAAGAAGTGCTCAAAGAGAGCGATACCGGACTGCAAGGCGTGGAGGAATGTGAGTATATCCTTTCGAAACTGACCGACCTGAACAATGCAGTTGAATTTGACCTCACACTTGCCAGAGGACTAAATTATTACACTGGCTCCATTTTTGAGGTGAAAGCGCTTGACGTGGAAATCGGCAGTATCACCGGTGGCGGACGTTACGACAACCTCACCGGCATCTTCGGAATGCCAGGAGTGTCGGGTGTAGGCATCTCTTTCGGAGCGGACCGTATCTTCGATGTGCTCAACCAGCTCGACCTCTACCCCAAGGAAGCTATGATACGGACGAAGGTGCTGTTCGTGAATTTCGGAGAATCCGAAGCCGACTACTGCCTGAAAGTGCTACAGGAAGTGAGATCGGCTGGAATCAGCGCTGAAATCTACCCCGACTCAGTGAAGATGAAAAAGCAGATGAGTTATGCCAACGCCAAACAGATTCCGTATGTGGCACTCGTAGGAGAGACAGAAATGGCTTCCGGCCAAATCACGCTGAAAAACATGGACACCGGGGAGCAAAAACTGCTCACCATCCATGATCTCATCGCATCACTCTACTGATGTTATAGATAGACTATCCATTCGCTATCTCTTGTTAGCAAAACAAAAAGAATTCAAAGGCTTTCTTTGAATTCTTTTTGTTTTAAGGGCTATTATAAGGATAAATCGAACAAATTGTAAATTTTTCTAAAAAAATATAAGTATTTGTTTTGGTTATTAAATATAAATTTATAATTTTGCAAGACATATCATATCAATTTATGTAAATCTAACACTCTAAAAGGCATTTTGTGAATTAAAATCATTTATAAACCTTTAAAAATTTTACATTATGGCAAATGAATTTCAGCAGAATCCTCAGCAGAACCCACAGCCGGGCTTCCAGCCAGGATTCCAACCACAAGGAGCAGGAACGCCGATGCTCCAATTCCCAGAAGCTTTACAACGTTGGTTGAGCAAATTAACTGACTTCAGCGGACGTGCACGCCGTTCAGAGTTCTGGTGGGCAATGTTGGCTATTGGTGTTGCCGGATGGATTTTGAACCTTATCTTCACTTCCATTGGCGGTAAATTCGGCTATTTCATGGTGTTTGTTATTTATCTTGCTACATGCTTCGCCGGATTAAGCATCACAGTTCGTCGTCTGCAAGACACAAACAAACCTGGTATTTTAGCATGGATTATGTATGGCATCATGGCATTCTGGGCACTGACCATTTTCCTTGCTGTTCTATCCACGAATTCATTTACTCTCACATTAGGAACCATTTCCTCTTTCCTATTGATTCTCAATGGAATTCTTAGTATTGTTATCATAGTGTTCTGCTGCATGGACAGCCAACCTGGTACCAACCAATACGGTCCATCAGAGAAATACCCGATGTAATCTTCTCTAATATTTAAAGTTTAGTTCCTTACATCATAATAAAAATCATCCGGGCTACCGCCTGGATGATTTTTGTTAACGAAGAAATTAGTCTTTATACGTAAACAGATGAGAAATAAACATTAGATAAATCGACACATTGATTAAAAGCAGTCTTCATTCGGGCGAAAAGTGATGTTTTTTACCCACTTTTCGCCCGAATTATTTGGTGTCAGCTGTTTTAAAACGGTGTGTGATTCGGGGGAAAACCACCTTTTATAATTCCACTTTCGCCCGAATTATTCAACAAGGCAAAAACAATTCTTCATTCTTCATTTTTCATTCTTCATTTTTATTCGTAACTTTGCATAAAATTTCAGCGATATGCAATTTACGACCCCAGTTGATATTCCGAGAAGCGGCTTACCTATCAGCCATTCAGACCGAATTGCGCTGGTCGGTTCGTGCTTTGCCGACAATATGGGTCAGATGTTGGATGACTGCAAATTCAACACCGTCCGGAACCCTTTCGGAACTCTCTACAACCCGCTTTCCATCGCTTGGCTATTAAAACGTAGTATCGACGAAATCCCATTCAACAGCCAGTCGGATGAAATATTCATGGATGACGAAGGCAACTGGCACAGCTGGATGCACCACACCAAATTCTCCTGCTGTTCAGCCGAAGAACTGGTCATGAAAATGAATCTTGCAGGAATTGCCATGGCTGAAACACTGAAAACAGCCCGTGTTCTGATTGTCACCTTCGGCACAGCCATCATCTACACCCTGAAAAACAACGGAAAGCTCGTGGCAAACTGCCATAAACAAAAAGACAGTCTGTTTGAAAGAAGAATGCTCTCGACAAATGAAATCGCCGAGAAGTGGACATCACTCATTGAGCAACTTCACGAAAAGAATCCATATTTGCGAATCATTCTGACAATCAGCCCAATCAGGCACAAGCGCGACGGAATGCACGTCAACCAACTCAGCAAAAGCACGCTCCTTCTTGGAGTTGACCAGCTGATCAAGCAATTCCAAATGGGTACATCAAAACCTCATCTTGAATACTTTCCCTCGTATGAAATCATGATGGATGAGCTACGCGACTACCGATTCTATGCCGATGACATGATACACCCTTCCCCGCTTGCTATCCAGCACATCTGGGAACGCTTCTCCGACACACATTTCGATAAGGACACAAAGAGCCTCTGCAATCAGTGCATACAAATACAAAAGGCATTAGCCCACAAGACCGACAATCCTGCAAGCAACGCCTATAAATCATTTATTGAAAACACTTTAAAACAAATAGAAACAATCAAAAAACGGCATCCATATATCAGGATGGAAAAAGAAATCGAGATATGCAATACACGATTGAGGAAATAGCCAAAATCATAGGTGGACAAACTGTAATATCTGGCAAAAAAGCCATAGAATCAGCAAGAAAAATCAACTGGCTTCTGACCGACAGCCGTTCACTTTGCTTTCCGGAAGAAACCCTTTTCTTCGCACTCAAAACACAAAGAAACGACGGACATAAATATATTGACGATCTGTATAAACGGGGAGTGAGAAACTTCGTCGTCACCCATGCCGATGAGTTCAAGTATCTGAACGATGCCTGTTTCTTAGTGGTTAGCAACACACTTACAGCACTCCAGCAGATAGCCAGCGCACACCGCCTTAAATTTGATATTCCTGTTGTTGCCATCACCGGCTCAAATGGAAAGACCACAGTAAAGGAATGGCTCTATCAGTTGCTGTCGCCCGACTACAATGTTTGCCGATCTCCACGCAGTTACAATTCTCAGGTAGGAGTCCCCCTCTCACTCTGGCTAATTGACAAGCACACCGACATCGCAGTCATCGAGGCAGGCATATCGAAAAGCGGAGAGATGGAACGGCTAAACCAGATTGTAAAACCCACCATCGGAGTCATCACCAACGTGGGTCAGGCGCATCAGGAAAACTTCCTCTCGATGCAAATCAAATGCACAGAGAAGATGCAACTCTTCAAAGGTTGCCAGAAAGCAGTGCTCAACATGAGCAACAGCACCATCTCCCAGTGCGCGTCCACCATGCCTGAGAATGTGTCCCGCATTTCATGGAACACTGCAAACGGAGCTGGAATCGACGACACTGACATCATCATCAGGGAGGTGGTGAAAGAAGGCCGTCAAGCAACTGTGAAATTCGCCATTAACGACGAAATCAGCCAGTTCACCATTCCTTTCATCGATGATGCCGCCATAGAGAACTCCATCACATGCTTCGCCACTTGCTTAAGTCTCAACATGCCTGTGGATATCATTTGCGACAGAATGAAACGCCTGGAACCCGTTGCGATGCGTCTGGAGGTGCGAGACGGAATAAACGGATGCACCATCATCAACGACACATATAACTCAGACATCCACTCACTGAGTATCGCGCTCGACTTCATGTCGAGACGGCCCGACACGAAAGAACAGCGGCGCACACTGATTCTCAGCGATATTCTACAAAGCGGTGAGGAGCCAAGGTCGCTCTACAGCCAAGTGGCACAGATGGCGATGAACCGCGGCATAGAGAAAATCATCGGCGTGGGCGACAAAATCACTCAATGCTCCGATTATTTCCCGATTGCCGACAAGCATTTCTTCCGCACGACCGAGGCCTTGATATCAAGCGAGGTGTTTCAGGAGCTGAAAAATGAGTTTATTCTGTTGAAAGGAGCACGTCATTTCCGTTTCGACAAGCTGAGTGACCTGCTCACGCTGAAAGTACATCAGACGATTCTGGAAATCAACCTGAATGCAATGGTAGATAACCTGAATTACTACCGTCAGTTCAAACGGCCGGAAACCAAGATGGTATGCATGGTAAAAGCATCAGCCTACGGTATCGGCTCCATCGAGGCATCCAAAACCCTGCAAGACCACGGCGTGGATTATCTCGCTGTAGCGGTTGCAGACGAAGGTGCAGAGCTTCGTAATGCCGGCATCACCGCCAACATCATGGTGATGAACCCTGAGATGACCTCATTCAGGATGCTCTTCGACTACCGTCTGGAACCTGAGGTGTTCAACTTCGACATCCTGGAGGCACTCATCAGAGCCGCAGAGAAAGAGGGAATCACAAACTTCCCAGTACATATCAAAATCGACACAGGCATGCATAGGCTCGGATTCAACGCAAAGACCGACATGGATCGGCTAATAGACCGGCTCACACGTCAGAGCGCCCTTGTTCCCTGCTCCGTGTTCTCACATTTCGTAGGCAGCGACTCCGACGGATTCGATGACTTCTCACGCCAACAGTTCGGACTCTTCGACATGGCTTCAAAAAAGCTTCAGAACGCATACGGACACCATATCATCCGGCATATCTGCAACTCAGCCGGAATCGAGCATTTCCCGCAGTATCAGCTCGACATGGTACGGCTCGGACTCGGACTCTACGGCATCAATCCCCGCAACAACGAGATAATCCATAACGTCTGCACGTTGAAAACCACGATACTACAAATCCGCGACGTGCCAGCAGGCGATTCGATCGGCTACAGCCGCAAGACATTTGTTGACCGCCCTAGCCGTGTGGCTGCCATTCCAATCGGCTATGCCGACGGACTCAACCGGAAACTGGGCAACCGCAACTGCTACTGCCTCGTCAACGGGCAGAAAGCACCCTATCTCGGCAATATCTGTATGGACGTCTGCATGATTGACGTGACAGGCATTGACTGCAAGGAAGGCGATTACGCTGTGATTTTCGGTGACGACCTGCCAGTGACCGTCCTGAGCGATGTGCTTGAAACCATCCCTTACGAAGTGCTCACCGGCATCTCCACACGCGTCCAGCGGGTGTATATTCAAGAATAATTCATAATTCGGGAGTATTTTTTCCTCGAAAATGAGAGTTTGTTTCGGTGATGGGCTTCTAACGGTTTTATTTAGACCCCACCTTTGCACTTAGTGTCTTCTGCTTCGCCTTCGTTCCTTGGCTCGCATAAGCCGAGTGCTGCACCACCTCATCACACAATCGATTATCAATCGATTCTGTGCTGAGTTCCCCACGGGGAGTCTCTACAGGCTTTACGGTTATTTCATGCGTGGGTGGGGATTTGGAGAAACCTTTTTTCGCTAAAAAAGAACAAAAAACTAAAAACTAAATGAGCGACGGCAATTTCAACCGGGCATTACTGCCCAAAAACGAGTTATCTGCCGGTTTGAAAGCCGGTAAGGCACAGATGCGTGCGAAAGCGGAGCAGGCGTTCAAGGAAATCATCGACAGCCACTTCCCCGATGCCACTAAAACGCAAAAAGTCGCAGCCTTTGAATCTTTCAAGAAACGGCTCAGATAAAGAGAATGAAAATTCTTCATTCTTATTCGTAACTTTGGTTTGAGCCAAGTCACTCTCGTTCAGAAAAACTCAAATAAATTTGGTTTTTCGCTCACTTAATCGTAACTTTGGTTAACACCGAAGTTTCTTTCGTTCGGAAAAACTCAAATAAATTTGGTTTTTCGCTCACTTAATCGTAACTTTGCAGTTTAAAACCATCACAGCCTCATGAACAGGAACGACATCACGAAAATCGCGCTTACCGGCGGTCCATGCGCAGGCAAAACCACCGCACTCGTTCGGATCATCGAACACTTCACCAGCCTGGGCTATCAAGTGTTCACGCTGCCGGAAATTCCTACAATCTGCATTCAGGCGGGTGTAAACTACCTGACTGACGACCGTCAGTATCACTATCAGTCAGAGAAAGCCACATTGCTGATGCAGATGCATATAGAGGATCAGTTTATGGAAATTGCCGCCAAATGCGGGAAGCCGGCACTCGTGGTGTGCGACAGAGGCACGATGGACATATCCACCTATCTGCCCGAGGAGACATGGCAGGCACTGATGAACGACATCGGCACGAACACTATCCAGCTACGCGACTCCCGCTACGACGCAGTGCTGCATCTGGTCAGCGCAGCCAACGGCGCGGAGGAGTTCTACACCACCGCCAACAACGCGGCACGCAGCGAGGATGCACGAACCGCCCGTATGCTCGACATCAAACTTATTTCCGCATGGAACGGACACCCACATCTGAGAATTATCGACAACAGCCGTGACTTCGAGAACAAACTCAAGGCGGTTATCAAAGAGATATCTGTGGTGATGGGCCTGCCGGCACTTAATGAGTCGCAGCGCAACTACGTGGTAGAGGTTATAGACAACCTGCCTGAAAACACCACCGAGTGTGAAATCACACAGACCTATCTGAAGTCAGACCCCGACACGATAGTAAGACTCCGTAAACGAGGATGGGACGGAAGTTATGTATATATGCAGAGCATCAAGAAAAAGGTGTCGGACACCGAATTCATTGAGACTGAGCGGCAAATAAGCCCCTACCAATACGTCACCCTGCTTCAGCAGGCTGACCCTTCACGCAAGACATTGCGGAAAATACGTAAGAACTTCGTATGGGAAAAGCAATATTTCGAGCTGGACACCTTCCTTGACCGCGACGACGGAATCAGCATTCTTGAAATCGCAGGTGTGAAAGACCCTGATGCCATCAATTTCCCCCCGTTCGTCAAGGTCGTCAGAGACGTGACAGGAGTGCCTATGAGCCAGATTTGAAAAAGAGTTTTTAGTTGTTAGTTCTTAGTTTTTAGTAGTTTAGATTTGTTGATGCATGAATTACAGTTGTTTTAAAATAATCTAATAATTCAATTGCTCAATCAATAGTTAATAGTAAATTGTAAAATCGTAAATAAAAAAGGATGAATTTCGTAAAAGAATTAGCATGGCGTGGAATGATCCACCAGATGATGCCTGGCACGGAAGAGCTTCTAGAGAAAGAGAAGAACGTGTCGGCTTACTTGGGAATAGACCCTACTGCCGACTCCCTGCATATCGGCCACCTTTGCGGAGTGATGATGCTCCGCCATTATCAGCGTTGCGGAGGCAAGCCCTACGCACTCGTGGGAGGTGCAACCGGCATGATCGGCGACCCGTCGGGTAAGAGCCAGGAGCGCAACCTGCTCGATGAGGAGACGCTGGCACACAACGTAAAATGTATCAAGGCCCAACTGAGCAAATTTCTCGATTTTGAGAGCGATGCCCCCAATAAGGCGGAATTGGTGAACAACTACGACTGGATGAAGGACTTCACATTCCTCGCCTTTGCACGCGACGTAGGCAAGCACATCACCGTGAACTACATGATGGCAAAGGAGTCGGTGCAGAAGCGTCTGAACGGTGAGGCACGCGACGGACTGTCGTTCACCGAGTTCACCTATCAGCTTCTTCAGGCTTACGACTTCTATTATCTCTGCGAGCACAACAACTGCCGACTGCAACTCGGAGGTGCCGACCAGTGGGGTAATATAACAACGGGCTCTGAGTTGATACGCCGTATGTCGGGTAAGGAGTGTTTCGCTCTCACCTGCCCGCTCGTTACGAAGAGCGACGGACGCAAGTTCGGCAAGACGGAGAAAGGAAATATCTGGCTCGACCGCAACCGCACATCGCCTTACCTCTTCTATCAGTTCTGGCTCAACACCGCCGACGACGACGCAAAGCGTTACATCAAGATATTCACCTCGCTACCAAAAGAAGAAATTGAGGCGCTTATCGCCGAGCATGACCAGGATCCAGGACGGCGGGTGCTACAGAAGCGGTTGGCACAGGAAGTGACCGTCATGGTTCACTCGCAGGAGGACTACGAGATGGCAGTGGAGGCATCCAACGTCCTGTTCGGGAAATCAACGAAGGAAGCCCTCCTGAAATTCGACGAGCAGACACTTCTCGACATCTTCGACGGTGTACCGCATTATGAAGTGGATAAGTCACTTTTCGAAAACGGTGTGAAAGCCATCGACCTCGTCACCGAGACAGCCCCAGTGTTCCCGTCGAAGGGAGAGATGCGCAAGATGACCCAGGGCGGAGGTGTGAGCATCAACAAAGAGAAGCTCACCGACCCCAACACCGTGCTTACCGCTGACGACCTGCTCGACGGAAAATACCTGCTCGTGCAGCAAGGCAAGAAGAAATACTTCCTGCTTATCGCAAAATAATACGCACCAAATCTCACTCAATAATTGAAAAAACAAGCCGGCTCATTCCAGCCGGCTTGTTTTTTGTTAGATAAGTCCAAAATCGTACAAAAACCATCAACAAAAATAACTAATGAAAGACTATTGCCCCGCCATGATGTTGATGACAGCAACAACATCGGAGATATCGACTTTTTTGTCACCATTCACGTCAGAGGCTGACCTAAAGTTTTCATTACCAGCCATGGTGTTAATAATCGCAACCACGTCGGAAATATTCACTTCATCGTCGCCGTTCACATCTCCTTCAAGCGAAACGATTGCCTCTCCCTCGAGCGTGGCGACACGTCCCACAAACAGCACCGACTGCTGCTTGCGGTTCTCTATCGTAAAGTAGAACGGACGGTCAACACGGAACTCCTTGTAGTCATCCGGGTCTGGTCCCGCACAATCGGGCATCTCTATCACAGTCACTGCCGCAGCCTCAGTCCCTTCCTCATCCACAGATATTCTGCTCAGCTGGAACACTTTGTCTATTGCGCGGTTATGGTCTGCATACATTTTCGTAAAATCAGCCTTGTATTCGTCGAATGCGTCATTTATACCCATCTTCATCAACACGGATTTGAGGTTGTATTTACCGTTGAAATCAAATTTCGGCATATAAACGGCATAAGGCTGGTGTTCCTGCTCGTATGCCTCGGTCATAGTCTGCTGCCAGTCGTCGCTGGTGAGTTCGGGAAGGGTGGTTCCCTCCACTGGCACAAACAGGGTCATGGAATAGTCCTTACGACCATAGAATAGGGTAAGCATCCGGAATTTGTCGTTGACCGCAGCGTGATACTCCGACATAGAACACATCATGTCGGTCTTGACCGCTGACCCGTCACCGCAGTGAAACACGTCGGGCTTTGTCATGCCCGCATCAAACTGATCCGACCATGACCCCTTGAAGTATAGCGCGTTTGCGAGCACGACTGCAAGTTCATCTGACTGTGGCTCTTCATAGATTTTCGGAATCATGCCGTGCGTCTTGTCGTTCACCCACCGGTTGATTTCTCCGATGCCCTCCTCCGTGTCAAACTCCACGCTGCCGATGCCGCCGTCATAACTCGACTTCAGTATGTCGATGAAAGAGTCGTTGATCCTTACATCCGGGCGGTACCACACGGAATTGGCGATTTCGCATGTAGGATATGCCGCGTCGTAATATTTTCTTGCCTCCTCCTCGTCATTATCCACATACCATTTCCAATCATTCGGGTCGAACGGCGGACGGGAGGTAATCGACGTTATCAGCGACTGGTTGAAGGCATTGATTTCCTCGTTGGAATAGCCGTAAGTGCCAAGTGCGGTCTGCATCTCCTTCAGTGTGTTGCCGTCCGCACCGTTCTGCACCATCGACAGCGCAATCTGTACCGACAACGGCGAGAAGCAGATGTTGTCGTCCGACTCCGGGTCTGCTGCCAGTTGGTTGAACATGTTGAACGAAGTCTGCTGATAGGCTTTCGGCAACACAGTCATACCATCATCTGAACTATACCACGTTCTCAGATAATAATTACCCTTCGTGTCTATTACATCCGAGTACATCCCGCAATCACCGTAAATTATTCCAAAAAATAATCTGTCATCGTAATCAAAAATAACCGCTAAAGGCTCCTTGATTATTTCTGAAGTAATATTTTTTAGGGTTTTAAGTGAATCTAACGCTGTGTCAAAATCGTTGCCGATTTTTCCAATATACTCAAGTGTCTCGCCTGGATCTTCCTTAATTCTGATATTAGTTAGATCTGGCGTTTCGAACGAAGTCTGCAAATAGGCTTTCGGCGGCGGAACCTCTTCCTGCTGCGCCTGAGCTGACATCACTAAGCAGCCTGCCACATACATAATGACAAATAATGCTTTCGTTTTCATCGAAGTATGTTTTTTAGTTAGTAATTCTATGTTTTTTGTTCCAAGAACATTCACAGTGCAAATTTACATTATTTTTGTCATTATTCCAACACCTTATATTAATTTGTATATATGCTAAATATGTCTATTTCCATCTTTCTGTCTGATATTTTGACAGTTACAAACAAATCCATTGTATATGGTTTTTAAGGGAAAGGATATCATTCAGTTTGTTTAAAAAATCCACAAGTTGAACAAATAATTATTCGGATGAAAAAGACGGATGAACCACCATTGATTCACCCGTCTTAAAATATCATTTAAACATCGGTCTGCTTAATCAGCAAGTTTTGCCTTGATGAACTCGCGGTTGAGGCGTGCGATATTGGAGATGGTCTCGCATTTAGGGCACACAGCCTCGCAAGCACGGGTGTTGGTGCAGTTACCAAAACCCAGTTCGTCCATCTTCGCAACCATTGCCTTTGCGCGCTTGGCAGCCTCCGGCTTGCCCTGTGGCAGGAGAGCCAGCTGGCTCACCTTCGAGCTGACGAAGAGCATGGCAGACCCGTTCTTACATGCAGCCACACAGGCACCGCATCCGATGCATGACGCGCAGTCCATAGCCGCGTCGGCATCCTGCTTAGGAATCAGGATAGCGTTGGCATCCTGCGGTGCGCCGGTGCGCACACTCACATAGCCCCCCGCCTGCATGATTTTGTCGAACGCGTTGCGGTCAACCATACAGTCCTTGATAACCGGGAAACCGGCAGAGCGCCACGGCTCGATGGTGATGGTGTCGCCAGAGTTGAACTTACGCATGTAGAGCTGGCAGGTTGTAGCCCCGCGCTCGCTCTTACCGTGCGGTGTTCCGTTGATATACAGCGAGCACATACCGCAGATACCCTCGCGGCAGTCGTGGTCAAACACGAACGGCTCCTTGCCTTCCTCAATCAGTTGCTCGTTCAGAATGTCGAGCATCTCAAGGAATGAGGTATCACCAGGGATATCCTTCATTACCTTTGTCTCAAAATGGCCCTTGTCCTTCGGACCGTTCTGCTTCCAGTATTTTACTGTGAATGATGTTAATACCTTTTCAGCCATGGTGATTAGTTTTTGTAGTTACGTGTCTGTACCTTGATTGCCTCATATTCCAGCGGCTCCTTGATAAGCACTGGTGCCTTGTCGTCGCTGCCCTGGTATTCCCAGCAGCCGACATAGAAGAAGTTCTTGTCGTCGCGCTTAGCCTCGCCTTCCTCCGTCTGATGCTCCTCACGGAAATGACCGCCGCATGACTCCTCGCGTGAGAGTGCGTCGTATGCCATGAGCTTACCCATCGTGATGAAGTCGTCGAGGTGGATAGCCTTGTCGAGCTCGATGTTCAGTCCCTCACGTGAGCCCGGGATGAAGAGGTTGGTGTCGAACTCCTTGCGCAGCTCGTCAATCAGCTTGATACCTTTCTCTAGTCCCTCTTTCGTACGTCCCATGCCGATATACTCCCAGCAGATGTGACCCAGCTCCTTATGGATGGAATCCACACTGCGCTTGCCCTTGATATTCATCAGCTTTTGGATGCGGTCCTCAGTGGCTTTCTCCACCTCTGCGAACTCAGGCGCATCGGTTGAGATACGCGGCCAGATAGCCTGGTCGGCAAGGTAGTTCTGGATGGTGTAAGGCAGCACGAAATAACCGTCGGCAAGACCCTGCATGAGTGCAGACGCACCGAGGCGGTTGGCTCCGTGGTCGGAGAAGTTGCACTCGCCGATGGCGAAGAGTCCGGGGATGGAAGTCTGCAGCTCGTAATCCACCCAGATACCGCCCATCGTGTAGTGGATAGCAGGGAAGATCATCATCGGGTTGTAGTAATCCACGCCGTCGCGGGTGATACGCTTCTCGCCCGGGTTCACATCGGTGATTTCCTCATACATGTCGAAAAGGTTGCCGTAGCGCTGACGAATCACGTCGATTCCCAGCCGCTGAATGGACTCTGAGAAGTCGAGGAACACAGCCAGACCGGTGTTGTTCACTCCGAAGCCTTTGTCGCAGCGCTCTTTGGCAGCACGGCTCGCCACGTCGCGTGGTACGAGGTTACCGAATGCCGGATAGCGGCGCTCCAGATAGTAGTCGCGGTCTTCCTCTGGTATCTCATAGCCCTGCTTGGTGCCGGCCTGCAGCGCCTTAGCATCTTCGAGCTTCTTCGGCACCCAGATACGTCCGTCGTTACGCAGTGACTCTGACATCAGCGTAAGTTTTGACTGCTTGTCGCCGTGAACCGGGATACATGTGGGGTGGATCTGCACATAGCAAGGATTTGCGAAGTACGCACCCTTGCGGTAGCATGACATGGCAGCCGACACGTTGCATCCCATGGCGTTGGTAGAGAGGAAATAAGTGTTACCGTAACCTCCGGTGGCGATAACCACAGCGTTTGCTGAGAAGCGCTCCAGCTCACCAGTGACGAGGTTCTTGGCGATGATACCACGAGCACGACCGTCGATAATCACCACGTCGAGCATCTCATAGCGGGTGTAGAGCTTCACCTTGCCGGCATTCACCTGTGCGGAAAGTGCTGAATAAGCGCCGAGCAGGAGCTGCTGACCCGTCTGTCCTTTCGCATAGAATGTACGGCTCACCTGTGCGCCACCGAACGAACGGTTAGCAAGTAGGCCGCCATATTCACGTGCGAACGGCACGCCCTGTGCCACACACTGGTCGATGATGCTGTTGCTCACCTCAGCCAGACGATACACGTTAGCCTCACGAGCACGGTAGTCGCCACCCTTCACGGTGTCATAGAACAGACGATATACGGAGTCGCCGTCGTTCTGATAGTTCTTCGCCGCGTTGATACCACCCTGTGCGGCAATTGAGTGTGCACGGCGCGGAGAGTCCTGTATGCAGAAGTTGAGCACGTTGAAGCCCATCTCGCCGAGAGAGGCGGCAGCAGAAGCGCCTGCCAGACCGGTTCCCAC
>JAEEOB010000052.1 GCA_016284045.1 Bacteroidaceae bacterium
GATTCATTTCGTTGAGAAGTTTACAGGCCTCTTCGTTCTTCTGCTGTTGCAGCAACAAATCTATATCAGCCAACTGCTTGTGGAATTCACTTTTCGAGCAACCACCAGCAATCAGGCAAAAAAACAATGCAATAATCAAAACACGTATTATTTTTCCCATACCCTCTGTTCTGTAGATTCTTAATTTAAATAACGGCAAAAAGTTGTCGCTTGCAAAGATACAAAATCTTTCTTTATTCTCAGTAAAGTAACAAAAAAAAATGAAAACCCTCTGCTACCAGGGTTACAAGCTGTTGCATTTTAGCCCTCAAAGCCTTGTTGCAAAAAATGCAATTCATTGAAATTCAGTCAAAAACCTCATTTTTCGAATGCAGCAAGCTCAAAAAAATAATCCCTCAAAAACTTGGCAGAGAGATTTCCACTTCCTAATTTTGTTCTCGGAATTCCAAACAAAATGAACAAAAAACCAATAAGAAAAATGAAAAAGAAAATTATCATCGCTGCTATCACGGCATTGATTCTTGGTGTATACTCTTGCACTGATAATACTTATATTGACGAAATGGTGGAGGAGCAAATAGAAAAATCTGAGTCGGAAAGCCCGGCTCATCCCACTTCCGATAGCTACAATCATATAGAACAGGAAACTCCCCTTCCCCATTTTGACAAAGAATAACAATCTTTATTCAATGATGTTTTATAATCTATAAAATGGTTTAAGAAATTTGGGGGATTGACTATTTTGCAATAGTTTTGCCCCCAGATTACTTTAAAACCTATAGAATCAACATTCACCTAACAAAAAAACGAGATTATGAGAAAGAGTAAAAAACTGTTGACTACAGCCCTGTTTATATGTCTCTCATGGATGAGCGTCAATGCTCAAGATTTGTCGTTTGGCATTAATGCTGGTATTAACGACAACACGCCCCGGGGAAACGTAATGAGCCATGAGGCGCGTTATGGCTTTAATGTCGGTGTTTTCGGTGAGTTGGAATTACCCAAACTTGCACCAGGATTATACACCACGGCTGGTCTGAGCTTCAAGCAGAAAGGATTCATCAACTGGGGTGGCGGCCGTGGAATGCTGAACTATCTGGAGCTTCCCATCCATCCGGGCTACAAGTTCAACTTAGGCAAGCATACGAAATTACTGTTCGAAATCGGACCTTATCTGGCTTACGGGCTGGGAGGGAAAAGTGCCGTTGGTAGGAAAATGTTCAGTGATTATTATTTCAAGCGCTTCGATGTGGGTATGGATGCTGTCATAGGTCTGGAGTTCAACAAGCATGTACAACTAAAACTGAGTTATCAGCATGGATTGAGGCAGTTGCAGCATGACAAATACGGAGATCTCGATTACTATAACCGCGGATTTAATCTTAGCGTAGGCTATAAATTCTGAAGAAATGATTAAATAAACAACGATTCCAAAGGACTCTTATAAGGTGGTTTCGTTAGAGCGGCGTCGTTACTCTACATTTAACGAACGATTGAAAGCTATTATAAAAATGAAAAAGTATTTAGTGGTTACTATCTGCCTGACCTTGTTAGCCGTAACCAGCCAGGCACAAAAGAAAGAAAACGCCCGTTGGTGGGCCGGTATTGAACTGATGGAAGGCTATACCTTTAAACCCAGCAAGCCCGAAGGGGGATTTCTTGCCGACTTGAACAACAACAGCAACACAGCTGCTGCTTTCCATGCCGTAGCCGGATATTATGTGACCAACAATCTGTCGCTGGGTCTGGGAGCCGGATTCATGGGCTATAACCGCGAGCGCGAGGGCTATGTGCCCGTGTTTGCCGACGTGCGTTACCACCCGTTGAAAAACTGCGAGAAACTGCTATTGAACGCCCAGTTGGGCACGTCGCTCGGCTCTGAGGGTGACAACTATAAGGCCAAGTTCACTTCCGATTTGTCGGTCGGCTATTCCCTGAGATGGAAGGCCGTGAGCTTTATCCCTGCCATCGGCTTCAACTACACCAAGTTCGATGTGAAAAGGCCTGGCACTGAAGAGCATAAGAACCGCGGAACTGTCTATCTGAAACTAGGTATAACCTTCTAAAAAAGATAAAAAATATGAAACGGATTATTATTGGTCTTGCTTGCGCTTTTACATTTATAACTGGATGCTATGCGCAGAAAGAAAACAATTGGTATGCACGCACAAGCGTGGGAACAACAGCCTTCTGCAAATTCCTCGACGGACTGAGTGTGTCTGCAGAATTCGGAAAGAAAGTGAAAAGAATTGAATTTGGCGGACGATTGTCTTATTTTGCCAACAAACTGAACGACACTTCCACTCGGAGAATCATCATCAAGGACGAGGCTGGTCACATATCAGCAAGCCATGAAACGGTAAACGGGCATGCCTTAACCCATGCCATGCTCTGTGCACATGTCGGACTTGACGTGCTCCGTTCGGAGCGACACCACCTGACACCTTATCTGGAAGCGGGATATGCCATCATTACCGATTTCGAGGACATACGCACCGACACTCCCAATGCTATGCATGCGGCTCTCACATACAATCCCGGTGCCGAGCTTGATGCATCTATCGGCATCAGATACGAATATAACATCGCAAAGACTCTGCAGTTGGGTGCATACTATGAGTACTATCCATTCATGTTGGAAAAGGACTTGATAGGCATGAGTATCAAAAAGACTTTTTAGGACGAGGGATCATTTCGTTATGTCCCAATCTTTGATTTAAAGATTGACAAAGAATTACAATCTTTATTCAATGATGCTTTATAATCTATAAAATGGTTTAAGGAATTTGGGGGATTGACTATTTTGCAATAGTTTTGCCCCCAGATTACTTTAAAACCTATAGAATCCATTCATCTAACAAAAAAACGAGATTATGAGAAAGAGTAAAAAACTGTTGACTACAGCCCTGTTTATATGTCTCTCTTGGATGAGCGTCAATGCTCAAGATTTGTCGTTTGGCATAAATGCTGGTATTAACGACAACACACCCCGGGGAAACGTGATGAGCCACAAGGCGCGTTATGGCTTTAATGCCGGTGTTTTCGGTGAGTTGGAACTACCCAAACTTGCGCCAGGATTATATACCACAGCCGGTCTGAGCTTCAAGCAGAAAGGATTTGTCTATTGGGGTGGCGGCCACGGCATGCTGAACTATCTGGAGTTTCCCATCCATCCGGGCTACAAGTTCAACTTAGGCAAGCATACGAAATTACTGTTCGAAGTCGGACCCTATCTGGCTTACGGGCTGGGAGGAAAAAATGGCATTGGTGAAAAAATGTTCAGTGATTATTATTTCAAGCGCTTCGACGTGGGTATGGATGCTGTCATAGGCCTGGAGTTCAACAAGCATCTACAACTAAAGCTGAGTTATCAGCATGGATTGAGGCAGTTGCAGCATGACAAATACGGAAATCTCGATTACTATAACCGCGGATTTAATCTTAGCGTAGGCTATAAATTCTGAAGAAATGATTAAATAAACAACGATTCCAAAGGACTCTTATAAGGTGGTTTCGTTAGAGCAGCGTCGTT
>JAEEOB010000053.1 GCA_016284045.1 Bacteroidaceae bacterium
TGCGAACTAACCTTCGCATCCTTTTTCATTAGGAGCTGACGTTCTCATACGTCAGGCAGCACCAGCCTTTCTGGGTTGTACAAAACCCAATACCAAAACGCCTCCCCAATCCCCACCCACGCATGCAATAGCCGTAGAGCAAGTAGAGACTCCCCGTGGGGTGTCTGAATAAAACCGTAATTTACCCATCACCAAAACGCCTCCCAAATCCCCACCCACGCATGCAATAGCCGTAGAGCAAGTAGAGACTCCCCGTGGGGTGTCTAAATAAATCCGTAATTTACCCATCACCAAAACGCCTCCCAAATCCCTCTCCCACATTGCCATCGTGCTTGCTACGGCTTCCGTGGAGACACCCCACGGGGAGTCTCTACTTTGGGACACAGGAGGTTTCTGGGATAAGACGGGTTGCTGCCTGACTTGTAGCTACTTTCTTCGCCAACTAAAAACTATTTTCTCTCACGTTACATTTTTTTATGTTTATTTTGCAATATTCGGCATTATAAACCTCCAATTAATCAAAACTTTTCCTTGTGTAACATGTAACAAAATCATTGTTACCCTATAGAAAACACATTTTTTTTATAATTATTAACTTTGCACTCGAAATTTGATTAAACGATTATTTGGTTAGCAGTAAAGAAATCATGGTGACATAAATAATAAAATGTCCAAATGGCAAAATAAATCGTAAATCGTAAATTTGTAAATCGTAAATATCTAAGATTTTAACATAATTAATTTATTAACAAAACAAACAGACAAATGAAAAAGTATTTACTTTTGGTCTTTGCCCTCTGTACGGGTCTCACTGCTTTCGCGCAGATGGCTACAACCTATAGGCAGGGTTCACATGGAGAGAATCGTCTGGTTTCCGCCGACGAAAGAAACATCTGCTTTAGAAGTAGGGCTAAGAAATTGTATGCTGACTTGGATCCATCTACTCACAATCAAACAAATTTGAATGAGAATCCTGATAATCCGGTTCAGATTTCTTATCAAGAGAATGGATTTAGAATGAATATTTTATATTCTAATTTCCATGGGTTCACTGAGGTTTTGGATGGTGTTGATTATCCACGTGATGCAAATGCTAGTTATTCCTATAATGATGGAGTTGGCACATTCTCTTATAACTATTGCCGTGTTGGTAATGCTGCTATCAATCTAATTGACGGACTTAATAATGTAAATCTTAACGATTATGAAAATTTTGTGATTAGAACATTGGATGTTTCTTCACCGTTGGATGGGCAAATTGTGAATATCAAGGATGGTGCCAATACCCATCCTGTTGCTCAGGGATCCCGCTATTGTCTCCAATTCTGCGATGTCAATAATAATGTTATTCGTCAGATTTATATCTATTCCAACGATGTAAAGGTTGTTCATCTTAAAGAATTTTTCAGTCCAACGCAGATATCTAATATTAAATCTGTATTCCTTTCTACAGCTGGTGGTGACACGAACTTGAGCGGTAGTGTCTCTGTGGCTGAGGCTTATTTCATCTCAGCATATGACATGAATAACGAGGACTATTTCAAGGATATGGACGACAGCTATATCGGTAATGCGTATATCCATCCGAGTTATTTCATTTGCAGTAATGGGGTAACCCTTGATGAGGCTACAGGTGTGCTTAATGTACCTGGTACTTCCTATAAAAAAGCTTCTTTAAATGAAGATATGTATTTTACTTGGAATGGTGTAGGTGCTGATGCTACTTCAACAGGTGAAGGTAATTGCGAAAATGAATTTGGTAATTCTGCTAGTAACATATATGGTAATTCGTCCGTTCCAGCAAATCAGTATGCCGACCTCTCTGAATATGAAGAGATGACGATTGTTGTGTCTGAAGGTACACCTAGACTTCTGCTTAACCGACCAACTGATAATGAGCAAAGTAATTATGTGAACATTCCAAATAATCCAACGCAGGCTGCAAAATACATAAAGTCTTCTGAAGATGGAAAGTTTGTTTATGACCTTGCTGCGATCAAAGCTGATTATGGCTATGTACATCTTAATGCTATAAAAGGAGCAAATTGGCAAAATTGTAATATTACTTCAGTGGAAGTGTTGAGACGTAATTCTCTGAAATCTCCTGCAAAAATCCTGTTGAGTGTTCCTTTTGAAGGCTTCGACATGAGCGACATCACTGTCGTGACTTTTGATAATGAAGAGGACGGTGACTGCATCTGGCGAAATGTTTATGGATATTTGGATTATGATAAGCAGGGTAGGGTACATAAAGGTACTAATGATGATATTTACCTCGCTGGTGGTGATGAAAATCCACATGATGTGCGTACTTTGTATGTAAGTCGTTACAATGCAGATTTTGCTGCTGACCTTCTTGATAATACTTACATATCTAAAATCAATAACATTTATTGGGAAACAAACTTTGCTGCCACGGACAATCCTATCGGAACCATGACTGTCAACGACATTTGCTTCACCAAGAACCATGTCGTTGTAAGAAACGGAGGTAACCACACTTTACTTGGAGCTGACCTGTTCAAGAAATATGTAAATGGCGAGGCAACTAATGATAATCCCGGTTTTGGTACAAATATTGGCAATGCTGGTTCTGATGGATTTGTCTATGGAAATAGTAGTGTGGTGTGGAACTGCTATGCAGATCTCGGTCAATTCTACAAGATGCAGATAAAAGGTAATCCTGACAACGTGTTACGTTTTGTTATCAATCGTGGTGAACCTGATGGAACAGGAGATAATAATGGAGCTCAAGTTGTTGCTGGTGGTGTAAATGAGGTACTTGTCCGCTTGGATTCTAAAGGGCTTGCGGTTGTAGATATTGCAGATATCGTGAAGAAACGTGGTAGTTTCCATCTTAACTCTATTAAAGGCGGTAATGGTTCGTCTGTCCATGTGGATTACATCAAGCTCTTTGCCCAGGAGGATGGAGTAGTGGAATTCAATCAGGATCTCTATCATACTTGGAACCGTGCCGAAAACGGTACTGTCACCCGTAAGGATGCGTTTGGAGGCGCTTTTGTGAATAGAATTGATGGTTCTACAACCATTAATGCAGGTGATGCGATATTCGGAGATCAATATACTTTTTATAAAGAAGATTATGCGGAACTGACTGGTTATAAAGCTATAAAAGTGACAGGTACTCCTGGTATGGAAGTTCGTGTGTTATTCAATTGTACAAGAAATAAAATTAATGATGGACAGGGAGATAATAACTGTATTCTGCAAGAAAAGACAATTACAATAGATGCAAATGGAGAAGGTGTTCTTGAGGGTATTAATAATTATGTTTATTTCCATCTCCATGGTATGAAGGCTGGATGGGGGTCTGCTTCTGGAACCATTAGTAAGATTGAGCTTATTAGCGACGAGCGTGTGGACTATGTGCTTGAGGGGAATGGTACCCTCAGCCAAAAGGCAGCTGATGTACTTGCATACGATAATGGTGGTAAAAATGCAAATATCGGTACTTGCGCTATGGACGCTATCAACGATGTGGGTGCCCGTGTGATCGACGCTCGTCCACGTGTCAGCATCTCGCGTACATCTCTCGCTTATCCGGCAAACCCGAACTGCCTCTTCCTCATGCGTGAGAACCTCTCGAGAAAACAACACTCTCGTGTTCAGTTTGATACTCCTTCTACCACAACCCTAAATGGTGTTACATTAGATGCGCGAATCTATGCAAACATGGTGAAAATTGGAGGTCTGCCTTCTGATCCGGATACTAATAATGACCGTTCTGCTTCTTTCACCATTACAAGCTTTAAAATCGATAACCTCCACCTCTTCGACGGATATTCATTCTCTGCACCACGAAAACTCAATGCTGATGCAGCTCGTCTTACAAGAAAGACTACAGCTGATGTGGTTGGTACACTTATTCTCCCGTTCGCTGCAAGCAATATCCCTGGAGATGCTTACGACACATTTGCTTCTAAATATGCGCAATATGATGTTAAACAGCAGGGAATCCTCAATGATATTGATATTAAGAAAGGCGACCATGTACTCCTCTTCGAGAAGCATAGTGGAGATGTTGAGGCTTATTGGCCATACCTCTTTGTGGCTAATTCAACAAGCGACAATACCGAGATCTTCGGATCAAGCGTAATCGAACAGACACCGGAAGTCGGAACTGATGACGCTCCGGGTGAGTATATGACCAATGAGGCTGCAGCTAACGAGGCTGGACAGCGTCACTACCTCCGCGGATTCATGGAATCTACTCATGTTGAGAATGCATACGGATATAATTCTTCCGGCAAGCTTCTCCATGCCGCTAATGCTACTGTCGCTCCGTTCCGAGTGATGATTCAGTCACCGCAGAATATCAATGATGATATCCAGAATAACATTACGAACGGTGAGGTGAAGGTGGTTAGAGGCTCGTTCCTCGACGATGATGACACACCTACAGCTATCGAGAACATCGAAGGTGTCAACGCTGAAAGCATCGTGGATGTCTATAGCATCGGAGGTGCTCAGATTATGAAGAACGTGAAGGCTGCTGACGCACTGCGTAACCTCCCGAAGGGTGTATATGTTGTAGGTGGTAATAAGGTTGTTAAATAATTAATAGGAGGAATTAAACAATGAAAAAGATATATATTTGCCCAAAGATGGTTATCGACGAAATGAACCCTATAGATGTGCTTATGAACTCTGGTATCAATCTCTCTGGATCTGATGACCCTGAAAACCCTAATCCAATCTTTGACGGGACAAAGGAACGTGAGGAAGAAATCGTCGCCGAAATCAATGAGCCGACATGGGGCAACCTTTGGTAAAAACAGTCTGATTTGTAAATAATAAGTTAAGTTATCAATTTTGAACGCTGTTCTTTATGCGGGGCAGCAACACACTGCCCCGCATAAAAGCAGTTAATCACTCAGAAACCGTCATCATCTGGATGGCATCAAATAATCCGACAAAGGAAACCCGCTGGTACACCGGCATTGGTTCCTTCTTTGCTGAAATCGTAATACCGTCTGAAAACCCCACAGGAGAGGTAGGCGGGGCCTCGTGTCCCGCACAAATGACAGGCGAAGCACGGTCTGTCCGTCTCCTGAATTATCCAGCCTGTTCACCGAATGATTATGTGGGCGACGTTCCGTGAGCAGTTAATATTGAGAGCAACGGCGGCTACCCGGCATCATGACACAAGAGAACAAGACAAACCGGCTTGCAGTCATTTGAAATTACCGTAATCTCCCTTATGCTTTCATGTAAGCGGCGGTTGTCCGCCGCCAATATCAAAAAAACAACCAACAATTAATTAACCATATTAACTCTATTTTATTATGAATCGCCTGCTAAAACACCTCTTTCTGTGTTGCGCGTTCTTTTCACTTGCTTTTCTGAACGCATCTGCGTTTCAGAAAGACAGCCTCTTCATCAACGTGAACGGCGGACAGCGCAACATCATCATGTTCACACCTAACAATGTGAGCAACGGACTGCCTCTGATGATTGTCACTCACGGCATGAATCAGAACGCCACTTATCAGTATCAGGGCGACAGGCTCTATGAGCTCATCGATTCCGAACGGTTCATCATCGCTTACCTCAATTCAAGCGGAGGAACATGGGATATCGGTGGAAGCAACGACCTGAACTACGTCAACACGGTTGTCGATTATGTGGATAACCGTTTTCATATCAACCGAAACCGCCTCTACTGGTCCGGATTCTCCATGGGATCCATGCTTATCTATCATGCCATCAGAAGCGAGATAGGTAAGAAATTCGCTGCGTTCGCACCATGCAGCGGTGTCCTGTTCTCTGCACAGCCCTGGAACGAACGGACCACACCGGTCAACCTCATTCATTGTCACGCCTACGGCGACGATGTCTTCAACTACAATCAATACGGCATACGCGACTATGTCACTCATTTCGCAACCCTCGACAACGCTAACAATTACCACAAACAGCAGAATGTGGTGCCTAACGCCGCACAGACCGGATGGGTCGATGGCGACAAGGAGACATGGACTGGAGGAACTAACGGCTCCGAGGTGGAACTTTTCTCTGCTAACAGCGGAGGACACTGGCCTACTGCCGCTTACAAATATGAGATATGGAATTTCTGTAAGCGGTTCTCGCTCGACGGTAGCGGAAGCCAGACTGCCACAATCGCCAATTTCGACTACGACAAATATTCAGGAAGATACAGGGTCGATTTCAACGACCTCACCACGGGAGGAAGCCTCCAGTTCGATAAGTCAACCGGCAACCTCACACTCCCGGCAGGACAACAGGGAACGCTTACACTCACTTTCAACGGAGCGGACTTCTCCAACGTGTCCAAAATCAAGGTGTTCCGCACGGGTGACGACCTGTTTAACACACTCACCATCACCAATGCCGCAGGAAACTCTGTCAATTCGGGGGGTGCCTTCTACACAAGCAAATATGATCTGAACTACACAGGCTATCAGGCTAACAGCAGTGCTGTCAACACCTTGGTATGGTATGGCAACAACGAAACATCGGCTGCGAAGACCATGACACTGCAGGAAATCCTGATAAACGTGGATGTCATGCGAGCAAGCAAGAAGCACGAGCGTCAGCTCATGCAGTCGGAATTCGGAGTCTGGAACAGCATCGCCGCCAACGCAACAAGAACGGGCGACGACTCCGACATGGAATACAACATCGACCAGTTCATCGGTGGATATGGAACGATTTACGGTAACGGCAACGTGAGAGCACTCTCATATGCTGACCTCTCAAAATATGGCAAACTGAGAATCTACGGCGACGACGGACTGTATGTACGCGCACTCTTTAACCGCGTGTCAGATACCGCTACCAACTCCGGAGGCGGATATTCACCAGATGTCACTTACACCGACCCGGCCAACCTCAACGGAAAGACTTTTGCCATCGTAAGAAACGGCAGTGCGCTTTATGGTACAGATAATCAGAATGCGGCATTTGCCGAATACGAGACGGCATTCACTTCGTCAAACACCGGCTACCTCTTCAAGGCGGAGAGTGTCACAGTCAACGGAGGCAGCTATTACCGGCTGCGCCTCATCACACCCCAGGGTGGCGAATACAGCATCTGGGGATCACCCGGCTATCTTAACGCCAACGGATGGTGCTGCTTCATCCTCGGACTGAACGACCAGAACGGACAGGACCTTGAGAACGGGGCGGTCTGGGACATCAAGTATGTGGCAGGACAGGGAATGACACTCAAGAATGTCGGAACCGGCAATTACCTCACCGACGCATCCCAGGGCAGCACATCTCCGGCTTACTGGACGCTCTGCACCATCAAGGAGGGATCAAACGACGGATTTATCGAGAAAGCGGGCAATATCACCGACGGTGTGTTTGAAATCGACCTCGCATCCGTGGGACAGTTTGCTCACATGAACGCACTCAAAGTGGGAGGCGGAAGCGGTACCGTCTGGAGCGTGACTGTCACCGACGAGTCCGACCCCATGGATTATTATATCACAGGTAAATACTATATCGCTGACAATCTCAAATCTGCCCTCAGCGACCTCAGCGCAACCAACTACGACGCTACAGGACTGACCAACTCGTCTGCAGTGGCACTCAACACAGCCAACAAGAACGCGCTCATTTATGTGAACAACGCATCGAAACTGTCCAACTCCGCTAACGTGGTGGTGAAGAACGGCGACAGCTATTCATCATCCAACATCGTGCTCATCGACGGAATGACCGCGGCACAGACCGACCGGCCGGGCGCTTATTTCCCCGGTGGCTCCGTGAAGTCTGGCAACGCCACATGGGCTGACGCCGGCAACGGAAGCTATGCTTTCCATTGGAGTGCAGGAACACAGGCTGAGGTTCAGATCTTCAACTATATCATCGAGCGTCAGGGCTACAACCATCTTGTGGTGGAGACTACATCGTTCACCAAGCCTTGGGGCGTACGCTTCTATGACGTTGACGGAAACAAAATCACAGAGCAGGGCTATTGGGCTGCTCAGCATGACGGTAACCTCATCAAGGACATCGACATCGACGCGCTCTTCGCTGCGAATGGCGTAAGCAACAAACGGAGCACTCTCACCATGATTCGTCTCTACAACATCAGTGACGAGGAAGGTGAGGTCGTAGTGAAAGCATCTTACCTCTGCAACAGCACGGCTGACTGCATCTATCCGTTCTACGCTCCTTACGACATCGCAGCTGCAAGTGCCAAACTCACTACTTCTATTCCGGAAGAGGGATTTACCACGCTCACCACACCGTTCGCCGCATCCATGCCAAGCGGATTCACGTCATACGCGCTGCTTGAGGACAATGTGCTGACATTCGACAGAATAGACCCGAACGCACCGATGGTGGTGAAAGGTTCTGGAAACCTCGAACTGACCGCTACCAACACAACCGTCAAGGCTACTAACGGACTGGAGGCTGGTGTGCTCAAAGGCACATATACCAGCATCGTGGCGCCGGCAGGAAGCTATGTGCAGAAAGAGGCTACAAGAGCTGGATCTTTCTCTCCGATTCAAGGTGTGACATTCTATCAGGTGGCTGAAGGTGACGGACAGACAGTTTATCCGTTCCATGCATACGCCACTGGCGAGTCGCAGAACAACAACCAGCAGGAGGACATCACATTCGACCCGAACTTCCATATCTACCTCTGCTTCGGACAGTCGAACATGGAGGGCAACGCCGCTATCGAGGACCAGGACCGCCAGTATGTCAACCCTCGCTTTAAAATGATGGCGGCAGTCAATATGAATTCGATGAACAGGACTGCAGGACAGTGGTACACGGCTTATCCGCCGCTCTGCCGCGAATGGACAGGACTTACGCCTGCCGACTATTTCGGACGGACTATGGTGGAGAACCTGCCGGAGGAAATCAGCGTAGGTGTAATCAATGTTGCTGTAGGTGGATGCTCCATCGAACTCTTCGACGAGGACCAGTGCGCAGGCATCATCGCCAACTCAGAGCAGTGGTTCAAGAACTACTGTGCTGAATACAACAACAACCCGTTCCGCACGCTAGTCAACATGGCGAAGGAGGCTCAGAAGGCGGGTGTCATCAAGGGTATCCTCCTCCATCAGGGATGCTCCAACAACAGCCAGAAAGACTGGCCAGTGAAGGTGAAGCGCGTGTATCTGCGACTGCTTCAGGAACTCGGACTCGAAGAGGAGGAGACACCGCTGCTCATTGGTGAGACACTCTCACAGGCACAGGGTGGTGTATGCTGGGGACACAACAACGTCATCGCAAAGACGGAACCGGTCATCCCGAACTCTTACGTCATCTCATCTGCAGGATGCCCGGGTGCTTCCGACGGACTCCACTTCACCGCGCAGGGCTACCGTATGCTCGGCCAGCGTTATGCGGAGACCATGCTCCAGATTCTCGACGAGCATCATGAAATCGACTTCGACACATCAGAGACTTACTTCCCGCTCACGGAGGAGGCATTCAACCCGATGCTCTATCTGGAAGGAACTTTCCAGAAGTCAGGCGATGTCGTGAAATTCAACAGCACAGACAACGGAAACTTCGGAGGTTGGCGCTACCACGACGGCATCGACCTCTCTGCATACAACTATATCGTTGTGAAACTCAATCAGGCTACAACAGGTAGCCCTGTGGTCAGAGTCTATGACACCGACGACTACCTCAATCCTTGCTACACATTCAATATGGGCAACAACCGCGAGGCAGTCATCGACCTCAGGCAGATGAAGACTGCAGCGGGAGCAACGGTTAACCCCGCACACCTTTATATGATCGGATTCGAGAATCAGAACGGTAAGTCAATTACTTTTGACAAGGTGTTCCTCTCTATGGACGGAGTGACTGATGTCAATGCACAGGAGCAACCACAACCCGACCTCAGGTCTTACACGCTGACCGTCACTGAGGCTGGGGTCTCCACTTTGTACCTCGACTTCGATGCACTGATTCCTGACGATGCAGACTTCTTTATTGCAGCGGCTGTAAAGAGGGTGGATGGAACGACTGCATACCTGAAACGTATTAAGAACGGGATCATACCCGCTAATACGGGTGTTATGATATTCGCTAACCCGGGCAATTACGTTCTCAATGAGTCTGAAGTGGCACCGACTGAAATAGTACAATCCGCACTGCATGGTGTCACCGAAAGCACCTCTGTGTCAACGCTCTCACAGCTTGAGGGCGGGGCGGCTATCTATGTGCTCAGCCGTGGCACACAGGAATACACCGGATTCAAGGTAGCTGGAGGAACAGTCAAGACCATCCCGGCTTACAAAGCTTATCTGCCGGTTGAGCAGACTGCCCTTGTGAAGACCATCTATGTCACCTTCGACAACAACGAATCAACAGATATTCAGATGATAAACAATGATGAACTCAACGATGCCGAAATCTTCGACCTCAGCGGACGAAAAGTCTCCAGACCGCAGAAAGGCATCTACATCATCAACGGAAGGAAAGTTCTGATTAAATAGCCTATTTTATGCTTATAAAATCCTATATCATCCTATAATATCTTATAAAATCTCCAAAAAATAATAACATAAAAATGAAAAAGTTTTATTCAAAGCCAACGG
The DNA here is from genome assembly GCA_016284045.1 of Bacteroidaceae bacterium. GTDB lineage: Bacteria > Bacteroidota > Bacteroidia > Bacteroidales > Bacteroidaceae > UBA3839. The sequence goes on from JAEEOB010000053.1 coordinate 10,560, forward strand.
CTACCGTGGAACTCATTACTATGCGTTATAACATGATGGAAGAGACAGCAAAGGAAGTGCTTGCGAAAAAACGTGACACAGAGGATGAGGAAGAATTTGAGTTGGAAGAAGAAGAGGAGTTCGGCGCGTTTATCATGAGTCAACAGGGTGATAGTCCGTTATGGTAAGTGTTTGTTCAGATCTTGGATGTCTGCAGGCCTTCGAGCCGCAGACTCCCATGACCTGACAACTTACAACTCCATTTGAATAAAATTAGTATGCAATCAAAATCCTAAGCATCATGAGTGTCTATGTGAATAAGTAAATAAACTTTTCACTTTTCACTATTCACTATTCGCTTTTCACTTAAATATCAAACACCTTAATAATATGATTAACTTTATTAAATATCTTTGCTGTCTGGTGTTCTTGCTCCTGCCATTTAAGGCAAGCGCACAAAGCTACCGCTTTGGAACAACACCGGCACTCCACGTTGAGGGCAATAAGCTGAAAGACCCTAACGGAGGCACTGTGACACTACATGGTGTCATGGACACACCCAGCCCCTATTTCAACAGCTACAGATGGGGACAGTGGTGGGGTGGTTTCACCGATGAGGCGGTCACCAGATGCCGTGATTATTTCGATAAAATCACTACGGCAATCACACAACCTTCAAGAGGTACTTACTGCAACCTCTTCAGACTCCATCTCGATCCGTGCTGGACCAATACAGGCAATACTACCGGTGAGGACGATATCAGCAAGTTCTCTGCCGACAGACTCCGGACTTATCTCAATTCTTTGTATATCCCTATTGCTGTCAATGCCGTCAGCAAAGGACTCTATGTCATCATACGACCCCCGGGAGTATTCCCGCAGGAGGTCAACGTCGGGGGTGAATACAACAACTACCTGATGACGGTATGGGACATTGTGTCGAACAATGCCACACTTAAACAATACAGCGGACAGATCTCTCTTGAGCTCGGGAACGAGCCGGTCAGAGTGAAAAACCGCTATGGACAGGATGACTCGGCTGCACTTCACGATTTCTTCCAGCCTATCGTCAACAAAATCCGACAGAACGGATTCAACGGAATTTTATGGATTCCTGGCACTGGGTGGCAGAGTAATTACAGGGATTATGTGAGCCATCCCATTTCTGATTCACGTAATAACTATGGTTATGCCGTTCACGACTATGTGGGGTGGTATAACGGCGACAACTCAGGTTACGCCGACTGGAGACTCAACAACTATATCAACCAGTTCCACACGCAGGTGCCGGTTATCGACAACTATCCGATCGTCATCACGGAGGTGGACTGGAGCCCGGAGAACAGCAGTTCGGGACACACTGATGAGCACGGAAACTGGGTGAATGGTAACTTCGGAACATGGGCTACTGGTACTACTTCCAACTGGGGAAGACTCTATAAAGGACTCCTCGACCACTACCCGGAAAATATCTCAATGACCCTTTCGGGTACCGACTGCTATCTTGATGTTGAAGCGTATCTCAACAACGGAACAATCAGACCGGCATTTACTACTGCCATGCAGCAGAAAGGATTTGCTGACGCATGGGAGGCTTGTAGCGGGGCGTGCTTCCAGTGGTATAAGCAATGGGGAGATGCACAGATGAATGGAGGTGGAGGTGGTATCGCTTCTTTCACACCCGACCAGAAGACCGGACGCTATTATGTGAATTTCAACGACCTCTCTGTCAGTGGAAACCTCTCATTCGACAGAAATACAGGTGTGCTGTCACTCCCTGCAGGACAGAGCGGTAAGTTGACGCTTACGTTCAACGGGGCGAACTTCTCGAACGTGTCTTTGATTAAGATGTCAAGTACGGGTGATGACATCTTCAACTCACTCATGATAAAGAATTCAGCCAATAATTCCGTCAATACCGACGGAGGTGCGTTTTATACTAGCAAATATCTGCTGAACTACACCAAATACCAGGGTAACAGTGCGTCTGTGGCTACGCTTGAATGGGAGGGAACTAACAACGGTTCTGCAACCAAGACAATGACTCTCCAGCAAATCCTCATCCAGGTGGATGTGATGTGGGCTACTCAGAAACATGAGAAACCGCTCGCACAGAGTGAGTTCGGTGTGTGGAACGACATCACAGCAAACGCAGTAAGGACGGGTGATGACTCAGATATGCAACTCAACCTCAATGAGTTTATCGCTGGATATGGAACGATTTACGGAAACGGCAGCGTACTCTCACACAACTACGCCGACCTCACCAAATACAGCAAGCTGCGTGTCTATGGCGACAACGGACTCCTTGTACGTGCGCTCTTCAACCGCACTTCCGATGAGGAGACCAGTGGAAACGGAGGACTGCAGCCTTACATCGAATATACCAATCCGGCACAGCTCGCCGGTAAGACATTTGCCATCGTACGTGGTGGAAATGCGCTTTATGGTACGGAAGCGCAGAACTTGGCATTCGACAGCTATGCAAATGCTTTCTCAAGCGCCAATACCGGCTATCTCTTCAAAGCGGAGAGCGTGACCGTCAACGGAGGCAACTATTATCTCCTCCGATTGATTACGCCAGCGGGAGATGAATACAGCGTATTTGGAGGACCGGGATATCTCAACTCACAGCCTACGGACGGATGGTGCAGCTTCATCCTCGGACTGAACGGTAATCAAGAGAACCCACACACCAATGGACAGGATCTCGATAATGGTGCTGTTTGGGATATCAAGTATGTTGACGGACAGGGCATGACTATCAAGAATGTCGGAACTGGTCGTTATCTCACCAATGCAGGACCTGCTAACAGCGAGACGCCGGTTTATTGGACTTTATGCACACTCAAGGAGCAGACAAATACTAACCTCATTGAGAAAGCGGGTGAAATTGCTGACGGGGTATTTGAGGTGGACCTCAAAACGCTCGGTGAATTCGCTCACCTCAATGCGCTCAAAGTGGGCGGAGGAAGCGGTTCGGCTTGGCGTGTTATGGTGGTTGACGACACACAGGTGATGGACTACAGCATCGCAGGTAAGGTTTATGTGGAAGACAACCTCAAAGCAGCACTCAACGACATTTCTGCTACAAACTACGACGCAACGGGGCTTACGAATACTTCAGCCGTAGCACTCAACACGGCTAACAAGAACGCGCTCATCTATGTCAACAACGCATCTAAGCTATCCAACTCCGCTAATGTGGTGGTGAAGAACGGCGACAGCTATTCAGCATCCAACATTGTGCTTACCGACGGAGTGGCGGCTGCGAAGGGACAGAGAGCGTATGCGGCTTTGGGAGGAGGCACAACAGAGAATGCCACATGGGCTGAGTCCAATGGGAATTATATATTTGAATGGGCTTCAGGTGCCTCCGGGCAGTGGGTGGAAATCATGCACTGGGTGTATATCACAGAACAGAATCATGGATGCCAATATAAATACCTTTTGATTGACACGGAGGAATTCACCAGCAAATGGGGTGTGCAGTTCCTCGACGGAGACGGCAATGTGTTGGCAAAACAGGAATATTGGGCATCAATGGAACAAGGTGGAACCAAAAAAATCTTAAATATTGATGCTTTGTTCGCTGCTGCGGGTAACACGGCCAAACGGGGTAATCTGACGAAAATCCGACTTTATAATTTTGATGCTAACAGCGGTGGAAAGGTGGTCGTAAAGCAGGCTTATCTATATAACGAACCTACTGAAAACGTCTATCCCTTCTATGCACCTTATGACATCGCTGCGGCTTCTGCAAAACTGACTACCAGTATTGGTGATGACGGATTCACACTACTCACCACACCGTTTGCGGCAAACATGCCAAGCGGATTCTCTTCATACGCACTGCTTGAGAACGAGGTGCTTTCCTTCGACTGGATTGACGCAAACCGTCCGATGATTGTCAAGGGTACTGGCGACCTGGAGCTGACGGCTACCAATACCACTGTGAAAGCTACCGATGCTCTTGAGGCTGGTGTGCTGAAGGGCGTTTATTCACCTACTGTTGTCGCTGCAGGCAACTATGTGCAGAAAGAAGCTACAAGAGCCGATTCGTTCAGCCCGACTGAAGGAGTGACACTTTACGTCGTGACTGAAGGAGCTGAACCTACCATCTATCCGTTCCATGCATACGCCACACAGGAAGTGGTCATCAACAACAACGACGATCCCGATCCTATCGAATATGAACCGTATGAACTTACTGTCTCAGGAGCTGGTGTCGCTACACTGTACCTCCCGTTCGACGCAGTTATCCCGGATGCTGACTTCATCGCAGCAGCGGCTGTCAAATCCATGTCGGGTTCTACAGCTAACCTTAGAGAGGTTAAACGGGGCATCATTCCTGCAAACACTGGTGTCATGATTTTCGCTAACCCGGGAAAATATACTTTCGTGCCTTCGGAAGTGCCTGCTACTGAGAATGTGCAGAGCATCCTCCACGGTGTGCTTGTTGACACGCCTGTCAACACGCTCAAGGAACAGGAGGGTGGTGCCAACATCTATGTGCTCAGCCGCGGTATCGAGGAATACACAGGTTTCAAAATCGTGGGCAGCACGGTGAAGAACATTCCTGCGTTCAGAGCTTACCTCACCATGCCGGCTGACAGCGAGGTTAAGGAAATCAAGGTGTCGTTCGGTGGACAGGTGCCTACTGGCATCGACGATGTGAAGGCTATCCTTGAAGATGCCAACTCGAACAACACCGGCATCTATGACCTTAGCGGACGTCGTGTCGATAACCCCACAAAGGGCATATACATCATCAACGGTAAGAAAGTCATCATTAAATAATCAGATATTTAGATAATTAGTGGAGAGCATCAGTGCTCTCCACTAAAAATAATCTTCCTCTTCTGCTTTCATGTACGCGGCAGTCGTCTGCCGCACTACAGGCCGGCGAAGCACGGCCAACCACTCCCGAATCAATCAACCAAAAAAACAATACACAATGAAAAAATTACTTTTTACATTAACGCTCATCATCGCCGCATTGTCTGTCAATGCGCAGAGCAGGAGGCCGATTGACCCTCAGCATCCGATGTGGCTCATACATGTCGATGCATGGAATTATCCGGACCCTCAGCAGATTATCGACCTAATACCAGAAGATATTAAGCCATACGTCTGCATCAACTTATCCTTATCTTGTGCTTACAACACCAGCACCGGATATCACCAGAAGCCTGAGAACGCTGTGCTCACTTTCAAATCATGGGCATCCGTTTGCTGCCAGAACAACGTATGGTTCATGCTACAGCATGCCAGCGGCGGACATTGTCATATCAAAGACAACGACCTCGACACGTTTGAGTATTTCTTCTCACATTACAAGAATTTCCTTGGATGGAACTACGCTGAGCAGTTCTGGGGATTCGGAGAAGCTGGAGATGAGTATTCCATGACTGATGAGTCCCGCATAGCGCTGTTCGCCAAACTTGTGCCCATGTCGCATAAATATGGAGGACTGCTTTGTGTCAGCTTCTGCGGAAACATCTATTCTCATCCGCTCAATCCGATGGCAATGATGAAGCGTAACAGCGACTTGCTCAACGCATGTAGGCAGTATCCGGAGGCGATTCTCTGGTGCTATAAATACACAACGGCTGCATGCTGGTACAACAACGAGAGTGTTTGCCTCGGACCGTTTGTCAGCGGACTGGCAAAGAACTACGGTCTCCGCTACGACAACTGCGGATGGGACGGAGCCACCGACGGTTATGAGAAAGCAAAATATGGTAGTTCACGTTCAAACCGTACATACCCTGAATCGGTCGGTATCGGACCGGTGCTCGACCAAATCGTAAACAACGGGGCATGTGTCTTCGACGGACCGGAGCTTATCTGGACTCAGTGTTTTAGGGAGACAAATGCCACGTCTTCAGATGGATACCGGCACAGAAACTGGGGCACTTACACGCAGTTCGACAACATCTGGGTGGATATGTTCAGGAAAATGCTCGACGGTACCATCCATATAGCTACAAGAGACGAAGTGGTTGACCGCACCAAGATTGTGGTCGTGCAGAACTTCCCCATTGCACAGGAAGATGGTTACTGGCAGAAATGGAAGGCATACGCCACAAAGGATGATATGTACGACGGACTGTATAAGCAGAACGACCCTTTGAACTATCAGTCGGGAAATAAAGACCAGAACTGGCTCTTCTTCAAGAAGACCGGACGGTATCAGGCAATACCTGTGGTCAACGGACTCTATGACTCCAAGGCACAGAGCATACCCGTGAAGGTCAACCAGACCGACATCGTCTCTGGTAACGTCTGGGGTAATGTGAACACAAAAGTCAGTCAGTTCAACCAGTATTACCCGGAGGAATACACGGGTGACCTCTTCGCATCACGCCATAAGAATGAATGGGTGGTGTATTACCCCTTCTCTTATTATTACAACTATGAGAAGACGGCAAGTGCCTCGATGAACCTCAAATACAACACCTGCTCGAAGATGGACATCACCATGCAGAAGTTCGATGCGGGTGTGGTCAAGGAATTTTCCGACCATCTTGACATCTATCTCAACAACTTCCGTACCGATACAACCACCATCAAGACGGCTACCATCAAAATAACTGGAGCATCTTCCAAACCGTCATATACTTACAAGAACCGTTCAAACAATAACAATATCAGTGGAGGCCTGAATATCTCTGAGAACTGGAGCAATAATGTCTATACGCTCACCGTGAAGCACATGGGACCGGTGGATATAAAGCTCAACTGCCGTGGAAATGGAACAGGAAAGAGTACAGATTACCTTTCCGACAATGTGCTTACTCCTGTGCAGCCGGAATCCAATTATTACGGTCCGCTTATCACCGAGGCTGAGGTGATGGACACGAAAAATGTGTCGCAAATTGTGACGGATGCTTACCCACAGCAGAACAGCATTCACAACCATTCAGGTCTTGGTTTCGTGATGATGGGCACTAATTCAAGTGCTGCAATCAGAGCCAATGTTAAGACAAATAAGGCGGGAAATTACTATGTGAAATTCCGCTATTCGGCTCCAAATGGTGGCATGACTAACTATCGTCTCTGCATCGACAGCGAGTCCAACGAGGTGGGAACAGTCTCTTTCAACAACACAGGCTCTTACAGCACATGGCAGGAGACTTCAAACACAGTCAATCTCTCTGCTGGTTCACACAAGATTTACCTTAAGGCTGTTGCAGGTGGAAACAACCTCGCTATCGACCAGGTGACAGTCGTTCCAACTGACTATCAGGAGACTATCATCACAGGAGATGCGGCTCAGTTTAATTACGACCAGCAGACTGGACGATACATCACCAATCTTGGATATCTCACACCGGGAGGCGACCTGCAGTTCGACAGTTCTACTGGTGTTATCACTTTGCCGGCGGGTAAGAGCGGAACGCTGACACTTACGTTCAACGGAGCGGACTTCTCAAATGTGTCGCAGGTGAAGATGTCGCACACTGGAGATGATATTTTCTCTACTCTGACAATCAACAAGACATCTGGAACGGCCATCAACAACAACGGTGCCTTCTGGACCAGTAAGTACGACTTGAACTACACGAATTATCAGTCTGAGAGCTCAAGCATCAAGAACCTCGTCTGGGCTGGAACAAACAATGATTCACAGGCAAAGACCATGACAATCGGACAGCTGCTCATTCAGGTCGATGTGATGCGTGCGGGAAAGAAGCATGAACAAGAACTCGGAAGCGGAGAGTTCAAAGTCTGGACCGGACCGGGTGCAAATGCCACATCGACCAGCGATAATCCGGATATGACTTACAACATCAATGAGGTGCTTGGTGCCTACGGAGTCGTCTATGGCGCGGCAGGAGTTCTGGCTAACCAGTATGCTGACCTCACTCCATACGGCAGACTCAGCATCTATGGTGACGACGGGCTCGTTGTGCGAGCCATGTTCAACCGGCCTACCGATGATTCATCTGACTTTGTAGAGATGGTTGGAACCATCACCAACGGAGTATATGAAATCAACCTTGCAGAGGTGGGTGATTATGCACATCTCAATGCACTCAAAATCCGGACTAACGACGTGAAGGGATCTGTATGGCGCATCTGCGTCACCGATGAATCCGATCCGATGGACTATCATATTTATGGCAAGGAATATGTGGAGACAAACCTCACAGAGGCGCTAGCTGATGCCGACGCCACTAACTATGATGCTACGGCTATCACAAATCCTGAGGCTGTTAAACTTGCCACGGCTAACAAAAATGCGCTGATTTATGTCAGCGACGCTGCTAGGCTCTCCAATGAGGCGAATGTGGTGGTGAAGAGTGGTAACAGCTTTACAGCTGCCAACATCGTACTGACTGATGCGGCATTTATGGCAAACGACATCGCGGGAGCATATCTTCCGGGAGGTACAACCAATAACTGCACTTGGACTGAGACCAACGGACAGTTCACATTTGAATGGGCTGCTGGTGCTTCTGGCGCATGGGTGGAGATTATGCACTATGTGAATACCCAGGAGAACAACAAAGGATACCAATATAAATACCTCATGGTTGATACCGATGAGTTCACGAACACATGGGGTGTGCAGTTCCTTGACGGCGATGCCAACGTGCTGGTTTCTCAGGGATACTGGAACCCGATGAACGACGGGAACAAGACAAAAATCATCAATATCGAACAGTTGTTTGCTGATCAGGGTAAGACCGCTGACAGAAATAAGCTTACAAAAATCCGACTCTACAATATCGATTCATCGAATGGAGGAAAAGTGGTCGTGAAGCAGGCATATCTCTATAACGATGCAGCTGACTATGCATATCCGTTCTTTGCGCCTTACGATATCACAGCGAACAGCGCAAAACTCAGCACATCTATTCCTGCCGATGGATTCACAACTATATGCGTGCCTTTCAACGCAGCACTGCCGTCTGGAACCAACGCATACAGCTTGTCTGAGACCGGTGCAACTGCTGTCAGTGCAGTGGAAGCAAATCGCCCAGTGCTTCTCACCGGCTCGGGCAACGCTGAATTTGCAGCCACGAATGTGGTGGTGAAAGCAACTGATGACCTTGAGAACAACTACCTCAAGGGCGTGTATAAGAATACCGTTGTGCCTGCTGGTAATTATGTGCAGATAGCTGATGCGGCAACAGGAACCTCGTTCAGCCCGATTGATGGAGTGACACTTTATCTCGTTAACCAGGGAGCTGAACCGACTGTCAGTCCGTTCCGTGCTTACGCAACGCAGGCCACTCAGCAGACTGAGCCTGATCCCGACCAAGAGCCTTATACGCTTACTGTAAATACAGCTGGAGTGGCCACGCTCTATCTCGACTTCGATGCAGTCATCCCTAATGAGGATTTCCTGCTTGTCTGTGCCGTTACACAGCTCGACGGAACCATGGCATATCTCAAGGAAATCAAGGGAGGTGTCATTCCTGCGAACACTGGTGTCATGATTTTCGCTAATCCGGGCACTTACACTTTCTATCCTTCACAGGTGGCTCCTACGGAGAATGTCAGCAGTCTCTTGCATGGTGTGCTTACCAACACGCCTGTCAACACGCTTAGAGAACAGGAAGACGGAGCTTACATTTTCGTGCTCAGCAGAGGTATTGAGGAATACACAGGGTTCAAACCAGTTGGAACAACGGTTAAGACCATCCCGGCGAACAGGGCTTATCTCCCTGTCAGCCAGACTGTAGAAGTGAAAGTGATTTATGTGTCTTACTGGGGACAGGTTATCACCGGAATCGATGATGTCAAGGCAAATCTTGACAATATGGGTAATTCCGACAACATCATCTTCGACCTCAGTGGACGCAGAGTAACCAATCCGACTAAGGGACTCTACATTATCAACGGCAAGAAAGTTCTATTGAAATAATCCCTCTCATCTACAGGTTGTTCCGAACTCCGGAACAACCTGTATGTGTGTTTCTGTGAACAATCTCATAATTCTTTCAAATCTTAGTTCGTAATTAATAACATCTAATTCTAATTCAATCTATGAGACAGTTGTTTCATATTGTCTTTCTGACTGTCCTGGCATTTGCTGCGCATCTCTCTGCAACGTCTCAGGTGAGCATCACCGAGGCGAACGGATGGCTCGAGTCTGCATACGTTAAATTCAACAGATATAATGGTGCCAAGACCTATAATGTCTATGTCAAAGGGGGACAATACAGCTCTTACACCAAAATCGACGGATACCTTGTACGAAACTATGGGTCTTACGGAAGAGCCGATATCGTAGGACTCAAAGCCGCTACCAATTATGCCATCAAAGTGGTGCCGGTGGATAACAACGGAAACGAAATCACATCTGCTGCTGCTGAAAGAACCGGTCTTACTGTCAAAAACTACAGCCGGGTTGGATTTGCTCACCTGAATTTCTCCGGGGTCGGTGCCTACAACAACGATGGAACGCTTAAAAGCGGAGCAGAGGTCATTTATCTGACTGCAGATAACGCAAAGACGGTCACTGCTAACCTCAGCACGGGTACATTCACTGGAATTCAGGCTATTCTGAAAGCTTACGAGAGCGGAAATGTCACAACACCCCTTGCGGTCAGGATACTTGGATGTATTAACGCCGGTGATGTTGATTATTTCGGTAGCTCAGCCGAAGGACTACAAATCAAGGGCAAGTCGGGATATATGCAGATGAACATTACCATCGAGGGCATAGGTGACGATGCCACAATCAAAGGGTTCGGATTCTTGCTTAGGAATGGTAAGAGTGTGGAATTCAGAAATTTCGCTGTCTTACGCTGCATGGACGATGGAATTTCTCTCGACACCCAAAATTCCAATGTCTGGATTCATAATCTTGATATGTTCTACGGAAAAGCAGGGTCTGGAGACCATACAAAAGGTGACGGCTCTATCGACGTGAAGGATGACTCAAAATACATCTCGATTAGCTACTGCCGGTTCTGGGACACTGGAAAAAGCGACCTCCTCGGTATGAAGAGCGAAACTGGACCGAATTATATCAGTTATGACCATAACTGGTTCGACCACTCCGACTCACGTCATCCCCGTGTGCGCACCATGAGTGTACACGTTTGGAACAACTTTTTTGACAACTGCGCCAAATATGGAGTGGGGGCTACTTACGGTTCTAGTGTCTTCGTGGAGAACAACTACTTCAAGAAAACCAAGAAGCCCATGATGAGCTCAAAGCAGGGAACCGATGCGCTTGGAGAAGGCACTTTCTCCGGAGAAAACGGAGGTATGATTAAATCATACGGCAATTATTTTGACCGGTCTATTTCTAATTTCAGCTATTACACACAAAACAATCCGGCTTCTACTGGGTACGATGCTTACGAGACTACATCTCGTAGCGCACAGGTGCCGTCATCAGAGGTCACCAGACAAGGGGGCACTGCATATAACAACTTCGATACCAACTCCAGCCTGATGTACAGCTACACACCCGATGCCGCATCTAATGTGCCGTCGGTCGTTACTGGCTTCTATGGGGCTGGAAGACTCAATCATGGAGATATATCTCATTCTTTCTCCGATAACACCGGAAATGAATCTACAGATTCACAAGTCGATTCATCTCTCGCCAACAAAATCGACAATTATACCTCTAAATTTGTCGGATTCTTCGGAGACCCCAGTGATACTGGCGGTGGAGGTGAGAATGGTGGCGAAAATGGCGGTGAAAATGGCGGTGAGAACGGCGGTGAAAACGGTGGCGAAGTTTCTACAGAGGGAACAATCACATGTTGGTTTGCCAAGAGCGGTGATCCATCAAACAGATTCTTCACTGTCAGTGGAAACGGCTCAGACAGCAAAGGGGTAGTGACTGTGGATGGAGTGACATACAACACTTGTCTCAAAATTGAAACTTCAACTACTATCCAGTTTTCTACGACCCAAAAGATGCAGATGACCCTCTATTTCGGACCTGAAGAAACCGCAAGCATCAAGATTAATGGTAATAAAATCACGGGTTCGGGCAACACATACACCGAGATTATTGAGGCAGGCAGTTATACACTTACCAAGGATAAGTCTGTCAACCTGTTCTACATCAAACTGGAACCGATTCAGGGAGGTAATACGAATCCAGACCCTGACCCGCAGCCACAGTATGAACCTTATACGCTGACAGTTACCACCGCTGGAGTAGCAACTCTCTATCTTGGCTTCGATGCGGTTATTCCAGATGCTGATTTCTTGCTTGTCACTGCGGTCACACAAGTGGATGGGACCAAGGCTTATTTCAAGCAAATCAAAGGGGGTATCATTCCTGCCAACACTGGGGTTATGATTTTCGCTAACCCGGGTGAATATTCTTTCCAGCCTTCTGATGTGCAGCCGACTGAAGAAGTCAACAGCCTGCTCCATGGTGTGCTCACACAGACTTCTGTAAGCGATTTGAGAGCCCTGGAGGATGGTGCATATATATTTGTGCTCAGCAGAGGTATAGAGGAATACACCGGATTTAAGAAGGCGGAGAGCACGGTGAAGTATATTCCTGCAAATAGGGCTTATCTGCCTGTCAGTCAGTCTGTAGAGGTAAAAACCATTTACGTCTCCTTCTGGAGACAGGAGACCACCGACATTGATGATATCAAGATTCTGAAACACGAAAACAGTGTTAATACCAACAACCAGATTATCTACGATCTCACTGGACGTAGAATCACCAATCCGGGCAAAGGCATCTATATCATCAACGGACAGAAATTTCTCTTCAAGTAAACATTATTTATGTTTATGTGGAATTCCATCACCTCGTAGGGACTTACTTTATGTATGTCCGAAAACAAATACGTCCCATTACCATCAAAACGATTCTGACTGGTATCTACATGGCAAAAACCGTAGTTCGTCCCCTGTGTTGAGTGGAGACCATCATCAGAGTCAATACACTTTTCACTATTCACTTAAAATCAATCATCTTTAACACCTTATTATAAAATGAAAAAAATATTATTGACATCGTTGTTGGCACTTGTCGCAGTCTTTGCAAATGCGGCGAATGTGACCTTGACCGTCAACAACACGAGATACCAGTATGTGAAGGGTTTCGGTGCATTCGTCTGCAGCCCGCAGTTCACATACAACCACATGTCGGAATCTGAGATCCGGCAGGTGTGGGGACCGAACAGCACACTAAAGTGTAACATCATGCGACTCTATCTCCCTATCGGAGAAAGTAGTTTCTCCCAGTCGCTTTCTACGGCAAGACTGGGAAAAAACCTCGGACTATATGTTTTTGCTTCGCCATGGTCAATGCCGGCAAACTGGAAAACCATCAACTCGGTAAACGCAAAAGTTAATGGTAATCAGAACTACCTTCAGGAGCAGTATTACGGTTCATACGCTGATTATCTGAACAACTATGTCACCTATCTTAGAAATAATGGCGTGAATCTTGACGCAATTTCTATTCAGAACGAGCCGGACTGGCCATGTGAATATGCGGGGTGTATTTTTACCACCACGCAAATCGTCAATTTCCTCGCCAACTATGCCAACCGTATCAACTGTAAGGTAATAGCGCCGGAAACCATTGGTATGTCCGACAACTATGCCAATGCACTGTTAAACTCCTCTGCCGCACTTGCAAACTTCGAAATTTATGGAGGACACCAATATGCAGGCATCGGGTCAGCATTTAAGAATCTGGCTAACAAAGGAAAGGAACTCTGGATGACAGAGTATCTCATTAACTGGACAGAAGGAGACAATGCACAAAATCGGAATGTCAGCTGGGCATCCGATGCGTTTAACTTTGCAAGTGCAATCAACAACTGTATGCTCAACAACGTCAACGCATGGGTACATTATACTGCGAAACGATTCTATTCCATCATGGGAGACGGACAAAGAGGAACGACATCCGGACAAATCACAAAACGTGGATATATTCTTGGCAATTTCTCTAAGTATATCACAGGGAGCACGAGACTCGGCTCGTCTTTCTCAAGCTCTGACCTGAGTGGTTCCACTTATCTCTCACAGACGGGTGACACCATCTTTGCTGTCATTATCAACTCCAGCGGTAATTCACACAACCTCACTGTTTCTCTCCCGTTCTATACAAAAGGAGGGAAAATGGCAGTAACTACTTCATCCAAGAATCTGCAGGAGAGCAATCTTTCATATTCAAATGCGACAAACCGGCCTTCAGTCACCATTGAGGCATCGAGCGTAACTACTCTCGTGTTTGTAAGCAGCTCGGCGGCGAAAGTGGCTGACTTCGACTACGATCTCGCTACTGGACGCTATTATGCCGACCCTAATGACCTCATGGTCAGCGGAGATCTTTCCTTCAATCCTTCAACTGGAGAAATCACATTGCCAGCTGGAAAAAGCGGTAAGCTCACGCTTACATTCAACAATGCGGACTTCTCCAACGTTTCCAAAATCAAAATGTCGCGTGAAGGTGATGATATCTTCAATACGCTCATGATTAGGAATACGGCAGGCAATTCTGTTAATACTGACGGAGGCCCATTCTACACCAGCAAATATAATCTCAACTACACCAATTATCAAGGCAACAGCGCATCTGTGTCAACACTCGAATGGGATGGCTATAACGATGGTTCTGCAACAAAAACAATGACACTGCGGCAGATTCTCATTCAGGTGGATGTGATGCGTGCCGACAAAAAACATGAAGTCTCTCTCGATCAGTATGCATTCGGAATCTGGGACGGAATCGGAGCTAATGCATCCAAGACTGGCAATGATGATGATATGGAATATAATATCGACCAGTGCATCGCCGGATATGGGACAATTTACGGTAACGGTAACGTCAAGGCGCTCAATTATGTGGATCTTACCAGGTATAGCAAGCTGCGTGTTTATGGCGACAATGGAGTACGCATTAGGGCTCTTTTCAACCGTCCTACTGATACTTCAAGCGATTTCGTCGAAATGGCAGGAGACATCACAGACGGTGTGTTTGAGGTGGATCTCAAGTCCGTAGGAGCATACGCCCACATGAACGCGCTCAAAGTGGGCGGAGGTACAGGAAGCGCATGGAGAGTGATGGTGGTGGACGACAATGATCCGATGGACTACCGAATCTCCGGTAAGCAGTATGTGGCAAGCAACCTCAATGCCGCACTCAGCGACCTCAGTGCGACTAACTATGATGCGACAGGACTCACCAACACGGCTGCTGTCACTCTCAACACAACCAACAAGAACGCGCTGATTTATGTCGCCAATGCATCGAAACTGTCGAATGACGCCAACGTTGTCGTGAAGAATGGCAACAGCTACACTGCCGCTAACATCGTTCTCCTTGACGGTATGTCGGCTTCTCAGACCGACCGCCCGGGGGCTTACTTCCCGAATGGAACAGTGAAGTCTGGGAATGCTACATGGGCAGACACAGGAGACGGCAGCTATGCGTTCCATTGGAGCGCAAACACACAGGCGGAAGTGCAGATCTTTAACTACATTCTGGAAAGACAGGACTACAACCATCTTGTCGTTGAGACCACATCGTTCACAAAGCCGTGGGGTATTCGTTTCTATGACAACAACGAGACGCTTATCACACAACAGGGGTATTGGGCAGGACAGCACGACGGAAACCGTATCAAGGACATTGACATCGACTCACTGTTCATGGCTAATGGTGTCAGCAACAAGCGAAGTACACTTACCATGGTCCGTCTTTATAATATCAGTGACGAAGAGGGTGAGGTGGTCGTGAAATCTGCTTATCTCTGTAACAGCGCTGCCGACTGTGTATATCCGTTCTATGCGCCTTACGACATCGTGGCGTCTGCTGCAAAGCTGGCATCTGCTGTGACAAACGACGGATTCACAACGCTCTGTGTGCCGTTCAATGCCAATGTGCCAAGTGGATTCAACGCATACGGACTAACAACAGAAGAAGCGACGCAGACAACCACCGCACAGGCTAATAAGCCGATAATCCTTAAAGGAGCCGGCAATGTGGAATTCAATGCTTCCAATGTGACGGTGAAAGCTACCGACGAATTGGAGGCTGGTATACTCAAGGGCGTTTATTCTCCGACTGTGGTGGCAGCAGGAAATTATGTGCAGAAAGAAGCCGCAAGAGCTGATTCCTTCTCACCCGTTGAGGGTGTCACACTTTATGTGGTGACTGAGGGCGCTGAGCCTACTGTCTATCCGTTCCATGCCTTTGCAACAGAGCCGATGGAGCAGCAGGGAGGCGATGACCCGGATAACCCAGACAATCCGGATAACCCCGACGACCCGACACCTGATAATTACGATCCTTATCAGCTGACAGTCACAACAGCGGGGGTGGCTACTCTCTATCTGCCGTTCGATGCGGTTATTCCGAACGAGGACTTCTTCGCTGCTGCTGCGGTTGTCTCAGTTTCCGGATCTACCGCTTATCTGAAGCAGATAAAGGGTGGTATCATTCCGGCCAATACGGGTGTCATGATATTTGCTAACCCGGGTGCTTACACCATTAATCCCTCACAGACTGCTCCAACTGAAATTGTTAACAGCATCCTACATGGTGTGCTTGTGGACACACCAATCAAGACTGTCAAAGAGCTGGAAAATGGTGCCAATATCTATGTGCTCAGCAGAGGAATTGAGGAATACACCGGCTTTAAAATCGTCGGAACTTCTGTGAAGACGATTGGAGCTTACAGGGCTTATCTTGCACAGCCGGCTGACAGTCAGGTGAAGGAAATCAACATCTCCTTCGGAAAGGATCCTGCCACTGGTATTGAGGAAATCAAGAATATGATGAATGGTTCCAACGTCTTCTACGACCTTTCCGGAAGAAGAGTTGTCAATCCGACGAAGGGGATTTACATCCTCAACGGAAAAAAGATCTATTTACGATAATTCTTTTTTTCTGACATCGTATTGTTATAAAATTTTACATTTTTACGACTTGTATCAAATCTGATATTATTTGCAACGTCTGTAGTAATGCGGACGTTGCTTTTTTTATTAATTTTGTCACAGAAAGAGAGCAAATCGGTCTTGACTTTTTGATTTTAAAATCGCAATCACCTAATTTCAAAATTATTTAATATGAAGAAAAAACTTTTTTTATCTGCAATTTTATTTGCTGCAGTTCACTGCGGACTCTTTGCACAGTTCCAGCGTCAGATCGACCCGAATCCGAATGTGGGACTCAAAGACACTTACAAGGATTATTTCACCATTGGAGTAGCTGTCAATCAGCGTAATATCTCAACCGATGATCAGGTGCAGATTATCAAGCACAACTTCAACAGCATCACGGCTGAGAACGACATGAAGCCTGGATCAGTACATCCGCAGGAGGGTGTGTGGAACTGGGAGGCTGCTGACAAAATCGCCAATTTCTGCCGACAGAACGGAATCAAACTCAGAGGACACTGCCTTGTTTGGCATTCACAGTTCTGCGACTGGATGTTCACAGACAAAGATGGAAATAATGTTACAAAAGAGGTGTTCTATGAGAGACTGAAGGATCATATCTACACCGTGGTCAACAGATACAAGGATGTGGTGTATGCATGGGATGTGGTCAATGAGGCGATGGCTGACGGTGGCGGAAGAGGATTCAGAGGACAGGCGCCTAGCCCTTATCGCCAGAGCAGACTCTTCCAGCTTTGTGGGGACGAGTTTATTGCGAAAGCTTTCCAGTTTGCACATGAGGCTGACCCTAATGCGGTTCTTTTCTACAACGACTATAATGCAGCTGACAAGGGAAAGTGCGAGCGTATCTATAACATGGTGAAGAAAATGCAGGCTGCCGGTGTACCGATCACCGGTATCGGTATGCAGGGACATTACAATGTCTATGGACCGTCGGATGAGGATGTTGACCAGGCTATCACTAAATATTCTGAACTCGTGAAGCATATACATTTCACTGAGCTGGATGTCAGAGCTAATGAGGAGATGGGTGGACAGCTGCAGTTCTCAAGAAATGAGAACTTCCAGGTGAAGCCCTATATCGTATCTTTGCAGGAAGACCAGTATGCTAGACTCTTCAAGGTGTTCAGAAAACATAAGGATGTCATCGACAATGTGACTTTCTGGAATCTTTCTGACCGCGATTCATGGCTTGGCGTGAACAACTACCCGCTGCCCTTCGACAGGGATTACAAGCCGAAGAGGGTGTATAGCATCATCAAGAACTTCAACCCTGAACTGGATAACGCTACCATCATCGAGGATTTCAAACCAAGTGAGCTCAACCAGCCGGGACAGGAATATCCGATGGTTAACTCTCAGGGTTATGCACGTTTCAAAATCGATGCTCCACAGGCCAAGTCGGTTATCGTAAGCCTCGGACTGGGTGGAAGAGGCGGCACTGTTCTCCGCAAAGATAAGGATGGATTCTGGACAGGCACCACTGACGGACCGATGGATGAGGGATTCCACTATTATCACCTCACAATCGACGGAGGTACTGTGAACGACCCGGGGACATTGAACTTCTATGGCTCAACCAGATGGGAGAGCGGTATTGAGATTCCAGCTCACGACAAGGATTTCTATGCGCTTAAGAACGTGCCGCACGGAAATGTGCAGCAGATTCTCTTCCATTCTCCTTCCACGAACACTGAGCGCAGAGCTTTTGTTTACACACCAGCGGAATACAGCAAGGGTAAGAAAAAATATCCAGTGCTTTATCTACAGCACGGATGGGGAGAGGATGAGACGGCATGGAGCAACCAGGGACATGCAAACCTTATTCTCGACAACCTGATTGCTGAGGGAAAAATCAAGCCATTCATCATCGTCATGACTTACGGTATGACCAACGAGGTGAGATTCGGACGTATGAACGAATTCGACTGGACTGCTTTCCAGAAGGTGCTCATGGATGAGCTGGTTCCTTATGTTGACCAGAACTTCAGAACCATCGCCGACAGAGACCACCGTGCAATGGCGGGACTATCGATGGGTGGTATGGAAACGCGTCAGGCCACGCTCGCACGTCCGCAGGTGTTCGGATACTGGGGACTCTTCAGTGGGGGTGTGTATGAGCCGAAAGAACTTGAAGGAAAGCAGAAACCAAAGCTCATCTTCATCAGCACTGGTGAAAAGGAGAATCCTGACGGTGTGAAAACGGCTGTGAGCAATCTGAAAGCTGCTGGATTCAATGCCGAATGGCATGTGTCTCCCGGCACTGCACACGAGTTCCTTACTTGGAGAAGAGCACTCTATCAGTTTGCTCAGCTTCTCTTTAAGTAATAGGCGGACTTACTGCTACTGGGGACTTACTTTATGTGTGTCCGAAATATCTAACTGAACGGTCTGTTTGACATCAACAGAAAGAACCCTTATTTTAATCGAGTGCGGATGTAATATCCGCACTCATTTCAACGTTTTATAAACAGGTGGATTATGAATCTCTGAATAGTCACCCTGAATCATAACTAAATACACTTTTCACTATTCACTTTTCACTATTCACTATTCACTATTCACTTTTCACTTAAACAAACTACTTTCTAAAATATCACTATCATGATGAAAAAAACGCTCTTACTTTTTCTGACCTTTGCAACTGCGCTTACGGCAGCTGCTTACAAAAAAGACAGCTTGTTCGTTGATGTTGATGGACAAAGCAGAAATATGATTGTCTTCACTCCTAAGAAAGTGAAAAAGAACTATCCGCTCATGATTGTCACTCATGGCATGAACCAAAATCCGGAATATCAATATCAGAACGATAAGTTCTACCAGATGGTCGATACCGCTAAATTCATTGTTGCCTATCTCAGAAGTGACGGTAACACATGGGATACTCAAGGAAAAAAAGACCAGAACTTTGTGCGTAAATCAATCGATTTCCTCACCGAGAAATATAAGACCGACCCGAAACGCGTCTATTGGTCAGGATTCTCTATGGGATCCATGCTCATGTATCACTGTATGGGAGAAATGC
This sequence comes from Bacteroidaceae bacterium, assembly GCA_016284045.1. Taxonomy (GTDB): domain Bacteria; phylum Bacteroidota; class Bacteroidia; order Bacteroidales; family Bacteroidaceae; genus UBA3839. The sequence goes on from JAEEOB010000053.1 coordinate 30,430, forward strand.
AGGACAAAGTGGCTGTTTTTGCTCCTACAAGCGGAGTGCAGTTCATGGAACAGCCCTGGAACAAATGCGCTAAGCCGGTCAACCTCATTCAATGCCATCAGCACGGAGACGATGTCTTTGTCTATGACAGATATCGCATTCATGACTATGTGGAGCACATGGCAAAAATGGACGAGGCTTCAACATATATCAAGCTGGATAACTATTCACCTTACAATGGATTGAAAGGAACCAAGGAGGTGTGGACGAATATTTCTACAGGATGTGTCGTGGAGCTTTTTCTCAGTGAGAACGGCGGACATTTCCCAAGAGTGGAGAACAGTGTGGAAATATGGAATTTCTGCAAGAACTTTAACCTGGATCAGACTCAAAATGCCGGAGATGTGAAGCGGGTGGTTCTCAAAACTGGTGAAATGGAACAACCGACGTCGTTCGACCCGAATTTCCATATCTATCTCGCTTTCGGACAGTCGAACATGGAAGGGAACGCTCCTATCGAAATTGAGGATTGTGAGAATGTGAACCCGAGATTCAGAATGATGGCGGCTGTGGATATGCAACAGGACAACCGCACGAAGGGGAACTGGTATGTGGCTTATCCGCCACTCTGCAGAGGTAATAACGGTCTTACTCCTTGCGATTATTTCGGAAGAACCCTCGTGGAGAAACTCCCGGAGAATATCAAGGTGGGCGTCATCAACGTGGCTGTCGGAGGATGTAGTATCAACCTCTTCGATGAGGACAAGTGTGCCGACTACATCGCAAGTGCTGCTAACTGGCTACAGGGATTCTGCCGTCAATATGACAACAACCCGTTCAGAAGACTTGTGGAATGTGGAAAACAGGCTCAGAAAGTGGGAGTAATCAAGGGTATCCTCCTCCATCAGGGATGTACTGACAACACACAGCCCGACTGGCCTGATAGAGTGAAGATTGTTTACGAAAGACTCCTTAAAGAACTTGGACTCAACGCAGAGGATGTCCCGCTGCTTATCGGTGAGCTGATGCACAAGGAGAATGGAGGTATCTGCCATGCACACAACGAAGTCATTGCACGCACTCCGCAGGTTATACCCACTGCACATGTCGTTTCAGCTGAAGGATGCACGGGGGCACGCGACGGTCTTCATTTCACTGCCGAAGGATACCGAAAACTCGGACGCAACTATGCTGAAGTAATGCTCAAACTGCTCAAGTAATAACACTGTATTTTTGAGGGGTAATGGGAAGCTCTCGTAATGACTACATCCCATTACCCCTTCATTCATCTTTTCCTACTCCCCCCTATAATCTCCCATAAAATCCTATAATCTCCTATAATCTCCTATAACCTCCCATAATCTCCCATAATCTCCCATAATCTCCCATAATCTCCTATAACCCCCTATAATCTCCTATAACCTCCTATAATCTCCTATAAAATCCTATAATCTCCCATAACCTCCTATAAAATCCCATAACCTCCTATAATCTCCCATAATCTCCTATAACCTCCTATAAAGGCTTATCTTCCTTTTTTTAAAAAAAACTAACCAACACAATGCGAAAACTTCTTTTTATTCTTTTTTGCCTTCCTCTCTCATTACTTCATGCTGTCAATCTGGCTGATGCCACGATTGTTATTGGCATTAATGATAATATTTTTACGCATAAATGGGCAGACGTTCTTGCAAGCGACATTCAGCGTGTTTGTGGGCACTGCCCAAAGGTGGAATATTCCTTGAAAAAAGGACCAAATCTGGTGCTTGGCGTGGTCGGTGAAAGCAAATTCATCAATTTCCCCGAGGCGCAGAGCCTGAAAGGGGAGTGGGAACGCTTCTGCATTAAGACGGACAATAAAAATGTGTATGTAGCTGGTAGTGACCCCAGAGGACTTGCTTATGGTATTTTCCATATCAGCAGAAAAATCGGTGTTAACCCTTGGTACTGGTGGGCGGACATCCCGGTAAAAAAGAAAAAAACAATCGAATTCAACGAGAATTACACATCTAAATCACCATCGGTCAAATATCGGGGCATTTTTATCAACGACGAGGACTGGGGACTGAAAACATGGGCTGCTGACAATTTCGAGAAAGAACTTGGGGATATCGGACCCAAAACCTATGATAAGGTATGTGAACTGATTCTACGGCTCAAGGGAAATATGCTCGCTCCGGCTATGCACGACTGCACAGGGGCTTTCTATAGCCATCCAAAAAGCCAGGAAGTGGCTGCGTCATGGGGAATTATGATTACTACCAGCCACTGCGAGCCGCTCCTTTTCAATAATGCGGCGAAGTCGGAATGGGACAAAGAGATAGACGGGGAATGGAATTATCTCACGAATAAAGATGTTATTTATAAGAAACTGGACGACAGAATCAGGGAGACGGCTGGATATAACAATATCTACACGATGGGGATGAGAGGGCTCCATGATGAGGCGATGAAAGGCTCTACCGACCCGAAAGTAAGAGCCAGGACACTCGAAATGGTATTCAAGGACCAGCGCGAGATTCTTACGAAACATAAAAAGAAACCGGCTACGGACATCCCACAGATTTTCGTGCCTTATAAGGAGACGCTCGATATCTATAACGCCGGGCTCGAAGTGCCCGAGGATATCACCATTGTCTGGCCCGACGATAATTACGGCTACATGAAGAAGGTCAGCAACGAGGAGGAGAAAAAAAGAAAAGGTGGAAGCGGGGTTTATTATCATCTTAGCTATCTCGGTACACCTCATGATTATCTGTGGATTTGCACAACTCCGCCTGTGCTCATGTATGAGGAGCTGATGAAGGCTTACGAGGCGGGAGCTGACAGATACTGGCTGCTTAATGTCGGCGATATCAAACCCATGGAACTGGGGATGCAGACGTTCTTTGATCTGGCATGGAATGTCGATGAGTTTACAATTGAAAATGTCAATCACCATCAGGCGAATTGGCTTGCCGATGTTTTCGGAAATAAATATCAGCATTCTTTTCAGCATATTCTTGATGAATACTACAGGCTGGCTTGGCAGCGCAAACCGGAATATATGGGATATGAGATTCAGTGGGATGCACAGGAATACAAATTCCCGCATGATTCCGACTTCTCTTTCCAGGATGGTTCCGCACAGGAGAGACTGCTCAAATATTCCATGATTGACGAACAATGCCAGAAAATCATGGACAAACTGCAGCCTGAAGAAAAAATCGCCCTTTTCCAACTGCTGGGGTTCTCTGTGAAGGCGGCAAGCCTCATGAATCAGAAGTTTCTCTATGCACAGCAGAATCATGAGACAGGAAGCGCTGAAGCTGGTCAAAAAGCAAAAAAAGCATTCGACGACATCAATGAGCTGATGAACGAATATAACTCTATGAATGGAGGTAAATGGAACCAGATGATGTCACAGGTGCCACCGGGATATGTATCACAGTACCAGATTATCCCGGAAATTGTCAGCCAACCGACTGACAAATTTAAATTATCACAAAATCAAAAATATATTCAATATCGGAATCAAATTGACTTGAAAACGATCTCTCTTATTGAGCCGTTTGAGTTGATTCATGGCATCGGTTCTGACTGGGTGACACTGCAACTGGGAAAACCGTTCGATAAGGTCGGAAATCCGGCTGATATCAATGCACAGCGACTTGATATTCCAATTAAAATCAACAACGGGGCAGACTCTCTCTTTATTGCCATCTCTACCGTGCCGATGTGGCCCGTGGATGAAAAGAGAAGCAATGCTTTTGGCGTTACTGTCGATTGGGAAAAACCTGTCGTCTGTGAGAACAAAATCGTGGAATGGTCGTTCGATTGGAAACTGCAGGTGCTCGAGAACAGGAAAGACTATCTGCTGGCGTTTCCTGTTGACAAAAACATAACGCAACACACGATTTCTTTGATTATCGGAGATCCTGGACAATTGATTCAAAAAATAACATACCAATGATGAAAAAAATTATTAATCTGTTGATCTGTCTGACAATCACAGGCAATCTTTGCGCTAAAACGCAAAACTGGGAAAATCGTATGTGGTATAACAAGCCGGCGGCATGGTGGCTTGAGGCTCTTCCTATTGGTAACTCCAGAATGGGAGCCATGGTCTATGGAGGAACTGACAAGGAGGAAATACAGCTCAATGAGGAAACCTTCTGGAGTGGAGGACCACACAACAACAACAGTACAACTTCCTTGCAGCATCTGCAGGAGGTCAGAGACCTTATTTTCGATGGTAAGGAAAAGGAGGCGGAAGGGGTCATCAACCGCGAATTTATCAAAGGACCTCATGGAATGAGATTCCTGCCGGCAGGATCTCTGATTATTAATCTCAATCATCAGAATGTCAAGGATTACTGCAGAGAACTCAACCTTGACCAGGCAACAGCTGTCACTGCTTACACTTGCGACGGAGTTAAATTTACACGTACGGTCATCGCATCGATGGAAGACAATCTGGTGGCTGTGAATATCAAGGCGGACAAAAAAGGAAAACTATTCTTCTCTCTCAATTTTAAGTCACAACTGCCTTGCTCGGTCAGCACTGTGAACAACCAGCTTGTGGCTTGGGTTGATGGAGTGGAGCAGGAGGGAATACCGGCAGCACTGAAAGCGCAGACCATCACCAAGGTTATCACTGACGGAAATATTAGCGCACAGGCTGAATCACTGACAATTGACAATGCAACAGAGGCTACTCTGCTCATTTCAACTGCCACTAACTTCGTAAATTATCACGATGTCTCAGGAAATCAGCAAGCTAAAAACGAGGAATTTATCAAAAATGCCGAAAAGTTCTCGTTCAAGCAGTTGCTCAAACGCCATATCGATAAATTCCAGAAACAGTTCAATCGTGTGCATCTAAGATTAAGCGCTTATCCTGAATCGAATGACGGCAAGCGGTCTGAGAACGAGAAACTCCCTACAAATGAGCGACTGAGTAAATTCTATGGGAGTGATGATATGGGAATGGTGGAGCTGCTGTTCAATTTCGGACGTTATCTCCTGATTTCATCTTCACAGCCAGGAGGACAGCCTGCTAACCTACAGGGAGTGTGGAACGACAAGAGGAATGCGCCATGGGACAGTAAATACACCATCAACATCAATGCCGAGATGAATTACTGGCCTGCTGAGGTATGCAACATCTCCGAGACGACGCAGCCGCTCTTCCAGATGATTAAGGAATTAAGTGAGACCGGATCTGAGACTGCTAAGGTTATGTACGACTGCAAAGGATGGGTAGCTCATCATAACACTGACCTCTGGAGAATTGCAGGTCCTATCGACGGAGCACCATGGGGTATGTTCCCAAATGGAGGGGCATGGCTCTGTACGCACATTTGGGAGCATTATCAGTTCACGCTCGACAAGGATTTCCTGCGTGAGTATTATCCTGTATTGAAAGGCGCATCCGACTTCTATCTTGATTACATGGTTGAGAAAGACGGAGAGCTGCTCGTCGTGCCAAGTGTATCTCCTGAGCATGGAGGTCGTGGAAAATCCACTCCGGTATGCGCTGCTTGTACTATGGATAATCAGATTGCGAGGGATATACTCTCACAGACTTTGGAAGCAGCGAAAATCCTTAACATGGATGCGGACTATCAGCAGAAACTCAAAACTGCCATCGAAAAACTCCCGCCGATGAAAGTGGGGCAATACGGACAGCTGCAGGAGTGGAGAGAGGACCTCGACGACCCGAGAGACCAGCACAGACATATATCACATCTCTATGGATTACATCCTTCTAACCAGATTTCACCTTATAAAACGCCAGAGCTTTGGAATGCTGCCAGAGTGACACTTGAACAGAGAGGTGACCAGGCTACAGGATGGAGCCTCGGATGGAAAACCAATTTCTGGGCCAGGATGCTGGACGGAAACCATGCCTTTAAAATTATATCTAATATGCTCAGAATTCTGCCGAACGAGGGAATGGAAAGACAGTATCCTGACGGAAGGACCTTCCCGAATCTGTTTGATGCGCATCCACCATTCCAAATTGACGGTAACTTCGGTGTCACAGCCGGTATCGCTGAGATGCTGCTGCAAAGTCAGGACGGATTTGTACATCTACTCCCGGCATTGCCCGACAAATGGAATTCGGGGCTGGTGCAGGGACTCAAAGCAAGAGGTGGATTCGAAGTGTCCATTGCTTGGAATAACAACCATCTGACTTCAGCAGAAATCATACCGGCTGCTGACGGGGTACTCAAACTCAGATGTGCTGACCAAATCAAGGCAAAAAACAGCAAGCTCATTGCTTCTCATGATGGAGTGTACGATTACGAAATCAATGTGCAAAAAGGTAAGGCCGTAGCTGTACAGAGACAATAATATGCAGACTCTTCATCTCTTGTAACGTATATAAAAATCTAAGAAACATGTTTGCGTGTTTTTTATTGATATATTTGCTATCTTTGCATAAAAATCAAAAATTATTTTTTATGAATAAGATTATTATTAGATTAGCGTTAGCATGTACAGCGTTTTTGTTCGGAGTAAGCGCCAATGCGCAAAACCCTTATCTCCCGCTTTGGGAACATATTCCCGATGGGGAACCCAGGGTGTTTGAAGACCCCGACAAACCTGGACATTACAGAGCTTATATCATTGGATCACACGACGTTCATTACAACGAATATTGTGGAAATGATATCCGTATGTGGTCAGCTCCTGTAGAAGACCTCACGAACTGGGTGGACGAGGGACCGATCTTCTCCTATTTCATCAATGGAAAGTGGGACACGATGTTCGCACCCGACCTCGTCGAGGTGAAGGACAGAAATACCGGTAAGAAAACTTACTGGCTTTATCCGCATTCAAGAGGATGGAGAAGAATTGCCACTGTTTGTAAAGGCGACAGACCTGACGGACCATTCGTGCCGGTGAATATGACGGAGGACGGGACACAGTGTGTGCCGGGATCATTGATTGATTTCGATCCTTCTGTATTTATTGAGAATATAACCGACAAGAAAGATCCTGATTACGACAAGGGATTCAGGGCATACGTCTTTTATGGATTCCAGCACTCAACCGCATGCGAGCTTGACCAGAACACCATGTATTCCATGAGACCGGGTACACAGCTACACGACTTCTTTATTCCTGCAAGCAGCAGCTTCGGTAAAGTGCGCGACCCGGAGGGGACACAATATCCTGCTCTTTACAAGGGACAGAACCCAGGAGACTTTAATTTCTTTGAGGCTTCAAGTATTCGACAGGTGGGTAACAAGTACGTGATGGTGTTCTCTGGATATTCTGGACCTGACTATGGGCTTGGTTCCACCAACTCTGCACTACGCTATGCTTACGGGGACTCACCACTCGGACCTTGGAGATCGGGTGGGGTGCTGGTTGACTCTAGAGGAGTTGTGCCGAACGAGGATGGTTCACATCTCATCACCACCAATGCTGCTCATAACACACATGGTTCGCTACAGGAAATCAACGGACAGTGGTATGTCTTCTATCATCGTCCACCACGTGGTTTCGGAAACGCGCGTCAGTCCATGGTTGCTCCTGTGAAGATTGAATGGGACAAAAAGGCGGTCGCTGATGGAGGTAAGGTAAGAATTGTGGGGTATGACCCCTTTACGAAAAACAATGAGTGGACTGCGAAGGCATCTGATGGAACGGAATATACGGGTGCTGAAGTGACTTCTGAGGGATTCAATATATTCGGACTACCGCCATATCAGTATTATTCTGCTGGAATCGCTGCTTATATGACTGGGAACAACTGGATGCAGGATAATCACGATGTATGGTACAACAATATGGATTTGGCTGGCATTACTAACAAGGGGATTATCGGTTTCAAATATTTTGGATTCGGGGGGCTTGACAAGGCCCAGAGCGGAATTAACCCGTTTGAAGGTGCTAAAAAGGGTGATGGAACCACAATTAACATCAATTTGACCCCTGGTGGAAAAGGGGCTTTCAAAATTCATGTCATGCTGGACGGACCCTATGCCAATAACGTTTGGAACGGTAAGGAAATAGCCGTTATTGAAGTGCCGGAGAACGCTCAAAGACAGCCACAGGTGTTTAAGGCATCTGTGCCACAGGTGGAAGGACTCAATGGTAAACATGCCATCTATCTGGTTGTGGAAGGACCGGAAATCCAACAGCAGGAGAACCAGCGTCCGCCATGGCAGCAGCAGAACAGGAACCGGCAACAGCGTCCGCAGGGACTGTTCGATATGCACGGAATTGGATTCTCAAAGCAGGGGGCGACAATCAATGTACCGACATTGCCGACGGTGGAGATTGCTGTTGATGGAAACAAATTGTTTATTCCAGCATCACCTGTATTTGCTACAAGCGAGAACGGTTACACTGAGGCTAACCACTATCAGCTGCATGCGCCGGTTAACGACAACTCTGTAATTACGGTCAAACCATCTGATTCGGCTGTTTCTTATCAAATCGGAAAAATAAACGACGGTAGAGCGGTTGTGAAATGTACTTATAAAGGACAGACTAAAATTTTCCTCATCAACTAAACTGTCGCATCGTCTTCACCCCTTATCGTATCCTTATCTTCTTTTTAACGAATATTACGTAAATAACCAGAAAATGAAAAAATATTTATTGTTATTGGCATTGGGGCTTGCTGCTTTAAACGCATCTGCACAGATTCAAGTAAAAAACCCGTTTATTTGGGCGGATTGTCCCGACCCCGACATCATCCGGGTTGATGATTACTATTATCTTGTCACTACCACCATGCACCTCTTTCCGGGAGGACCTATTATGAGAAGTAAGGATCTCGCGCATTGGGAGACGGTCTCTTATCTCTTCGATGAAATTAAGGACACACCAAGATACGACCTGGAGGAGGGGACTGTATATGGCAGAGGGCAGTGGGCAACTTCGCTCAGATACAATAACGGCACTTTCTGGGCTTTGTTTGTCGCTAACGACGACCCTCATAAGTCAATGGTGTTTAAAACAGATGACCCGGCAAAAGGATGGAAACTGCATAGCAGGCTTCCGGCCTTCCATGATGCATCACTCTTTTTCGACGACGACGGAAGGGTGTATGTCTTCTCAGGAAGCGGAGATATTCGTCTTGTGGAGCTTGAGCCTGACCTCACGGATGTCAAAAGAGGTGGAGTGAACAAGGTGCTGCAACTCAATGGCAGACCGGGTGGATTGCACGAGGGTAGCAGGGTTGTAAAACACGATGGAATGTATTATCTGCTTTGCATCTCATGGCCGAGGACCGGAAGACAGGAAATTGCTTATAGAAGTAAGAATATAGAAGGCCCGTATGACTCGAAAGTGATTCTTAAAAGTACTTTCGGAGGATTCTCATACGCTGGACAGGGGACAATTGTGGACGGTAAGCATGGAGAATGGTATGGGGTGATTTTCCAGGATAGAGGGGGATGTGGACGAATACTGACAATTGAGCCTTGCTCTTGGATTGACGGATGGCCTATGCTCGGTACAAACGGGGACGGTATCATCCCGGAGACCGTCAACCTTGATGGGGACTGCCAATGTCATAAGAGTCCCGAACTGGCGGTTATAGAAAAAGATTATCAAATAAATCATAACATCATCAAGGAAGATATCACAACCGAGACCGGAAGCGTATCCAGACCAGGAAAGTCTGTAACACTCAGAACTTCTAAGCTCGCAAACAACATCTTCGATGCAAGAAATACACTCACATGGAGAACATGGGGACCGACATGCTCTGATACAATCACTATTGACTTTTCCAACATTAAAGATGGGGATGTCACAGGACTGGCTGCTTTCAATGGAGATTCAGGACTTCTCTCGGTCAAGAAAATCGGCAAAAAGAATTTCCTTGTCTTCACGGAAGAGAAAGTGAGCCTCTCAAACAACACCAAGGCCATCACAAATGTGGAACAGAAAGAAATTGAGAAAATTGAGATTCCAAAGAAGGTGAAACAGGTATCACTCGTCATGAACGGAGACTTTAACCCGGGTAAAGACATTGCTACGTTCTTCTATTCATTCGACGGAAGTGAGTTCCAGAAAATCGGTAGCGAATATAAGATGATTTTCGACTACAGACGGCTCTTTATGGGATCAAGATACGCGCTCTATTATTTCTCAACTAAAACACCAGGAGGATCTGTGAATGTGAAATTGTAATTCAAGAAAACAGTTTTTCTCTTTTTTTGATTATATTCCGTTTTTTTTTGTTTATCTTTGCATCATAACTGACATGGGCTTTTAAAAGATTCTATATAATATCCAAATAAACAGTAAATTGTAAATCGTAAATAATATCATTCTTATGATGAGAAAGTTTATCGTTTTATTGCTGACTGCCAGTCTCGTGACTGCATCCTTTGTTGCATGCTCTGATGACCCCGACGAGGAGCATCTTTACACCATGACATCTGAATATGCCGCTGACTTTATACGTAACAGGGAAAAGTTCAGTGAATTCACTGAAATAGTTCAGAGGTCTAATATGATGGATTTGCTCGGGACGTATGGATCATACACTGTATTTGCACCCACAAATGAAGCGGTTGATGAATTTTTGCATGGTAGAGGGCTTACTTCGGTGAGTCAGCTTTCCAAGGCGGATTGCGACACCATCACTTTCACACATATCATTGAGCAGGAATATTTCACGACCGATTACAACAACGGCACATATCCTGTCATGAACATGCTTGACAGACCGCTTACTGTGTCCTGTGATTCCGACACAGTGTCTGTGCCTGGAGAGGTCAGACTTGCTGTCTATATCAACAAGACCGCTAAGATGATACAGATGGATGACTCTGTCAAAAATGGAGTGGTGCATACTTTAAACAAGGTTATCGGTACCAACAACTTCATGTTGCCTGACATCATCAGAGAAGATCCAAATTCTTCACTTTTTTATGCGGCACTTACGGCAACCCACATGAACGATTCTCTGGTCAGATATGTTGATGAAAAATATTCGGTTGGACGAGACTCTATCGACTGGACAAACGACAGGCTGGTTGTACATACAGGGAATGAGTATGATAATGTGGCATATATGGAGCATAGATACTTCAAATATACTGCATTCATACCCAGAGATGACGTGTTAAAAGAGAAATATGGGGTTGAAGACCTTGAAGGACTGAAAAAACTGGCAAAACAGTGCTATGATCCGGTATATCCAGAAGATGCTGACATCACGGATCCAACAGACAGAAGAAACTCGCTCAATAGGTTTATTTCTTATCATCTTCTTCCTTTCCAGGGCACTTATTACAGGCTTACTGCTGTTGACGGACCTAACAGTACGCTTGCTAATGCCCTTTTCTTCAGAAGAATGTGGGATATATCTTGCTGGTATGAGACGATGATGCCTCATTCAATCATGAAATTCTCATTCCCTAATGGTTCTGAATCAGGACTTTATATCAACAGAAGGGGAATTCAGGCCAGACCAGACCAGAGAGGATATAAAATCAGGGGAACATTGGTGCATGAAGCAAGTGACTACAAGACGGAACAGACTTCTCTAAACGGTGTCTTCCATTATATAGATGATATTCTCAGCTATGGATATCATCCAGGGCTGAATATCTATACGCAGGATGATGTCATGAGTGAAAGAATGAGAATCGACTGCTGTGCCCTCTCTCCTGACTTTATGACAAGTGGTGCGAGAGGACACCATACGAAAATCAACAATTCTGGTAACCCAGGGCTATACGGACAGCAATCTTTCAGCACTGTAGCTGCTACTAACCCGAATACTTGTCTCGGATTTAAGGCGGGTTCGGCACAGAATTTCTACTTTACAGATATCACTCACGTACATCTGAGACCCAGATACCTTCCATTCGCTTCTTATGAGGCTGACGAAATCGTCGTGAAGGGAAGATATGACCTTACGGTTAAACTGCCGCCTGTGCCTGAAGGCGACTGGGAGGTCAGATTCCTCACTTGTATCGGTCTTGGAAGCCGAGGCATCGTACAGTTCTATATTGACGATGTGCCACAAGGCATTCCTTTCGACATGAGACCAAGTGGAAACAGTGCGAACATCGGTTACAAATCGGATGAGGCTCTTGGAAGCCAAGACCAGATTGATGCGTTCGACAAGCAGTTCAGATACAGAGGATGGATGAAAGGACCTAAGTCTTCTGGATTCAGCACGAATAACACGAGCATCACTACCATTTTCAGGGATTATCCCGAAAATCTCAGGAAAATCATCGGTGTCTTCCATTCTGACGGAAAAACTGACCACTATCTGCGACTCCAGCAGAAAATGGAAAGTGAGAACAATGAATGTTCGTTCGACATGATTGAGCTTGTGCCGAGCACTGTGTTTAACAACCCGGATATCAAGGAAGACCCGCTATAATACTGTCTATCATAACTTTTAGGAAGATCCGCTTTGATACTGTAAATCATAACATTTCAACAATATTCAATAATAGGGTGCTCAGCTTGATGTTGAGCACCCTATTATTGTGTCCTTGTAGGGATTTACTATATGTATGTCCACCATTCTTGTCTTCTCGTCTTCTTGTCTTCTTGTCTTCTAGAACAATCATTCCAGCAACTTCTGCAAGGTCTCATCGTTCAGATTGTCGGCGTAAGTCGCTACAAATTCTTTTGGACTCATACCGAAGAAATCATGGAAGATGCTCGTGAAATAGCTGTGGGATGAGAAACCTACACGATAGGCAACCTCAGATATATTCACCTTATTGTTTACCAACAGATAGGCGGCTTGTTTCAGACGGACGCTGCGAATATAGGCTATAGGAGAAATACCGAAATGTTCCTTCAGCTTTCGGTTCAAGTGAACGCGGCTCATTCCGATTTCCTTGCTCAACTCGTTTACATTGAAGGTTGTATCATCGATATGTTTGAGAACTAAGTCGCGGACACGCTGGATGAACTGATCCTCGTAAGAATCCACCTCTATGCTGCCGTAATTGTTGCCAATTTCTGTGCGCCGCATCTTGTTACGGATGCTCTCTCGGACGCGCAGTACCTGCGTTATAGCACTGCGAAGTAAAGGAAGATTAAACGGCTTCGGAAGGAAATGGTCTGCTTGAAGGGCCATTGTTCGTAATTGCGTGTCTTCATTCGATTCGCTCGTCAGAACAATTACTGCAATATAGTCTGTCTCAGGATTTGCTTTGATTCTTCTGCATAAATCATAACCATCGCCGTCGGGCATCATCAAATCGGTCACTACAATCGAAGGACGGCCTGTCAGAATCAGCTTCCAGGCGGCATTGCCGCTGTTGGCGGTCATCACCTTATATTCTTTGCCTATCTCTGAGGCTACATAATCACAGAGTTCTTTATCATCGTCAACGATCAATACAGATATCTCGGAACTGTTATAGAACTCAGAATTCGATTCTGTGTTCTCGGGATCAGTATCAGGCAAATCGGTTTCATCCAAGGGTTCCTCAATGGTTTCATCCATGGGTTCCTCAATGGTTTCATCAGACGTGGGCTTTGAACTTTCAGAAGGAAGTGGCTCATAAATTTCTTCATCATTCTCTTTATCGTCCGATTCTGAACTTGAAGGAAGGGGCTCGGGAAGAACTGTGAATTCAGGATCTTTCGTGACACGGGGTTCAAGTTCTGATTCGCTCAAATGGGCTTTGCCCAATGGAAGACGGACAATAAACTCAACACCGTCTTCTCCCACATTGTGGGCTTCTATCAGACCATGATGGAGCTTCACAAGGTCGTAGGCAAGGTTCATACCTATACCGCTGCCGGTCTTACCACTATGGTTACTGCTTTGATAGAAACGTTCCCATATATGGGTCAGATCTTCATCATTCAGATGAGAACCGCTGTTATAAATTCTGATTTCTGCATAGTCTGTTACACGAGGGTCGTTCAACATGCGTTTGGATTCACTGTCTGGAATGTTCTCATTACTTGATGTACGGACGATTACACGACCATTGGCTGGGGTGAATTTCAAGGCGTTGGAAAGTATGTTGAACAGCACTTTCTCAAAGTGGATGGGGTCTATCCAAATCGGAATGCTCTCCTCATTCGACTCGTGACTGAATTCCAAGGCTTTAGAGGCAGCGACACCTTTAAATGACTCCATCACTTCACGTGTGTAGGTGTTCAATTCGGTCTCACTGAAATGAAGATGGAACTGACCGCTGTCAATTTTACGAACATCAAGCATCTGATTCACTGTACGCAACAGACGGTTGCAGTTTCGTTGCATGATGGAATAATTTGCCTGACGGTCAAGGTTTTGGTCGCTTATAGTAAGTTGACGAAGCGGAGAGATAATCATTGTCAAGGGAGAACGAAGCTCATGGGCGATGCTTGTGAACAGGCGGAGCTTGTCTTCTTTGATGCGTTCTTTCTCTCGGGCTTTACGGAGAAGATGACGGGCATGACGACGGTCCTTTATGTTCTGATAGATAATGTAACCTATCACACTGGCTATGGTCAGATATAGCAGATATGCCCACCAGGTGGCGTACCACGGGTAGGGTACATTTACTTTTATCGTCTCCTCTGTGTATTTGTCTGGGTTATCACGGTAATATGCCTGAACGCGGAATGTGTAACTCCCTGATGGGAGACTTGCATAATAGGCTTCTGGAGAGGATGATTCTGCCTCATGCCAGTTTTTCTCATATCCGTCTAATATATAACGGTAGCAGATGCGGTCCTGCATAGCTAATTCTGGGACACAGAAAGAGATGTGATAAGAATCGCTGCCATCCAAAGAACTGCCAATCCATAACGGGGATATGTAAACATTTTTGATGTCATGAGGCAGGTTCATCAGTTGATTGGGCTTGAAACTAAGATAACCGTTGTCACCACCAAAACAGAAACTCCCGTCAGGAAGCAAAACGGAGGCATTCTGATGGAATTCACCGATATAATGACCGTTTAGACTCTCAAAAACAGTTGTCTTACCATTTTTTTTGTCTATGCAGAAGATTTTGCGGGTTGAGGATATCCATAACAGATCGTCAATTTGTTGGATGTTTTTAACGGTGATGTCAGTAGGGACGTTCTCAAGATAGTCTGGAGATACACATTCTTTTTTCTGTTTGTCGTAGCAAATCACACCGTTTTCTGTGCCTAGAAGGATATGGTCACCGTTTTCTATGATACTAAATACCTTGATTCTTATGGAATTCAATTCCACGCGCTCGTCTTTGTCTATCTTGGGATCATATCGGTAAAGACCAACTGGGTCACCACCAATCCATAAGATGCCATCTTTGTCAAAAAACAGCTTGTTCACAAAGGGGAAGGAACTGCTGTTTATCCTTCGGACGCTTTGTTCACTTAAATTGATGCGAAGAACACCGTTACCGTTTGTCCCGGCATACAGTTCATTCGATTTTGGGTCGTATGCCAAATCCATCACGTTTGTGTTGGAATAGGAAGACAAGAAAGAGGGAATTGTAAAATGGGTGCCATCGGAACAGCAGGAGATGCCGCCCTGCCATGAACCGCACCATATTCGGCCTTCCTTGTCGCATAGTATGGACTGAATCAAAAGGGACTGCAAACCATCGCTTTTACGTGTGCCGTTAACAAACACTCCGCATCCGTCGGTCCCTGCCCATAGATTGCCTGACTGATCTGTGCAGAATGAGGTCACACAGGCACTGTTCTTACCGTTTGCATTTGCAGATAAGGAATGATAGGAGAAACCGATATTCGTCTTTGGTAGTACCAATACTCCTTTCTGAAATATGCCGGCTATCAGATTACCATCTACATCCTCTGCCAACGAGTGGATTTTGGCGGTATGAAGGTCGATATCATCAATTTCTTTATAAGGGGACAAATGTTCATTCGTGCCGTCGATTTGATAGATGCCTAAGTTGTCTGTACCCACATAAATCTCACCGGATTTCTTCTGGATAATACAGTTGCAGTATAGGTTACGGTTGTTTTCTTTCAGCTCGCGAACGGTCTTCGTAGAGCGGTCATAAACCAGGATGCCCTTGTGAGACAAAGCCATATATATCTTGCCGCTCGAATTGTCCTCGGCAAAACTCGTCACATGGCTTGAACTGAGAAGGGATTGGGCATTGGAATCAAAATCAACCGACACTTTCTTCTGACTGGATAAATCGATGACGCTCACCTTGTTCTGGGGATGAGAAATCCATAAACGGTTATTACGGTCTATTAGTATAGAATAGATATATGACTCTGCTATCAGAGAGGTAAGTTTACTTGAAAGAACCGTGTCGGGGATGAGACTCGTGTTATCAACAACAAAAAAACCGAATCCGTCTGTTGCAAACAACGTCTTATCGCTGTTGGGGTAGGGGAGTGAGTTCGTCAGATTACAGCTGTTGTTTACAATGTTGTCCTGAGAAATATTTACTTTCGTGAAATCGTTGTGGGTGATGTCGTAGATGAACAAGCCGTTTTTTGTCAGAATCCAATAGCGGCGATCATCTATCTGGCTCACCTTATTGGCTTGATTAAACAATTTACGTCCCTCTTCAGAATCAATATAGTCTATCTCAACAAAACGGTGACCATTGAACATCTCAAGGGAATTGGCGGTGGAAACCCATACGAAATTTTTATCATCTACATATACTGATTCTATATAAGAACTTTTTAATCCTTGTTGCAGGGTGTACAAGTGGGGAACCTGACTTCGGGACGGTATTGTATATAATAATAAGGATATGACAAAAAATAAGACGTTTTTTTTATCCATTTTAGTTAATTTCTTTTTTTCTATGTGCAAATATAGCGATTTTGTCTTATTCAATCATTGTTTATGACTAAAAAAATGTTGAATTTGATACATTTTTTTATGAATTTCGCTGTTTTTGCTCATGTGTGTCAAATTTTTTATTTCAAGAAACAAATCATATAATATGTTTTTTTTTTTATTCCTAACTTTGCAGCGTCAAAAAATTTGAACGTTAGTAGTTTTTTTATAATTGTGTTAGTTAGTTTGGTTTGGGACGGAAGAAGGCGTTCTTCCGTCCATCAAACATTTTTAAAGTTTATAATACTAACAACGAAGCAGACTAACATTCAAAACAATCTTTTTTACTTTAATTTCTCATTTATATTATATAATGATATTAACACATTGGGCAGGATCATCCGCATGGTTTTTCTGCGAAGTGGTTTTTTCCAGTCTATTTATGGACTGCTTTTTTCTTCTTTTTAAATGTTTCACACGTTATCCTCCATTCTTTCGTCTCAGTTACGTTCTTCAAAAATCAGCCCAACAAACGTTTCAAACAAAAAAGAGTTTTTTTGTTTGAATTATCAAATCCGTTACCTGAAATTCTTTGTTTGATTCATTTTTTTTTTGCCATGTTATTAAAACGATTTTTATTCGTTTTTTATTTGTGCGTTTCTGTTTTTTTCTTTAAATTTGTAACATAATAGTTTTTTTACTGTTGCTTAAATGTGTATAACTGCTATGGGTAACTGAAATCATTTTTTTATTTGCTTTCCTCCCATGCTTATACATTTTATTTGGATTGTAATGTGTTTTCCAATTGTTTTTCTGACTAACCGAAATTTCGTTTTTATTCATTTTTTTATAATCAATTTTTTTATTAACTAATTAATTTTATCACTTATGAAAAAACTTTTTACTTTTTTCGCATTGATGGGATTGACATCTGCTTCCATCTTTGCACAAAGTGATTGGACACCCGGACAGGATATCTCCGACCAGCTCGAGTGGCAAGGGTATGACTGTCAGGAAAGAAATCAGGCATGGGTTGGTGGTGCCAATACTGGCTTCGCCTTTGACTGGCATGCTTATGAAATGTTCAATCAGCCTAAGGGGGCAGAGGTCTATCAGATTTTCTTCTTGCCCGCAGGTTATTATCAATTTACTTGTCAAGGATTCTACAGAGCTGATTATCAAGGCCCATATTGGAATGGAAATGAGGTTATCAATGCTGTGATTTTTGGAGAGTCTGTTGAATTGGACGAGGACATGAACGTTACACAGGTCACTCGTTCTGCATCAGAAAAATTGGTTAGTATTGCATCAAGTGAAAGAACCGAAGGACGTCTGTATGAGAATACTGACTGGTCGAATGACGTCAGCTACACACATGATGGAACTACCTATTATGTGCCTAACTGTATGCAGGGTACTGACCAGTATTTCCAGGCGGGGTATTATGAAGGAAACTCCGTTAAAGTTATCCAGGCTAACGATGGATATGTGAAAATCGGTATCAGAAAAACAGCTGCTGTGGCTAATGACTGGTGTATCTTCTCTAATTTCAAGGCTAAATTCATCAGTGAGATGACGGATGAGCTTTTGGTCGAGCTTGCTCGCGACAAGTATAACGATCAGCTCAATCTGGCTGATGAGTTCCGTGAGACACTTGCTGAGGCTGACTACTCTTCCTTGCTTTACTATTATGAGAATGAATTTGCTGCCATTGACGATGCTTCATCCGGATTCACAAGTGGTGAGCAGTTCGACGTGGCTACACAGCAGCTTGCTGATCTTATTGCGGAATACAAGGTGTATCTTGACAACGCAAAGGCTCTTTCAAAACTCATTGCTGAGTGCGATGAATTAGCAGAATCTGCTTATCCGGGACTGCCAGAATTCCAGACTGCTATCACTGCGGCTAAGCAGGTGGAGGCAGATGAGTTTGGCGATGACAACACGGGTGTTTACACCAAATCAGGTGAGGACTATGGAAAAGCCTTGGCTGCACTCAAACAGGCAAAGACTGACTATCTCCTGACAAAACCTAACGAAGACGGTATCTACGACCTTTCTAATCTTATCGCATTCCCCTTCTTCTGCCAGCCGGAATACAATCCTATTTGGAATGAGGAGCTTGGCAGATGGGAGCCGCAGGATCGTGTGCTGAATGGTGAGAACGGACTGCAAGGATGGGCTGACCTCGGTGAGTCAGGCGATGGTGACAATAAAACCTACCAGACCACCACACGTATCCCAATCGGTAAGGGAGTGACTATCGGTCAGGATCCTACGGTTATCAACGAATGGTATCAGGTGAATACAGGCGGATATGAGCCTTACTGGAACCACAAACTGTCAAGTGCAAAGCAGTGGTCTATGCCGGGTAGTGAGCGTGAAATCGCACAGAACCTTGTTGGATTGCAGAGTGGTTACTACAGCATCAAGGGATGCGGTATCACTTGGTCCAACGACTGGGCTAACGACTGTAAGATGGGTATCAGAATTCAGTCGGGAGATCAGATCGCTCAATCTCAGGAGGAAACTCGTCTCTCAGGATGGTGGAACTATTCTCTTGACGACTGGACTTATTATTCAACAGACATGATTCAGGTGACCGACGGAACTGCTCGCGTGGCTTTTTTCGCCAACGGATTCAGCTCTTTCACCGGTATGCAGCTCTTATACTATGGCGAGAATCCTGACTTCTCCAATATGGCACAGAAGAAAATCGACGAAATTGAAATCAGCCTTGAAGAACTCATGCTTGAGGGTGACAAAACGGCTGTGAAGAATATGCTCAACGGTATCAAGATGCCGCTGCAGGGATATGAGGCATACGCTGCTGCGCTGAAGACTATTAATGAGGCACAGGATTATATCAGCCAGGCTAACGGATATCTCAATAGCCACGATGTGACTTCCATGTTCTCTGAATACCAGGCTAATTTTGAACCGGACTCCAACCCGTATCAGTATCTTGATGAGGCTGTGAACCATACTTTCGACCTCTACAATGATCCGGATGCCACCTATAAGGATGTGATGACTTGTGTTGACGAATATAATGAATATGTGAAATATACCGGTATGGTGGACACCTATTCAACTGTCAACAGCGATGAACTTAAGGCTAAGATTCAGGAACAGGCTCAGAGTCTTATCAGCGAATATGCTAATGTGGATAAACTCGTGGAATTTGAGAAAGAACTTGCGGTTTATTACAACAAGGCTGTTATGGCTGACCTCGGCATGGACCAGGCTTCTGAGGAAAATCCTGTGGATGTGTCAGTACTCATCGTTAACCCTTCATTCACAGAGGGGCAGAAAGGATGGACTGGTAACTTCACAACAGACAACACACTCCAGAACTCTGAGGCTTACAACACCAACTTCAGAATCGAACAGACTCTCTATTCCCTCCCGGCTGGTAAATATACTGTGAAAGTGAAGTCATTCTACCGTGATGGTGGATTCAACGAAGCTTACGACCATGTATGGTTCCAGGAGGATGGATTCGTGCCTAACGTGAAGTTCTTCGCTAACAAGAAGACTGTCGATGTGGTTTCTCTCTGCAATTGGGATGCCATCTTCACAGAAAGATCTTTCACTCAATATACATTCGACGCTGTTAATCCTAATGCTGAACTCGGTGAGGAACACCAGACGCTCAACGCATGGATGGAAGAGAATATTGATGTGGATGAAGACGGCAACGTCACCTACAGTGTTGTTTCTTTAAAAGAGCAGTTCGACGCTGACGGAAACGTGTCTGCTGTAGATGCTGGCGATGCTTGGATTTACGACTCATGGTATGATGACATTGACGAGAGGTACTTCTTCCCGAACTCTATGAGAGGTGCTGCTGCAAGAATGGCAAACGACAACGATGCTTACCTCAATGAGGTGACTGTCAATGTCAAGGAAGGCGGAAGCATCAACTTCGGTCTTTACAAGAACACAACTATCGGTAACGACTGGTGTATATTCGATGACTTCCAGCTCTTCTACCTCGGACCGGTGGATGCGATACCATGCGATGTCAACGAAGATGGTGTGGTGAATATCTCTGACGTTGTGGCGGTTATTAACCAGATGGCTGGTACCATGACTTATCAGTATGCTGATGTCAACGACGACGGTGTGGTGAATATCTCCGATGTTGTCGCTGTTATCAACCAGATGGCGCAAGGTTCAGGTGAGTAATCATTACTCAATCATAACTACATAAAGAGGTGGACGTATCAAACGTCCACCTCTTTTTGAATTATGGATTATGAATTTTGAATTATGAATTTTGGATTATGAATTTTGGATTATGAATTGTTATTTAAAGATAGTCCTCATTCTTTTCATGCTCAAAAGTAAATAAACTATTCGCTATTCACTTCTCACTATTCACTTCTCACTATTCACTATTCGCTTTTCACTATTCACTTTTCACTATTCCAGTGTCTTGCTGAAATCCGGTATCCCATAGCCGAATACATTGTCGGGATGCTCATATCGGTCGCCAAGACGGTGAATATGGTCGATTACTTCGATGGCTGTCAGTGTCGGATGCGCTTGCCAGTAGCACGCAACAACGCCACAGAGTATAGGAGATGCGAACGAAGTGCCGTTGGCAACTGTAAGGCTTCCGTAGCTGCCCATCAGGGAGCAGTTCTCACCCTGGGCACAGATATCAGGCTTGATACGTCCGTCAGCACTGTGACCTACTGATGAGAAGTTTGTGTTCATTCCTTTGGGAGTCAAAGCACCCACAGCAAGGATATGGTCCGCATCAGCGGGAACACCGATTCGCTTCCATTGACTGTTGCCGGAATTACCAGCACTGTTGCATACAATCATGCCTTTGGAAGCCGCCATGGAGGCGGAGCGGGAGTTGATATGGGTCTGACCGTCTTGCTCCCAGTATTCCACATTGTCTAATGGATTGTCAAAAGTCGTGTAACCTAACGATGAGTTGATTAAATCTGCTCCTACACTGTCGGCATATTCGATAGCTGCACACCAGTTGTCCTCCTCAACTAGTTGCTCCGTATCACTGTCTTCGCTTCGAAGCAGATAGAACGACGCACCGGGAGCGGTTCCAACCATGTAATGGGGCTGATTCATCGCGATGCAAGACAACACCATCATTCCGTGACGCTCATAGTCATAAACACTTCCTTCACCACCGGCGAAGTCTTTGGTCCCTAATATACGGACATCCGACAGCATCGGGATAATATCAGCGTTTTGAAAGCCTCCGTCGATTATAGCGATAGTCATGCCTTCACCATGGTAGCCTTGGGAATGAAGGGCATCACCGTGAATCTGTCGGATTTGATTCTCCCCTCGGCCGTAATAACCCAGACCTGGCAAGCTGTCGCCAGGAGCAGGCGATTTTGCAATCATTTGCTTGCGGTCTCTCTGTAAGGGACGGGGAGCGCGCTCATAACTTCCAACCTTGCGGACTTTTTCAACAAACGACAACGAGGAGATGTCATTCATCTGTGTGGTGTCTGTTGTCTGAACCAGTACCGTATTGTTCCATTTGCTTGTGTGAAGTATCTGAACTCCTGCTTTCTGGAGTTTCTTCAGATATTTCTTGCTCACAGGCAGGTCACTCTCATCAACGCTCAGACCTTGACGACGACGGCGATCAAGCGATTTCAACGACAGAAATTCCTCTGGCTTTTTCACCGAATAGCCGCATCCTTCTTTGTCTTTGAGGCTCACACGGTATTTATAATAAGGTGTAAAAACCACGCTGTCGCTCTCTCCTGACAATGCTTCTTGGCCACACAGATTCAATGGTAATGCCAATACCGATAATTGTACTAAATATTTACTTAGTTTCATGACTCTTTTATGATAGTTTGATTTTTGGCTCTTCGGTTTGTTTTGTTGTCAATGCAACCTCTTTTATGGGCTGTTCGGTACGTTGCGTTATCAACGCAACCTCCTTTTATCTTAATTGACCCGTTGCCTTCAGCAGTTTCGTATAAGCCAAAAACAGCTGACAACGAGCCTCTACAAGCGTAGCGGCGGATTCACGCCATAAAGCTTGCGCATCGAAATAGTCGGAAAGCAATTCCATACCATTGTCGTAAGCCGATATCGACACACGCAGGTTCTCGCTTGCCTGCTCGTAGCTCTTCTTTGCTATTGCCACTTCCTTCTCACATTCTTCCAGTGTTGTGCGGCATAATGCAATTTCCAACTCCATCAGCTCGGTTTTCTCGCTCAGTTCAATCGCGGCTAGCTGAGCTTTGGCTTTGGCTGAACGGACTTTGTTGCTTCCCTCACCAAATGTATATAACGGAACTTTCACCAAAACGCCCACAGAACCGCTGCCGTTGTCAATAAACTTCTTGCCGGCTAGCTCACCACCGTTTGCATACATCACACTGCCGAACAATGCCACATTGGGAAGATAGTCACTACGGGTCAGCTTTACTTCTTGCTCGGCCAATGCCACTTTCTTCTCAAGTAAGGTGTATTCCGGGCGGTATTCCACACCGCCTGTATGCTTCGGTGTCAGACGGTCCTTGTTGGCGGTTTCGGTCTCTATGTCGATTGAGGATGCCTCGGTCAATGGCAAACCCGTCAGATGACACAGATTCATACGCGCTAACAGGAAGCCGTTCTCTGCTTTCTGATGACCTAATTCTGCCTCGTTTTTCTTCACCTGGACTTTCATCAGGTCGTTGCGAAGGCGAAGGCCATGACGAACGGCGCTCTCCACCGTGCGCTCTAACTCCTCAAGCATTGTATAATAGCTTTCTGCCACGATTACAAGCTCTTTAGCACGGACTGCCTGCATATAAGCTTCATCAACTTTCACAATCACCTCGTCCTCTGAAAGTCGGATGTTCACGCTTGCCATCTCACGGCCTATCTCTGCCATATTGATGGCTGAGGTGATTTTGCCGCCTGTGTAAATCGGCTGCATTACTTGGAGTCCGCCTATCAGCATGTTCTTCATCTTGAACTTCATCTCGATGTCGGGGAAGTAGGCATATTCATTCATCGTATAAGACCCGTCAGGATTCACAGTTACATTAGGAACATACTGACCGGCTGCAGGATTATAAACATATATCGGAAGATTTCCCCCTGAGATGCCGAACTTACTGTTCGCTGTTGAATAAAAATCTGTGGCAATAAGGTTTATACGGGGAAAACGGTTACTTTTGTATGCTTCAAGGTCATAACCGGTCTGTTCAAACAATAGCTTTGATTGATTTATCTGCTTGTTGTAGCTTAATGCCAGTTCTTGGGCATTCGACAAGGGAAGAATCTTGCCTTTGTAAGACGGAGTTTGACAAACACCACTGATTGTGCTAAACAAACAGATAAGTAGAATTATAAATCGTACCATTTCAATAATGTTCTTTTGTGAAGTAAAACTAAGTAATAACTTGGTATAATTGAAGATGAAATCCGGTTGAGGACATGGACAGTTTCCTTGAGCAGAACATACGTCTCGTCTTCTCATTCCTTTACTTCTTCTTCTTCAATCTGCTCATACAACTCATCTATCTCTTTATCCTGAGATTTCAAACCAAAGAATGTGGCATAAAGTATAGGAATGAATATCAGTGTGATAATTGTTCCCATAAACAGGCCGCCCATAATGGTAACGGCTAATGATCCGAATAGCGCGTCGGGTATCAATGGAATCATACCTAAAATCGTTGTCAGCGATGCCATCATCACAGGACGAAGACGGCTCTTTGAACTTTCTATGACTGCATGGAGTGGGGTCACACCATTCTTAATCAAAAGATTGATTTCATCCATCAGTACAATGCCGTTCTTAATCATCATGCCAATAAGGCCGAGTACTCCGATGATGGCTACAAAGCCGAAGGGTTTTCCGGTCAGTAGGATGGTTGGTATGACACCTATCACAATCAGTGGTACGCAGCAGAAGATGATAAGGGGTTTCTTATAGTCCTTAAACAAGATAATCAGTATTATGATCATCAGAAGGATGGCAAGAGGGAAGTTGGCGAACAAATATTTCATGGAGTCGTCGCTAGCACGTTTCTCGCCTTCCCATGACAGGCTGTAGCCGGCGGGAAGCTCTATGGCTTCAATTTTCTTGGCTATGTCTTGACGGGCGGCTTCGGTACCAACACCGGGTACTGGGGAACACTGGGCACGGATGGAACGCTGACCATTATAACGCATCACTACAGGTTCCTCCCATACGATGTCAATGCCTTTGGCTACCTGACGAAGAGGAGTGCTCTGTGTCAGTGCCTCTATCAGCTCGTCTTTCCTTAGTGTGCCAGTTATCAGCTTTTGGACCATGCTACGGTTAATTACCTTATGAAGGTTGGGAATCAGACCGAAAACCACGATGTTCTCAAGGCGGCTGATGTCGTTTCCGTCGTTATCGGTACATTTCAGATAGATGCTCTTTTTGTTGATTCCATCATAGAACGTGCCGATGGGGATGCCGCCGGTATAGGCCATGACCGACATGGCTACGTCTGAACGGCTCAAACCGCTGATGCGGGCATTCGACTGGTCGTATTTGATGTTCAGAACGGGAACTTGAGGACTCCAGTCTGAGGTCGGAAGATAGCAACTCTTGCTGTTGCGGATGATGCTCAGTGCGGAGTCGCATAGCACATGAAGCACTGAAGGGTCGGGACCATGGAAACAGGCTTCTATCGGATATTTCTTGAACATCAGGTTGTAACGCTTGAACTTGATGTAGGCATCCGGATAGAGTTGGTTAAGCATAGTCTGAAGGCTGTCCATCTCGCTGACAAGAGTAGTTGGACTTGTGAAATCGATAATCAACTCACCATACGACAAGGATGGTGTGGCAATACTGCGGACAAGGTTGTAACGGCTTGGCGTTCCGCCGATGCTACGGGTGATGTGGGTGATGTTTTTGTTCTTTTTCAGCAATGCCTCAATTTCTGTCAGGTCTTTGTTCACCTGAGTTGAATTCACGCCTTCAGGAAGTTTATACTCCATATACAGTTGGTCGTATTCCATGTCGGGGAAGAAGGCCTGGTTAAGATATTGATATGCCCAGGCACATAGACCTAACAGGCCGATGGCAATACAGATGGCTATATAGCGGAAGCGGATGCCGGTACGGAGTATTTTCTCTAACAGACGGTAGGTGAAACCATGATAGGGATTTGATGGAGTAGATGGCTGGGAATTGTCTTTGGATGTCTCATCTGGAGTGGAATTATCTGTAGATGAGATTTCTTGGGACGATTCTGATGTCTCTGTATCTGATGATTCGGTGACGTTTTCTTTGAATGATTTAAGGTGACGTTTTGCTGCTTTGCGGTCTTTGGCTGCCTGCTCTTCTTCAGGGCTTCTCAGCATTCGGTCCGACATCAGGGGAACATGAATCAAGGCAAGAATCCAGGATAACAGCAATGAGACGGCTATCACTATGAACAGGTCACGGACATATACGCCGGCACTGTCAGGACTCAGGAATATGGGCCAGAACGCCAATATCGCTATCAGGGTGGCTCCTAAGAGAGGCATACTCGTCTTGCGGCCGATATTACATAGAGCTTCGCGTTTGGGCATACCATTATGCATGTCGATAAGGATGCCGTCAACTATCACTATGGCATTATCCACCAGCATTCCCATTGCGATGATAAATGCACCGAGAGATACGCGCTGAAGAGTACCGTCAAAACCTTTCAGCACTAGTAGAGAACCTAATACAATTGTCAGAAGGCTGATACCTATAATCAATCCCGATTTGAAGCCCATCGTGAATATCAGCACAATAATCACAATCAGAACTGACTCGGCTAGGTTGACTAAGAATGTGGAAATTGCATTGTTCACTCGCTCTGGTTGGTTGAACACCTTCTCGAATTTCACGCCTACGGGCATACGGGACTGAAGGTCTTTTATTACAGCGTCAACTTGCTTGCCTACTTGAACTACGTCGTAACTTCCGATGCAGGCGATGGAGATGCCTAAAGAGGGGTTACCGTCACGGAACATCTCATTGCGAGTCGGTTTCACGTAGTCCTTATACACTTTTGCGATATCATGGATGCGAAGCTGCTCTTCATCATGGCCTTGAATCAGCATCATGCTGATGTCATCCACGGTCTTGAACTTGTCGTCAACACGGATGCGGATACGGTTGTCGCCATTGTTGAAATAACCGCTGTAGGCGGTCTTGTTTTGGTTGTTCAACGTCTGAATCACCTCGGTGGGCATTACACCTAAGTTTGCCATCTTCTCTTGATGCATGTCCACATAGATACACTCTTCTTTCACACCATAGATGTCACAACGGGCTACGCCTCCTATGTCACTGATATTACGCTTGGCAAGCTCTGCATAGTCCGACATCTCTATATTGCTCAGACCATCACCTGTCAGACAATAGAACATTCCATACACATCACCAAAGTCATCTCGAACTATCGGCTCACTTGCTCCGGAAGGCAACGAATGGGAGGCATTCTCCACCTTACGGCGAAGCATATCCCATTCCTGCTCAACTTCATCATCGGGCAGTGTCTTTTCTAATTCGACTGTGATGATGCTTAAATCACTCATCGATTGACTCTCTATATTGCTGATCGACCGCATCTCACGGATGCTTTTCTCTATCTTGTCCGTCACCTCAAGCTCTACCTCATGAGCTGAGGCACCGGGATAGGTCGTCACAACCATTGCTTGCTTCACCTTCAATTCGGGATCCTCAAGCTTTGGCATCTGACGAAAACTCAACACGCCGCCTATCGACAGGCATAGAATAAAGAAGGTGATGAGCTTGCGGTTATTTAATGCCCAGTTTGAAAAATCTATCTTTCCCATTGTTTTTGTGCTCTTTCCTGAATTACAGCATTTTGATTTTTTATGTCATCTTTGCTGTTCTATGGTTATATACAATTCGTAAAGGAATAAATCGTGAATAATATAAATGTGCAAATAACAAATAAATCGTAAATGTTGAAATCCTAAATCTTTATAATAGTTTCCCTACATTCGATGAAGATGTCTTGTCGGCTTCCTTTACGCGCTGACCTGGTTTCAGGAAACGTACTCCGGCAGATACAACCGTCTCACCAGAAGAAAGGCCGGAAGTGACCTCAATATTACCGCGTGTGTCGAGATTGCCTGTCTGGACAACACGGGGGATGACCACACTGCGGCTTTTGTCATATACAAATACTAT
This sequence comes from Bacteroidaceae bacterium, assembly GCA_016284045.1. Lineage (GTDB taxonomy): Bacteria > Bacteroidota > Bacteroidia > Bacteroidales > Bacteroidaceae > UBA3839. Next base: position 58,278 of record JAEEOB010000053.1, read on the forward strand.
TGAGCGGCCTTTGCTGTGAAGAATACAGGAAGATGGAATCAGAACTGTCCCGCCCCCGTCACCTTTCATATAGCTCACATAAACCATCGTCGTCATACCTGGAGTGATGCGGCCAATATCTGCGCCGGATTTAAAGCTTAATCGAACCATATAAAGCTGACTGGCATTAGCTTCCTTGCTCATCCGGGAAATATCTAAGGAATAAATATTGTCGGGCATCACATCAAATGAACAAATGGCACGGGTCATCTCACTCCGCCGGCTGTAATCTGAACCGGGAATGAATATCTCAACTTCGATGTTGTTGGAAGAGAAAAGAGACAGTACTGACATTCCGGCTCCTACGTTCTCACCGGCATCGCGGTGTTTGCTCTGAACATATCCGTCAATTGGAGAATAAAGCTTGCAATAACGAACTTCATCACGGTGGTGAGCAAGCTTCTCTTCTATCTGCTGAAGACCATAACGGGCCTTGTCGTAATTCGAGGCGGTGGCGGTGCCTTCTTGATACATTGAGATCACACGCTCTGCGTCTGCTTTGATTTGGGAATATTCAGCCTCTGTAGCTTTCAGCTGGACCTCATAGTCGTGCGGATCTATTTCGGCTATCAGCTGACCCTTACGGACATGATCACCCTCTTTCACATATACTTTTGATAAAGTACCGCTAACCTTAAACGATGGGCTTACAACATCCGAAGCTTTTGTCTTACCGGGATAGCTGATCATGCTTTCCTCACCCGTCGATTCAGCAATCGTTGTCTTTACGTATTGAATACTTTTCTCATGAACTTTTTCCTCGTGGCAGCCAACCAACGACAGTTGTAGTAAAACCACACACATTTGCAGACAACAAAAGGAAATTGTCCGCAAAGGCAGCCTTATTTTTTTTGACATCTTTTTTGCTGTTTGATGGTTATGTTGAATAATTTATTTTTTACAAATTTACGCTTTTTATGTGAATTATTGTCGCTAATTCTTGAAAAAAAATTCTTTTTGCAAAGTTACCTCATAATAATCAATTAGAAAAGGTTATTTTGTAATGTCTCATGTCGTTTTTGTACTAATTTTGGCTATTTTGAATCCTTTTTAGACTACATATTGAACATTTTAGCATTTTTCTTTCGTGAAAGACAATTTAATCATTAATTTTGTAGGAAGAATCATTTGATGTCTTTAAAACTGTCTTCCACGAGCCTCAGGCTCGTTAACTTCCATTTTAAATCCGAACCACTTTCATAAATCTTACATCTTACATAATTAAATCTTTTAATTAACTCGGCTTCCTTTTTTACTTCAGAAACTCGAATTTAAATATGACAAATGACAACGTAATCTATAGAATCATTTCTGGGAATAAAAACGAGGGATTTATACCTGGAGATAAACCAGTCAGGTTTGCACAGAGCGGAATGTTCATCTGCACTAAGGGGGAAGTCGAAATATTGCTCGACGACAACCGGTTTTTATGTACAGAAAACGATATTGTAGTTTATTTCCCCTTTTCTGTACTTAAAATAATCTATGCCTCTGATGATCTTTATGGGTTCATGATGTCTGTCGATGTAAATGTTGTACAACCATTGCTCACGAAAATCACTGATGTCGATTCTATTCTTAATTTAAGGCAGAATCCTGTCACGAAGCTCTCTCAGGCTAATCTCAATGCCATCAACTTTTATATAGAACTTTATCAGAAACATCTTTTGTTGTCAAAACAGTATGCTGCTAATAACCAAAGACGTTTCTGGCAGCTTAATAATCTTCAAATAGAAAATGTCAAGATGAATCTGGTTCTGCAGATTATTCTGGCGTTCACAAATACTGAAAACAAACTAAAAAACACCATCGACAGAAGGGATGATATCGTAAGAAAATTCCTAAACGACCTCAGGGATAATTATGTTGAGCAGCACGATGTTACTTTCTATGCAAGCAGACAGTTTTTATCCATGAGGTATTTCTCGTCTGTAGTCAAGATGAGAACAGGACAAACACCATCACAGTGGATTGCATCGGTTCTCGTTAGAGAGGCGAAAGAATTTCTCACGGATTCAAATCTCACAATCAAGGAAATTTCTGAAAAAATGAATTTTCCAAACCAGTCGTATTTCGGAAAATGGTTTAAAACACATGTCGGGATGGGACCGCTCGAATTCAAGAAAATAGAAAATATGCAATAACTTTTCAAATAAGTTTTTTTTTACTGTTGCTAAAATAATCAAATTGCATAAAAAAATGTAATTAGTTAATTTGTAAATCGTAAATATTTTTCATGTTACATAAATTGATATACTTACCGTTATTTGCCGTTTTGATATCCATGGCGGCAGCTTGTTCTTCCACAACCAGGGAAGACAGGGAGTTTGTCGATTTATGCAATGACAAAGCCTATGGTTTTTATTATGTCTCAACCGACTCAATCATTAAATACGCAAATTCGGCCTTAACGCTGTCTGAAAATGAATCCAACTATAGCGACGGAAGAGATGAGGCTCTGTGCAATCTCGGGTTCGCTAAATACATGACAATGGATTATGATTCGGCAAGTGCTTACCTGAGGAGGGTCATCGACAATTCATCAAACGAACTATACCGTCTTATTGCGGATGTCATCATGATGAAAATCTGTCAGAGAAGAGCGGTCAATAATGCTTTTTACGATTATCACAACGATGCACTACAGAAAATGGAAAGAATCAGGCCCGAAGTACGTAATATGAATGAAAGACAAAGAAAAGCATGGAATTTCGCCGTTTCTGAATACCACCTCACTCTTTACGTCTATTATTTTTATTTGAGACAGGAAGGAGATGCCAATAAGGAAATCGATTTTATTACCAATAATCAGGAATACATCGAGAACGACGTACAGCAAAGACTTATGTTTTTGTTCCTTTTCGGAAATGCAAAGAACATTGACAACAGGCTTACTGACGATAATACGGCTAACCTGCTGGAGGCTGCTACTCTCGCTAAGGCTAACAACTTCAATTATATTCTTGCCAAAGCACTTACCTCGGTGGCTGAAGATCTTATGAAAGCCAACGATTACAGACCAAGCAGCATTAATCTTATCAAAGAACTTGTGGATTTTCCTGATTCCTGCGATGACAAGCGGCTGCCACTTGAGATTTGCAATTTCGCGCTGCGAAAATTCCAGGATTACGGATCTCTTTTCGATGTCGGACAGACTTACAATACCATTGCTGATTATTATATCAGTGTCAACGAAAATGAGAAGGCACTGAACACAATGTTGAAGGCTCTCGAGTGTGTGAATATTCATCATAAAAGGGTGGCTGACGACAAAGATGTTTTATGTGCTTTTTCTGACTCTGATCTTTTCACTGTCAACCAACAGCTGCAGAATAATGAGGAAAGCGATGAAAGGAAAAACCCTTATAATTCCATCGAAATGAAATGGATTGGCGACTCCATACCATGTCTGCCTGAATGGATGGCAGATATCAGGGAACATTTCTGCATCGTATATAGTGCTATGGGGATGAAGCGACAGTCCGACTACAACCGGAATATCTTCCTCGATATTAAAGATATAACAAGGCAGGATAAGAAAATGGAACAGCTGCTCCAGACGCTGAAGGAAGAACAGAAAGATCTTAACCGATCGATGATTCTGTCTGCCATTTTGTTGATTCTCTTGGCTGTGGCTATGGCTTATTTCACAAGAAGAGTGCGGAAAAACTATCTTAGAAATTATTATCTGGAGCTCAAAAGTGTTGAGAACGAGATGAGGAAATGGAGAGAGAGAACCGACAGTGATTTCTCTAATCTTAAAGAACATCATGAATTGGCTGTTGCTGAAAGGATTAGCAAGGAGAGAAGGCTGGAAGACCAGAAAAGACAGTATATTAATAAAGCCACTTGTCTATCTATCGTATATGCTATCACACCTTTCCTCGACAGGACGGTTAATGAGGTTCGCAAAGTCAGTGAGGAGATTTTAAAACTAAGACAGAGCCATTTTTCCCCAGATAAGGATGTTGACACACTGACTAAAGATGTCATAAACAATCGGCTCCAATATATTGCCGAACTTATAGAACGCATTAATATCTATAACGATATTCTTGCATCTTGGATTAAAATCAGACAGGGAGAGGTGTCGCTCAATATCGAGAATTTTGAGCTTCAGCCATTGTTTAATATCATGAATAGTAATCAAAGAACTTTCAAGGCGAAAGGCATCAATCTGATTGTCAGACAAAACGATTGCGTCGTCAAGGCTGACAGGGCCCTCACCTTGTTCATGATGAACACGCTACTCGAGAATGCAAGGAAATATTCTTTTGAGGGGGGAACAGTCGAACTGGAGGCTTTGGAAAATGAACAGTATGTGGAAATTGCTGTCAATGATGAAGGTAGGGGAATGTCCAAGGAGGATGTCAACACCATACTCGAAGAGAAAGTTTACGACTCGTCGAAAATCGGGAATGCTGACAACGACGAAGAACTGAGGAAAAACAAGGGATTTGGATTCGGGTTGCTCAACTGTAAGGGAATCATAGAGAAATATAAGAAAACTAACACCATTTTCAATGTATGTAAGTTCGGAATTGAAAGTGAGATAGGCAAAGGAAGCCGGTTCTTTTTCCGACTGCCTAAAGGAGTCTTGAGAAAGACGTTTATGATTATGCTTGGCATAATCTCTATCACGTGCTTTTCATGTAAGAGAGAACATCAAAAACTCGACATTGTCCACGACAAGATTTCGGCTATGCCTGATGATCCGGATGTGAAAATGGCGTATTTCTTCGTACAGGATATGCTCGACGCCAATGTCAACCAGCAATATGAGCAGGCTCTCCTTTTTGCTGACTCTGCCATTTACCATCTCAATGCCTTCTATATCAAGAATAAAAAGCATTCCGATAAGCGCATTTATCTTTTCGATGAGAATGAAATGAATGAGGTGGAGTGGTGGAATGAAGATTTTGTTACCGATTATCAAACAATTATGCAAATGAGAAACGAAGCGGCGATAGCTGCACTTGGATTAAAGCAATGGAATTTATACTATTATAACAATGAGATTTTCAACAGGCTTCATAAACTGTCTTCCCAGGATGTCAAAATTGAGGTAAGATGCAACGAAATCAGACAGGCAAACAACAACAGGAAGACATTGCTTTTTGTCGTTATTGCTGCTTTGATTTCTGGAACGTTGTTCTATTATTTTGTGTATTATAAGAATAACATCCTGCCCACATTCGCTCTTCGGCAGATTCTCGAACTGAATAGAAGAATTTTTAATAACAGCGACGAAAAACAGCTGGCTACAATTATCAGACAGGGGGTCAACGAGGTAAGAAGAACAAACGGAGTGGTACTCTGTCTCAACAAAGAGACTGTCTATTTCTCAGAGAACTGCCCACAGCAGGAATATCTCGATTCTGTCATCAGAGATGCCTACATTAAGAAAGAAAATATGGTGCTCGACGATGGTAAGACGCGAATCTATACTCTTGACATAGAGAATGGAGCTTATATCGGTGTGATTGCTTTTCTTCTTTATAGCGGAAATTTGAATGATAATGACGAAAGGCTTCTTAAGAAAATTGCACAATATACGGCTGAGAACATATATTATTCCTCCGTAAGATTGGAGAAAATCAATGCCGACATTGAACTTGTTGAGGATGAAAAAAGAAGGGCGGAAAGAGAGGCGAATATGGTGCATGTGCAGAACCTTGTCATCGACAATACACTCTCAACCATTAAGCACGAGACCATGTATTATCCTAACCGTATCAGGCAAATCATCGTCAGCATGAAACAAAACGACAACTGGCAGAATACGGAAGAGGCGCTGGAGAATGTCAATATGATGCAGGAACTCACATCTTACTATAAGGAGGTGTTCACTATTCTTGCAGACTGCGCTGCAAAGCAGATTGTCAAGCCGATGTTCAAGAGAAAAAACATTCAGGTTAACGACATTCTAACAGCCACGGAGAAGGCGGTGGCTAGATATACAAGAAAATACAAAACTGATATTGAAATTCATATTCCACAGAGTAACTCTAAACTGAGCCAGGAAAGCTATGTCGTTGCTGACCTTACAATGATAAATTATCTGCTCGATAACATTGTTGAGGCACTGATTATGCAAAATAATAAAGGGGATTTGACTGTTAATTTTGAAAAGTCAGAGGATTTTATTATGTTTGCATTTGCTTTTGACAATATCAATAAGTCGGATGAGGAGCTGAAGCAACTCTTCTATCCTGAAGCGCTTACTTACGATCCTCTAAGCGACACGCTCAATGGAGCGCAATGGCTTATAGCCAAGCAAATCATAAGGGAACACGACGAGCATGTGAGGAGAGGATGCCGGATTTTTGCCAGTCAAGCTTCTCCCGACGGCACAGGCATCAAACTCTCTTTCTCCATCCCTGCACAAAAAAAAGAATAATTAAAAGTAAATTCATCTGAAAAAAACAGTAATTCCTGTAAAAAACTATCTCGTAAAAATTCGTATGAATTCGTTGTAGAAAAAAATCACTAAAAAAAAATCTCTAAATTCTAGTAATTTCCTTTAAAAACTATTTCATAGAAATTCGTATGAATTCGTTGTAGAAAAAAACATTAAAAATAATTCTCTAAATTCCAGTAATTCCTGTAAAATAATTATTTCGTAAAAATTCGTATGAATTCGTTGTAGAATAAATACACAATAATAATTCTCTAAATTCTTGTAATTCCTGTAAAATATTAAATCATAAATCTTGTTATGGACAAATTCAAAGTAATTATCGTTGAGGATGTCAAGCTCGAGCTTAAAGGCACTGAGGAAATCTTCAAAAACGAAATCCAACAAGCCGAAATAATCGGTACTGCACAAAACGAGGAGGATTTCTGGACGCTCATCAAAAAAGAAGTACCAGACCTTGTACTTCTCGATCTTGGGTTAGGCGGATCTACTACTATAGGGGTGGAAATCTGCAGAAAACTAAGAAAAAACTACAGACAGCTTCATATCCTGATTTTCACTGGAGAGACACTTAATGAGAAACTCTGGGTCGATGTGCTCGATGCTGGTGCAGACGGAATCATACTCAAAAGTGGGGAACTGCTCACCAAGGGGGATGTGCAAAGTGTAATGGACGGCAAGAGGCTCGTCTTCAACCAGCCGATTCTTGAGAAAATTCTGGAGCGATACAGACGGTCTGTGCTTAATGAGACTAAAAAGCACGAGGCGTTTGTGGATTATGATATCGATGAATATGATGAGCGATTCCTCCGTCATCTTGCGCTTGGATATACAAAAGATATGATCGCGCAGCTGCGTGGAATGCCGTTTGGAGTCAAGTCGCTTGAAAAACGACAGATGGACCTCATCAACCGCCTTTTCTCCGACAAGGAACGACTGAACGGAGTCAATGCCACACGACTGGTCACAAGAGCCATCGAACTCCGTATCATCGACATCGACAACCTCGAACCCGACGAAGACTGATTATTAACCCGACGACGATTCTGACTGACATCAGTCTATAAAAGTCCGAACGCCGTCCACCGTGTTGAGTGGTGACCAAATCCAAAGTTAATAAGCTTTTCACTTTTATTTGTCTTCTTAAATAATATAAAATTCCCAATAGCTGAATAAATAGTAAATCTGTAAATCGTAAATTTTTAAATCTTAATTCTTGCGCCGTTCCCTTAATATCCTCCCTGTTATCCTGCTTCTGCTCATCGTGATTGTAGCTGTCATCTCATGGATTGCCAATGTCTATGGAGCTAATTGCAGAAACATCCTCTCAAGTGAGGGGATGAGATGGACTGTTGAGATGATTATGGATAATTTCAACCGGTCACCTTGGACTTATATCGTCGTGGGGCTTGCATCACTGAGCATGATTGTTGAGTCTGGAATCATTTCAGGGTTCAGCAAACAGAAATATCTGCGCCAACGACGAGCATATATGCTCGTGGCTGTCGTGATGGCGGTCATTGCGGCTCTTGCTTTGATTCTTTATCTGCTGCCAGGAAATTCCTTGCTTAGTGCATTCGGGACTTTTAATAATTCTGCTTTGCAAAGAGGACTTTTTCCCATCATTGCAGTATTATTGTATATGCTTTCCCTGATTTATGCTTTTGCTATCGGACGTTTCAACGACATCGAGGATGTCATAAAGGCAACAGTCAACATCACCGTCAGAATTCCTGGATATTTCATCACACTTTTCGTGGCATCACAGCTCATTGCCGTTATCCTCTATTCTTTCTTCATCGACTACAATTTGTCCCTCCCCATGCCCACTTCTGTCAAAATTCTTGCAGTCATCCTCTATGGCATACCCCTCATACTCCATCTGCTCACACTAAAACAAAAACAATAACATTTTTTGTAGGGACTTACTTTATGTGTGTCCGCTATTTCATACAATCATACATTATAAATCATAAATCGTAAATCTGTAAATCGTAAATCTGTAAATCTGTAAATCGTAAATCACCTCGTTTCCTAATTAATAAAATTCTCATGTCCGAAGTAAATAAACTTTTCACTTTTCACTTTCCATTTTTCACTAAAATATTTCGTCTTTGTGCACTTTTCTCTTTCTTCATCTCGGCGTTTTCTGTATCAGCAGAGGTCAACGACACTATCAACCATTGGGGAGGTCAGGTGATGGTCAATCCCTGTATTGTGCCTACAATGGATCCGCAGATTAAGGAGCTGGTTAAGAAAAATGGTGCGCTAACCCTTTCAGCACAATTACGTCATGTCTCGATGCCTGCCGATAAGGATATTTACGCACAGGAATTCGGCTTCCCAACTTTTTACCTCGGACTCAACTATAATTTCTATAATCATATCAAACTATACAGGGATGCAGACGGAGATATCGGTATGGGAAAACCGGCCGATTATCAGTCCTCACTTGGCAATTCCCTGTCAATATATGCCGGATTCGAAAGAGCGTTCTTCAGGAATCCTAAGTGGGAGGCTGACTATGCATTCAATATCGGACTGGGGGTCACCGACAGGAAATATGATAAGGACAAGCAGGTTGACAACCTTATGATTTCAAGCAACGTACAGATCTATTTCGGTGCGGCTTTCCATGCCACTTACCGCTTCGCAAAGGACTGGGGACTGAAGGGGGGAATCGAGTTCAACCACCACAGCAGCGGAACGCTCAAACGACCGAATAAAGGCACAAACACGTTCGGACCAACAATCGGTATCGTCTATTATCCTTATTACGATGAGCTGCTGAAAAAAGAACAATACAGGCAGAATATACCGTTCGACAAATCAAAATACTGGAATGTGTCGGCAAATGTCGGATTATGTACCATCTACGAGGACTGGGTGCAGACGCAGTTCAAAACGCCGATGGACGACCCATTGTTCCGTACCAACGACTATAAGAAATATGTGGTTTACACCATCTCTGCAGACTATATGAGTCGGTATGCCAGAAGATGGGCATCGGGAGCGGGTATCGACATCTATTATCTGTCATATATGAACCATGTAAGAGACCTCGACAGGTTAAACGGATACCATAAGCATCATTCGCCTATCTCGGTTGGCATTTCAGGAAAACACGATGTGTTCTACCACAATCTTTCCCTTTCTATGTCGCTCGGAGTCTATGTCTTTCGCCAGAGCGGACATAAGGCGAAAGAAGTCGAACAGCCGTTCTATGAGACGATTGGAGTCAAATATCATTTCCCCAAACTCAACGGGCTCGCACTCGGAGCATACGTCCGTGCACATGCCCTCAAAGCCGATCACACCGGTCTTTCCGTCTCATGCCCCATCTACATCAACAAATAGTCCATCCACATCACCAAATAAGTCCATCCACAGAACCTCCTCAAATCCCCACTCACGCATGAAGTAACCGTAGAACAAGCAGAGACTCCCCGTGGGGAACTCTGTGCAGAATCGATTGATAATCGATTGTGTGATGAGCTGGAGCAGCACTCGGCTTGTGCGAGCCAAGGAATGAAGGCGATGCAGAAGACGCTATGTGCAAAGTTGGGGTCTAAATGAGAACCGTACAAAACCCTATCATCGAAACCTCCTCAAATCCCCACCCACGCATGAAATAACCGTAGAACAAGTAGAGACTCCCCGTGGGGTGTCTAAGAAAAACCGTACAAAACCCCATCCACAAAACTTCTATTGCAACATCAAACCAACGAACAAAAAAACTCTCCCATAATTAGCATTTGCGCCAATATTTCCTTAACTTTGCGGTAAAATTAAAATGAACACTAATATGAAATTCCCAAGACTTTTATTTTTACTTGTATCCTTGTTCTTCTCTTTGTCATTATCAGCACAGAAGAAAGGCGATGTGAACGGTGACCAGACGGTTGACATCTCCGATGT
>JAEEOB010000054.1 GCA_016284045.1 Bacteroidaceae bacterium
ATTGCCGTGTTGCTGATACCACATATATGCTACTGCTTCTCCGATGACCTCTTTATTTTCATCATAATATGGCAATTAATCACTAACCCAAACACCAACAATTGTGTTGTTTTTATCATCAGAACTTGAGTCATCATCTTTGCATGCAATAAAAAGAATACTTGCAAGCACCATTACTGAAAGTAAGTATTTTGTTAGAATTTTTCCCATAAAATTTTTTTGATTAATTTTCGGTATTTTTTGCAAAGATACGACAATGCAATTAAAATCCAAAATTAGATAACCTGAATTTACCTCCCGTTAAAAAATATCAAATATTTTTTAGCGTTTTTACTCTTCAGTCAATATAAACCGAAGTTCTTTGCTTTTCGTCAAAATCAAACAGCATAGAATCAAAAAAGGGGATGCAACCATATCGGTGCATCCCTTTTTCTATCAGTTAGTTCTTGATTACTTCACTGCCCACGCCGGCTTGGTCAGATACCATAGCCTTTGGTCGAGTAGCTTGGTGTAGAGCGATTCATCGCGGGTGATTTCAGTCACTGTGCCGTCCTCGGATGCCTTGCGGGCATTGCGGTCGGCAATCTTGGCGGCAAGCCATTCTGTGCCTTTGTAACCGCTGAGATTCTTGTGGTTCGCCATGCGTACAAGGTCGCTGAAACGGTAGCCCTCGAATGCAGCCTCCAATGCGAGCTCATCGCAGATGACGTTCTCAACGGCATTGATGAGGTCGTCTTTACTGGCTGTACCCAGGTCGATGCCCTGCTTCTCCATCATCGGAGCCCAGTCGAAATACTCATTGTCGTAGTAGCCGGTGATGAATGTTTTAAGCGAACGGCCGGATGTGGCGGCACTCGCGGCGAGCGGACCATAACCACAGCCACGGGCATGGATTCCAAAGTTGTCAAGCCATATCTCATCTGAGAAGTCGAGGAAGAAATTCTCAAATTCATCACGATCGACATAGTTCATAGCACCGTAAGGCTCATACCTCACTACTTCACGAGTCTCTGTCACGGGTTTTCCTTCATCATCGACAACGAAGGTCGGGTTACCATCCTCGTCAAGCACAGGATTTCCCTCCTCATCGAGAATCGGTATTTGGACTTGCTCTTCTCCAATTTCTGGCCAGTTGTCGCTGTTCAGACCGTCCTTCAGGATAGCAAATGCCATCTGTGGATAGCCGGCACGGTTGATGGCCTCGGCAAGGCGGAGCCATACCACGGTCTTGCGGTAAATCGGTACAGAGTAGTAGAATGCTGAGCCGCGGGCTGCTTTGCTTGCCAGGACGTAAGGTTCGCCCTCGTAAGTGAAATCGTAGGTGGAAAACTCATAGCGGGCATCGCCGGCTTCTTCCAAATAGGTGCGGTTCAGGCTCGTGGTGTTCCAGTTCACATACATCTGTGCTTTGTTCAGAGCCTGATAACCATTCGAAGGAACAATCTGTGCCTTGTAGTTCGGACTCACTGAGATGGCACCCGACGACTCGCTCTGTTCCTCACCGTCATCGGTCGTGCTGGTCTCGTTCACCTGACTCGAGGAGGGGGTGAAACCGAAGATATCTGCCACACGGGTCAACATTGTTCCGAACTGCTTGTTGGCAGAAGAAGGGATCAGACTGATAACCTCACCTTGAGTGGAGTAGGAGTAATTGCTGGCAAAAGAACCCCAGTTTCGGGCACTGTATATATAGTCTTTGCCTGAGGTTTCATCTGCCGTACAGTATTGCTGGGTCACTGCCGAGTTAGTCAAACGCAGATAGTCATAATAATACTGGGAGGCATTGCGATAGTCAGAGGCATTCGCGCCACGGAGCAGATACATGTCGCCAATCACCAGTCTTACTGGGATAAACAACAGACGTGCCGAAATATTCGTAGCACCGTTGTTGTAGTTGCCGTAGCTTGGATAGCTGGTATCGACATAGCGCGTGATGCCAAGCTCCAGGAACTTGTCTATCAGGTTGTCTTTGTTTACCTGATTCTTGGCGTAGTCGAAGTTCTTGATTACATCAAGATTGTGGATAGGCTCGACAATGAACGGAACCTCACCATAGAAGTTCACAAGCTGGAGATAAGTCCATGCCCTCACTGCCTGAACCTGGGCATACTCCGGAAGCATATACTTCACGTTGCTTTTCACTTTTGCAGTGTCAGCGTTGGCGATATAGAGGTTGCAGTTGTTTATAACCTCGTAGTAGTCGCTGATGTTCAGCATCGTGCAGCTTCCGTCCTTCGGATCCTCAAAATTCGAGATGGCATGAAGCGTGTCGGTCACATACTCCGTACTTACAGTTAGGTCGCCTCTCACTTCGTTGAGTATCACCTGACGCTCTGCCAGGTTCTGAACGCATTTCATAATTCCTAAATAGGAATATAGCGTGTCGTTGGCGTTCTCGTAGCTCTTGTCGCCTGTATCTACGGTGAGCATGTCCTCACACGAGGTCGTGGCGGTCAGCGACAACACCAGCATTCCCAAAACGATGAATATATTTCTTTTTCTCATAATGATAGTTTTATTTCAAACTTGTTTTGTTTCAGGTTATTCAGTTTTACGATTTCTTGATTGATAGATTTCTTCTATTATATAATTAAATGATAAAATTATAAAATAAATAGTAAATCGTAAATTATTAAATCGTAAATTACAAATTGATTTTCACACCAAAGTAGAAGCTGCGGTTTGAAGGAAGCAGACCTGCGTCGATTCCTTGATAGAGGATGCCGTTACCGCAAGAGAATTCAGGGTCTGTGCCTGTATATCTGCTGAGGGTGAAGAGGTTGTTTGCCTCTGCCCACAGAGTCATTCCCTGAATCCACGACAGGTTGAGTGGCCAGTCGTACGACAGACGCACTTTCTTCAGCTTGAGGTAGCTGCCGTCTTCAATCCAGCGGTCGGAGAAACGCTCGTTGTTCACCCAGTCGTCGCTCGTGATGGCGCATGCACGTGGCATGTCAGTCTTGTCCCCTTCATTCGACCAGCGGTTCACACCGGCGATGGTTTGGTTGTAGAAGCCGCTGAGCGACTCTAACTGACTGCGCTGATAGTTGTAGATATCGTTTCCAAGCGAGTATTTGAAGGTGAAGGCAAGAGTGAAACGCTTGTAGCCGAAGGTCGTGAAGATGTTTCCATAAACATCCGGATTCGGGTCACCTATCACCGTCTTGTCGTTTGCGTCGATCACGCCGTCCTTGTTGACGTCAACGAAATGAACGTCACCGGCCTGGAATGCCTTGTAAGGATTCGCCTTGATGCCGGTGGGGTATTTCAGACCGGCGGCGTTGGCCTCGTCTGTGGTGGCGAACACACCGTTCGTCTTGTAACCGTAGAACACACCAGCCGGTTTTCCCTCGGCGGTCAGCACTTCTGCGCCATACACTTTTGTTGTGTAGTCGCCTGCGGGAAGATCTTTGATTTCGTTCTTGTAATGACCGATGCTGGCACCCAGCTCCCAGCGGAAGTCTTTCGTGTTCACTACGATGGCGTTCACGTGGACATCGGCTCCGATGTTCTGGAGCTTGCCATCGTTGGTCCAGTAGGCACCAAGTCCCGTCATGTAGTTGTTTTCTTTCAGCGTCAGCAGGTTGCTTGTCTTCGACAGGAAGAAATCAACGCCTGCCTGAATGCGGTTGTTGAAGAAAGACCCGTTCAGTCCGGCGGTCAAGCGGCGGGTAGTCTCCCACTGAATCTCAGGATTTTCGATGTTCACCAGCTTCAGGGCTATGGCGGTCTTCATGAATTCCGAGCTCTGGAAATATGTGCGTGAGGCTGAATAAGGGATGGCGTCGTTACCGCTCTCGTCATAGCCCAACGTCAGCTTCAGGTAGTTCACCCCTTTCAGCGTGCGCATCCAGTCCTCGTTGGTGATGACCCATCCTAACTGCAGGCTCGGGAAGATACCCCATTTCACACCGAACAGCTTCAAGCCTTCGCTCGTCTCATGGCCGAAACGGGAGGAGGACTCAGCGCTGAGTGTTGCATTCACGAAATAGGTGTTCTTATAGTTGTAGTCTGCATTCAGGTAGTAAGCCAGATTACGCCAGGTGTCGTTGTTTCCATTCACGTTTCTGAACTGAAGAGAGTTCTTCACGTCTGGCATCTTGTCGTTACCTGAGTTATAAGCGGTGATGAAGTTGTCGGAATAGGAATTGTTGGTGAAACGGAATCCTCCGAACGCATGGATGGAGTGAGCACCATACTGATTCTTCCAGTCAATGCGGAAGTCGTTCAGCACGCTCGTCTCCTTGCCGAAGAAACTGCGGACGATAGAGGTGATGTCACCCATGCCTTCCAGATTGTAAACCGGAATACCCGCCTCAGGAAGATAGTATTTCTCGCTGGAGCGGTTGAGCTGATAAGCGAACCGGTTGGTCAACGTCAGATGACGGTTAATCTCCCATTTTGGCATCACGTTCAGGTTGAACTGGGTCACCTGCTGGTTGTTCTTGTTCACACCGTCACCGTTTTGAAGTATCCAGTATGGGTTGGCAAGTGCCGCGTTGTTGCCGTATCTCGATGCGAAACCGAACGGGTAGTTGTCGTCGTCAACATATTTGCCTGCATACACGCTGCTCTGGTGGAGTTTCATGTCCTCGCCCGTGTAGTAGCCGTATTTCGACAGGAACGGAGCCTGAATCAGACCAAGAACGTTGGGGGAGGAGATGGAGCTTGCGTCGTAGCTCTCTGCCCAGCCGTTGTCGCGAAGGGAGTAGTTGATGCGAGAGTATGCCACATCGAGCTGAGTAGATAACTGGCTGAACAATTTGATATCGGTGTTGAAGCGGATGTTCAGACGGCTGAAGTCGGTTTCCTTTGCGGTGGAGTTGGCATTCGTGTAGCCCAGCGACAAGTTGTACATTGCTGCGTCGTCACCTCCCTGCACATTCACCTTGTAGTTCTGGGTGAAAGCGGTGCGGTAGAGTCCGTCGCTCCAGTCTGTGTTGTTATGGTACATCGGATACCAGTAATAGTTGGGGTTGTCGTTTAGGAAAGGGATGGTCGTGGCGGCAGATGGGTTCTTGATGCCAAATTCCGTCGTTCCGATGAGGTCGGACACATAATTCTTATACTGGCTGCCGTTCATCATCTTTGTGTAGCTTGGAGAAGCCTCAAAGCCGCCGAAGATATTGACATTGATTTTCGTTGCCATGCTCTTGCCGCGCTTGGTGTTGATGATGACAACACCGTTCGCACCACGCGCACCATAAAGCGAGGTGGCGTTTTTCAGCACTTCAACACTCTCAATGTCCTCAGGATCCAGCCCTGCGAGGATATTATTGAAGAAGCCGTCATGAATCGACGCGCGGTCAAGCTGCATATCGAGAAACATCCCGTCGAGGATAATCAGCGGTTGGGAGTTGAGGTTCAGGGAGTTCAGACCGCGGATAAACATCGCGGCTCCTTGACCTTGCATGCCTGTCCGGTTAATCGTACGGATATCGCCGGAGAGCTTTCCTTCAATCTCACCGTCGATGGTCGTTGAGCTGACAACATCCATCTCAGCTTTCACACCGGCTGTGATTC
>JAEEOB010000055.1 GCA_016284045.1 Bacteroidaceae bacterium
TTCATCTTCTGGTAGAAGTCGGTGTAGGTGATGGCACAGGCTTTCTTCTGGAGGAACGCCTGCTTCCAGGTTGGGATGAAGTTGCTCGACGCCACTTTCAGGTCTGACTCCGACAGTGCCGATGCCATGCAGCGCAGTTTCGTGCCGGCTGGGATGGCGGGAACGTAGGTCTTCCCGTTCTCCATCGGACCATTGATGGCTTCTACGGTCACTGCTGTGCCGCGGTCGTTCTTTACCACGTAGAGCATCAGCTGGCTGCCGTCGGTTTGGCCTTTGCTGTTGTAGCCTGGCTGACCGAACACACGGATGGTCGATTTGGCTGGGAAGATGCTCATGTCGTTCTTGTATAGCGGAAGATCCACCGTCTCAGCTTTCTCTGTGTTGGTGAGTGCCGACTTAGTGAAGCATTCCAGCTGTGCCTCGCCCAGCACCGGATGTTTCGGCTTTTTCGTGCGCACCTTCACTTTCTTGGCCAGTCGCAGGTAGTCGGTGTGGAGCGTGTAGCGCCATGCCTCGTAATGGGTGATGGTGTCCTCCACTTGTGCGTCGTCCATTCCCGCGGCCTCCACCGCAGAACCGGTCGATGCCGTGTTCTGCTGCTCGATTCCATAACCAGGCTGTGCCACTACCGCCCCGTCGAGGGCTGTTCCGTTGTTCACGTTTTCGTCTGAGCCGTGACTGCTCATCGCAATGTTCTCTGTGTTCATTTCTCTGTGTTTTAAATGGTTTTAAAATTGATTATCCTTTTAATCCTTTCAATCCAGCGTTTAAGCCAAATGAGCAGTGCTAAGCTCGCTTGTGCACTGCCATGGCGTAGCTGGTTCGGCGAAGCCAATCCAGCGCGCAGCGCGATGTTCTTTTAAAACGGTCTGCATGTCTCCCCCGTCCGGATGGCCCCTAAATTCTAAGGTCTAAAGTCTAAAATCTAAAGTCTAACGTCTAAAGTCTATAATTTCTTCTATTTCCAGTCTGCATCCACAAACGGATTCTTCTGCTTGCGTTTCGCTTTGGGTGCTGTGCTCACAGGAGTCTGGGTGGCTTCGATACCCACCGGCACGCTGTGCACCTGCCGCAGGTGCTCGTCGATACGGATGTTGAGCCCCTCGCGTTTCCCTTTCTCATAAGCTTCTGCCAACTCTTGCTTGTGTGCCGCTTTTTGTTGTGCTTGCTCCGCCATCCGCAGGTCGTATTGCTGTCCTTTGATCAGCAACTGAAACACCGTAACCGGAAGGATTCCCTTCACCATGTCCTCGCCCAGTTGCCACATCTGAGCCACACAGGCATTCTTATTTTCGTCGGTCAGTCCCATCTCCTTCGCACATTGACCGATGGCTTCCAGAGAAGCGGGCAGGTTGCGCCGCAGCTCTTCGTCGAGGGCGCGCTCTTCAGCCTGCGATTCAATATAGCGGCTGTGAGCCTTGGCTATCACGGCGGCATAATCCGGATTTTTCATCGCTTCCTCGAGGTCCAGCCCACGCTTCTCCACCATCCACACCACGGGGTCGAAATCTTCCTGGGTGCAGGCATCTGTCAGCATCTGCACCAGCACATCGTTGCCGTCCAGTGCGTCGAGTAGGTTTTTTGTGGCCTGTTCATAATTCTCATAATCGTCCATCAACTGATTGGCATGTTCGTAGTATGCCTCCTCGTTGCTCAGGTCTGCATCCGCATAGCGCTCGGCAAACCGCTTCTCAAATGTCTCTTTTTTTGTCATCTGCTTGATTATTTGTGTTTTTTTACGATTTTCGGTGTCCGATTTAAGGTATTCGATATATCGATATATCGGTATATCGAAATATCGAATCATCCGTCCTAATATTTTTTCTGCTTCACTTTCACCTTCATCTGGCTTTTGATCCGCTGTGCGGCGGCACGGGCTTGGGCAGCGCGGGCCTTCCTCACTTCCGCCTCCTGAGCCTGCTTCTGCGGTAAATCGCGCGCTTCCTGCTGCTTCACGGCAGTCTCTGCCTCTTTCAGCCCTGCCTGGGCTTGTGCCACACGACCACGGGCAACGAGGTGGTCGGTCTCTGCGTTCCGTTTGTCGATGTCGGCGTCGGTCTTGCGGTTCTCGTTGGCTTGACGGTTGTCGATATATCCAATGTCGGCATCGGTCTTCCGCACTTCATTCTCACGCTTGCTGTCACGGTAGCGGATGTCGGCGGCATTCTTATCCTGTGCCATCCGGAGTTTCGCCAGCGACTCGTGCGCTTTGATCAGACGTTCCCGTTCTTTCGCAGCCCGTTCACCGTACGACCCACCATCGGCACCATCTCCATCGTCTTTCAACGCCTCACCCTGACTTGCAGGAGCACCGCGTGTGGTCCAATAGAGGTTGGAGAGCGACTGCAGCATTCTGCCCATCTGTCGGAACTGACCTGCCTTCCTTGCTTTCGCCTCTCTGGCTGCCGCATCCCGCTCTGCCTCTGAAATCCGCGCGTTCAGTGCTTCAAAAAAATTCTCTGTTCGTTCATCCATATTTTAAAAAAATCGTGATAATACTTCTCTTCTGAATGTCAAAAAAAAAATTCGTTTTATAAATTTGTTTTAATTCGCATTAATTCGTCGTTTATAAAAAATAATTTCGTTTTATAAATTCGTTTTAATTCGCTTTAATTCGTCGTTTATAAATAATAAATTCGTTGTATAAATTCGTTTTAATTCGCATTAATTCGTCGTTTTTTTAAATATATATAATTCGCCGTCAGAACGCCTTGCTGATTTCCTGAGCTTTCCGTTCATACAGGTTTCGACGTTTTTGTGTCAGCTCATCTTTGTTCTCCAAGTATTGCTGCTCGATGGCTTCTTTGGCCGCGTTGCCAGAAGCGGCGTTGTTCGTGAGTGTGTGCTCCATCAGTTGGTTGGCCCGT
The DNA here is from genome assembly GCA_016284045.1 of Bacteroidaceae bacterium. Classification (GTDB taxonomy): domain Bacteria; phylum Bacteroidota; class Bacteroidia; order Bacteroidales; family Bacteroidaceae; genus UBA3839. The sequence continues at coordinate 2,868 of JAEEOB010000055.1, forward strand.
TCGCGTTCGGCTACCGGACGTGCATCTGTCGTGCCGTTCACCGCCGCCTGTCCGTCAGCCTTGCGGTTCAGCTGCTCTGCATATTCCATCGCCCGTTTCATCGCAGCCTGCGAAGAGGCTGTCTGCGTGTAGTCCTGACTCATGCGCCGGTCATACCAGTTCTGGTTGTCGCGCAGTTGCGCTTCAAGCAGGCGCCTCGATTTCTTCATCGCCTTGCTCGCCTGATAGCCGCCGAAGATGCTGCCAGCCAAGCTTGCCGCTGCTCCTATGATACTTCCTACCATACGCTGTGGGTGTTTGAGGTTTGTTGGTCGTTCTTCATGATTTTCTCTGCGATGCGCGCCACCACCAGCGGGTATGCTTTGCGGTCCACGTCAACCGCTCCGTCCATAATCCGCGCATGAGGGATTACACTGACGTGCGCCCAGTCGCTCTCTGATTCCAGACACCGCAACTCCAAGGCGGTCACCACCACGCGCTGTCCGTCGGCCACGATTCTGCGTTTGCGCTGCGTCACAGCGGGGAAGTCGCTCTGAGCTCCCACATATTTGTCGGTCACAATCTCGAACAGCGGGTCATCGGGGTAAATCACGTTCACCACATCGAAAGGCCAGGATTTCGAGCGTACGCTCACCAACCGCAGCATATCGATGTCGAAGGTGTCGGCGAATCCATCCGTGTGGGATTTCAGCAGCACGCTCAGCACTCCAGTGCTGCTTTTATAGCGGAACCGCATGTCGCTGCTGTCGCCCTCATAGTGGATTTCCACAGTGGCGTCCAGTGCCAGTTCTGCCATCTCGGCGTGCAGGTGCACCTCGTCCACGGTTGTCTCAATGAGATGGGTGATTCTCGTCTCCAGGTCCGCATTGTCTTGGTCGCCCACAAACGAAGCCGCATTTGGATTCACCTCGTTCAGCGCCACCTCCACGTCCCTGATGATATCATTCACTTGTGTTTTCATGGTCTTCTGTTTTTGTGTGTTTCATGGTCTTTTTTTTATTGTGTTTTTCATGTTTATTCGATATTTCGATATATCCTTATATCGATGTATCGATCAAAATCCCTAACGCCTAAAGTCTAAAATCTAAAATCTAAAGTCTAAAGTCTAAAATCTAAAGTCTCAAGTTTTGAGTCTCAAATCTTATTTCAGTCCCAACACATCCAGTCCCTGATTGAAACGAATGTCTCTCGGGATGCCGGAGTTGTTGATGCGGTCAAGGTCCTTCTGAAGGTCGGATTTGATGATGCCGTTGTCTTTGCTGTATTGCTGGGCAAACGTGAAGTCGCCTTCCGCTTGCGTCTTGAGAATCAGCGAGATCCAGCCTTCCATCGCCTTGCGGGCCTTGTCGTAGTTGATATGGTAAGTGCCATTGCCGTTGCGGGTGAAGGCGCCGTTTTCGAAGAGATAGTTGTAGCACATCATGTTGGCGATGCCGTGGGCCTCGGAAGCGCCGAAACGCACACTACGCAACAGACCGACGATATAGGTAGTGATGGCATCCTCCACGGAGATGTCGGTGATTTCACCCTTGTCAATGAGGTTGAGCACGAGGTTCAGTCCCACGATGTCGGCCTTGGCCTCTTCCCAGCTGGAGTTCTCGGTCTGCATGGCCTCGTCCACGGAGCCCTTGCCGTTGATGGTCTGTTTCACGCCCAAACCGTGCGCCACTTCGTGGAAAGTGACATTCCAGAAGAAGGCGTCGAAGGTGATATGGTTCTGTTCCGACGGCTCGATGATGATTTCGCCGATGGGCTTCATGATCTTGTCGAACTTGGCCTGCATGGCATTGCGCAGTTGGAAGCGGCGGGAGCCCTTCTTGGCCTGCACATTGTCGTCGTTCGGCAGGTTGATGGCGATGGTCTTGCCCGCAGCGTTGCAGTCGCCGCCGTAGAAAACCACGTCATAAAGGTTCATGTCGCAGGTGGTGCCGGGCACGTATTTTTTGTGCGCGGGGTCACACGGGAGTTCGCGTTGCAGCTGCGGCAGCATCTGCACAAACTTGTCAAGCTTGGTGCTGGCTTCCACATCCTTGACGAGCACGAACGCCTCCCAGGAGGTCTTCACAGAGTTCAAACCGTCGTCGTAGTTTTCGATGGGGCCGAACACGAAGTCTATGTTGGAGTCACGGAGATCCATCCAGGCCATGTCGCTGGGATAGTAGTCGTTGGTCTGCAACGATTTCTTGCGCTCCACGAGGTATTTCTTCATCGTGGGGTTGTCCGTGATTTCGATGGCTTTGTCGAGCAGCTCGCACACGCGGTCCAGTTTCTCCTTGTAAGCCTCGTAATATCCGACCGTGACCAGCTTCCCGCTCTCGTCACGTCTGAGAACGGTGTAGTGGGAGGACTTCAACGGGTCGTCG
>JAEEOB010000056.1 GCA_016284045.1 Bacteroidaceae bacterium
ATTCATTTTTTTTAAGGATGGTAAAAGGAGATCGAAAGTGAAAATTGATGAGCTTGCGTGTAGTGTACCGAACACAGACATTATTATATAAAACGATAAAAAGGGGATAATATTACATCTTAGAAAAAAATGGATATCAATTCCTTTATGGATTAGAAAAAAAGGAATAAATGTAAAAAAATAAAAAAAATGTAATTAAACTTATTTTAACCTTTGCAGTCAAAAAGAAGAAAGGTAAAGAAACCGGCACTACTTCAAAGCACCAACAAGCGCGGTTGCTGCAGTTTTCAAATTTCTTTACACTTACTATCCCGACCAATAGAAAGGAAAAAATCAAATAACAATCATAAAACAACAATGAAAAGACATTTACTGATTCTCTCCATGTTCCTGATTAGCGCTCTCAGTTTTGCGCAATCGAAATTCAATGTATCAGGAATCGTGATGGACAAAGAAAGCGACGAGGCTCTGATTTCCGCCTCAATCCAAGTTACCGACACAGCCGGCACCTACGTAACCGGCAAAGCAACCGACCTTAACGGTCAGTTTAAGATACCTTCCCTGAAGAAAGGGAAGTACATCCTGAAAATCACCTACGTGGGCTACGTGACAAAAGAACTACCCCTCGACCTGACCGACAAGAAAGGCAAGGACGTGGATTTAGGCTACATCACCATGTCCACCGACGCTGTTCTGCTTGAGGAGGCCACAGTGACTGCCCAAGCTGCTAAAGTTCAGGTGAAAGGCGACTCACTGGTGTTCAACGCTGATGCTTACCGTCTGCCCCCCGGCAGTGCCTTGGAAGACCTTATCAAACGTCTGCCCGGTGCCACAATCGATGAGGACGGAACCGTGAAGATCAACGGCAAAGCCGTGTCGAAAGTGCTTATCGACGGTAAGGAGTTCTTTGTGAACGACAAGAACATCGCCATGAAAAACATTCCGACCAACATCATCGACAACATCAAGGCATACGACCGCAAGAGCGACCTTGCCCGCATCACGGGGATCGACGACGGCGAGGAAGAGACCGTGCTCGACCTGACTGTGAAGAAAGGCATGAACAAAGGATGGGTTGGCCAGCTGAACGGCGGTTTGGGAACCGAGAAGCGCTATAACGCCCGTGCCAATGTCAACCGTTTTGACAGCGACGCACAGTACAGCTTCGTGACTGGAGCCAACAACATCGGCGACCGCGGATTCGGGGGCGGCGGCGGACGTGGCTGGGGCCGTTTCGGATTCGGTAACGGCCTTCGCGCCAGCAAGGAAATCGGTTTCAACTATGCCACAACGAGCGACAAACTGGAAACCGGAGGTTATGTATGGCACCGCTACGACGGCAGCGATTCCTGGAGCCAGACATCCACCCAGAACTTCGTGAATCCCACCGGTGCTTTCAGCCAGAGCGTGAACCAGAGCTACGGAAGCAACGGAAGCCTGACAGCCGGATTCCGTTTCGAGTGGAAACCCGACTCCCTGTGGAACATCATCTTCCGCCCGAACATGAACTATTCACGCAACCGCGGTTCATCCTACGGAAATTCAGGGACTTACGACCGTGATCCAAACAGTTATACCGAGAAACAACTAGCTGATGCAGAGGAAGCTTTCCGCAACCATACGGAATTCGATGACCCTGACTCACTCCTGAGCATGATTGTGAATACCCGTAACACCCGCCAGCAGACCTACAGCAGCAACCGCGGCATGAGCGGTGAACTCCAGATCAACCGCAGGCTGAGCGAAAACGGCCGTAACGTGACCCTCCGCATGACCGGCGGATTCACGAACAGCGAGAGCAAGCAGCTGTCAGCCTCTTATATCGGCTACCGCACCAACATCGGTGCAAGAGACAACAACAACCGCTACTACACCACTCCGACCCGTGCCCGCAACTACTCGATCCAGGCCACTTACAGCGAGCCCATCGCCAAACGGACGTACCTGCAGTTCAGCTACCGTTTTGACTACCGTTACAACAAGAGCGACCGCGCCGCTTCCATCTATGATGCTCTTGCCTACAACGATCTTGACCAGGCTCTCCGCAACAACCGCTACGACATCCCAGGCGCACTCTCCGACATGATGAATTCAAATTATGAGCCTATCCCTGACGATAGCCTGAGCCAGTTCTCAGAGTATTCGAACTTCGACCACACGGCAAGCGTGATGTTCCGTCTGGTACGTGACAAATACAACCTGAACATCGGTGTGGATGTGCTCCCGCAGTACTCCAAGCTGAACTACAAATACATGGGTAAGGAATATCCGGAAATCACACGCAGCGTGGTGAACTTCACCCCTACCCTCAACCTCCGCTATCGCTTCAGTGAGACCACCAACCTGCAAGTGCGCTACAACGGACGTACCTCACAGCCGAGCATGACCAACCTGCTTGACATCACCGACGACTCCGACCCTCTGAACATCCGCAAGGGTAACCCCAAGCTGAAGCCATCGTTCTCCCAGAACCTGAGTGCATTCTTCAACACCTACGACGTGGAGCATCAGCTCGGCATCTTCTCACAGGTGTTCATGCGCTTGCAGCAGAATGCGATCTCAAACCGTACATTCTACGATGCAGCAACCGGTGTGACGACCACCAAGCCTGAGAATATCAACGGCAACTGGAATATCGGATTCGGAGTCGGCATGAACACAGCCTTGGACAAGGAGAAGTATCTGACCTTGAACACAAACACGAACCTGACATTCTCCCACAACGTGAGCTACCTCGATCCCCGCATGTATCCCGACAACGACAAATCGACCACGAAAGGAATGATGTGGATGCAGAGCTTAGGTCTCTCTTTCCGCAAAGGATGGTTTGAAATCTCCCTGAACGGTGACGTGAACTACAACCACAACAAGAACAACGTGGTGAAGAGCAGCGACCTCGACACATGGGCATTCTCATACGGAACGGAACTGAACGTGATGTTCCCTTGGGGCACCACCCTGGCAACCGACATCGCGATGAACTCCCGCCGCGGCTACGCACAGGAGTCGATGAACACGAACGAGCTTATCTGGAACGCCAGCCTCTCCCACTCTTTCCTGAAAGACCGCTCATTGACAGTCTCTCTTGAATGGAACGACATCCTCGGCGAGCGCAGCAACATCAGCCGCACCATCAACGCCATGATGCGCAGCGATAACCGCTACAACGCCATCTATTCCTACGGAATGGTTAAGGTGATTTACAAGCTGAACATCTTCGGTGGCAAACGCGGCGGCAGCGACTTCAATATCCCTGGCGGCGGATTCATGCCCGGCATGCCTCCCGGAGGCTTTGGTGGCGGACGTGGCGGCCGTGGTGGCGGCAGACCTGCTGGCGGCGGAGCTCCACGTGGCGGATTTGGCGGCGGATTCGGCGGCGGACGCCCAGGTGGAAGAATGTAATAAGTGAATAGTGAAGAGTGAAAAGTGAATAGTGTAGTTACTTTTCAAGAAGATCAACAAAGAGAGATTATAGCAGAGACAACATGACAGATTAAGAAACAAGAGGTCAAACTATTCGCAAAGCCAGAGAGCAAGACGCCACGAGCCTCTTCCTCCCCAAGCAACATATCGTCGAATCAACCATCCAAATAAATTAGTAATGACTGACCTGTCGGCAAACCACCGACGGGTCAGTTTTTTATTCTCAGCGGCTTCCCCCCTGTTTTTTTCTTTGAGCAGATTACCCGTGATGAATTCCATCCTGAAAAAGAGCGGTTTCGCATATCTCCCCTGAGTCTCGTCGTTCACCACTTTGACCGCTTTTCTCATGCTACCGATACGCTGAGAGAAAGAACCACCCGTCAGACTGTCGGGATGTAGAAAAACAGTATGAAACGATCGGCTGGTGATCCATCGCATTCTAGGCTTCGCATCAAGCACGCGAATGCCCAATTCCCAGTCGTTCCACATTGGCAAGGACTCGTTCCAACCACCAATCTGTCGAAGAAAATCCGTACGGAAAATCATAGCCTGAGTAGATAGATGTCCCGTTAGAATCTGTGCAGCCGGATTAGCAGTCAGTCTGTAAATTCTAGCTACAGGCGACTTACCACCTACCGACACCTTGGTGGGAACAACAATCAAATCTGAACTCTCGTCGAGTTCTTGCATGACTATCTCCAGGAAATCCTTATCAAACAGGTCGTCGCTGTCGAAGAAATAAACGAAAGGTGTGGTTGAAAGTTCCAGTCCCCGATTCCTAGCCTTAGCCGCCCCCCCTTCTTGCTCATCGGCAAGTAGGATGCTGAAATCGTCGGACCTGTGTCTGTCAGCAAACTCCTCACAGATTTGCTGCGAGCGGTCAGTGGAGTGGTTGTTGACGAGAATCAGCTTAATGGGCCTATAGCTTGATTTTGCAATCGAATCAAGTGTGCGCGGAAGATACTGTTCACGGTTGTAGTAGGGAACGATGATGGTAAGCATTTTTAGTTTTTAGTTGTTAGTTTTTTAGTTTTTAGATTTTAGATTTTAATTGTTAGATTTTAGTTGTTAGTTTTTAGTTGTTAGTTTTTTAGTTTTTAGATTTTAGATTTTAATTGTTAGATTTTAGTTGTTAGTTTTTAGTTGTTAGTTTTGGCGAGTTAGCTAGAACAGTTGCATCATAGCCAACAAGGTTGAAAACAGCGAAAAAACGATGGGGACATATTAACGAATTTACGGCAACAAGTGCTTCACTTGCTTGAACCCCTTCATCATGTTGTGGAAAAGAGGAAAAGGATTTCTGCCTTTATGTATTAGATAGAAGCAGGCCTCTTTAGTGATTCTCCAGATGGCATTCCACTTGCCGAAACAATATCTGAAGACTGCTCCTTTCGCACGCTGAACATTGCTATCTGTAAGAAATTTTGAACCGGTGCTTCCAGCGATGGTCTGTGCGATGACCTTGTTGAAAAGCATGACATTATGGTTTTTAAGCAACGCATCGTAGATCAAGATATCCTCTTCTCCACATGGGAATAGGCTTCCCAACCCAAACTGCTTGTTGAATCTCAAGCCCTCTCTGATGACCTTTCCCCTCATGGTGATTTCAAGGGATGAAGGATAATAACCTTGTCTGCACGCCTCTCGGTATTCCAGCTGTTCAGCATCAGGATAGTCCTTGAACGGCTGGTCATCAATGTTATTCAGTCTGAAGAGCGCGATGTCCACATCCGGATGTTCGTTATAAGTATGCCGGATGATTTCGACAGCCGTTGACGATAGCCTCTCATCGTCGTCAGCAATCATTACGATGTCGGCATCCGATGCAGCAAGTGCATTGTTGCGGTTCCGGGTCAATCCACTCCCTTCCATAGTGATAATTCGGACATCTTCCCTCGACTTCAACCCTTGGGGAATGGAGTTGAGGTATTTCTCGTCAGTATATTGCATAGACACAACATAGCGAACCCCTTCGACGGGCTTTAGCAGAACCCCCGGCACACTATCAATGCCATGGTCGATGGTGCAAATCAGGATATCGAGAGACATTTTTTATAATGAGTTTTATTAACAGCGAAAAAAGGAAGTAAAAACAGGGAATAAGTTTAAAAAGAAGGGATTACATTTGATTACAATGTAAGGTAATAGCCTAGCTTATAAAAGGCGAAGGCTTTGAGAGATGGATGACAGCTAAGCAGGTTGCGTCGTAGAGTTTGTCGGAATAACTTATAAATACACTTCACGATTGCTGTGAGATGCCACCGTCGTAACTTTGACACGCACTTGATCAACGCACTATGATCCTGCATCCTGTTTTCTATGCGTTTGAGGGTATGCAGTGCCGTCTCTGTCTTATGCAGATATACATCATTTGGTTCGAGTCCGATATGAATGAGCGGGTTGTCGATATGGCATACACGAATTTTCTGTTTTTCCAGCACTGATCCGAATAACGTATCTTCATAGCCGTATTCCCTGCACTGCTCGTCGAAACGAATGGCTAGAAACACAGTTCTTCTGACCATGATGCTGAAAGTAGCGATTTGTGCATAGATATTCTTTCTTCTGATCTCTGCTTTTCTCCGCTTATCTGCATTCCGTTCGTAGCGATAGCGTAAGGTGGCTTCAGGTGAAGGATTGACTTCGGGATGAATTACCCCGCCACAAACCACATCCGCTTCCCTACCCGCCTCCAGATAGGTTTTGAGCGAAAATTCATCCGGCACCTCCGCATCCGCATCAATGAAAAGAAACCATTCACCTCTTGCCTGATCAGCCATAAAATTTCTGATGGCAGCTCTTCCTTTATTCTCCTTATTCATGAAAATCCGAACATCAGGAATGCTGGCCAGTTCAGAGACCCGGTTTCTCATCTCCTTATCTGTTGATGCGTCATCGGCCACAATAATCTCAAAACCATCATTCAGCTCCTCTGCTTTTTTGCTGAGTTGGCTCACAAGAGCTGAACAGTCATAATTATATGTTGGAATCAGGATGGAGAGCATGAGAAAAAGAATAATGAAGAACAAAAATGAAGAATGAAGAATTATTTGAAGAGTGAAAAATGATTATTTTTAATAAAACGTTAGAAATCCGAATAAAATTGCTTAACTTTGCACAAAAAATAACATATTACCTCATGACAGCAAAAGAAATACGCGAATCTTTCAAGAAATATTTTGAAAGCAAAGGACATGCCATCGTGCCTTCAGCTCCGATGGTAATCAAAGACGACCCGACATTGATGTTCACTAATGCGGGTATGAACCAGTGGAAAGACATCATCTTGGGCACCCGCTCTCCTGAGCCACGGCGGCGTGCAGACACACAGAAATGTCTGCGCGTGAGCGGAAAGCACAACGATCTGGAGGAAGTGGGTCACGATACTTATCACCACACAATGTTCGAGATGCTAGGCAACTGGTCTTTCGGCGACTATTTCAAAGAGGGTGCAATTGACATGGCATGGGAATATCTTGTGGATGTTCTGAAACTGAATCCAGAAGACTTATATGTGACGGTGTTTGAGGGCTCTCCAGAAGAAGGAATCGAACGCGATTCTGAAGCCGAGAGCTATTGGCTGAAACATGTCCCCTCCGACCATATCATCAACGGCAATAAGCACGACAACTTCTGGGAAATGGGCGATACGGGTCCCTGCGGTCCCTGCTCTGAGATACATCTGGACTCACGCGATGCATCCGAGAAAGCAAAAGTTTCCGGCCGTGAGCTAGTAAACAAAGACCATCCACTTGTAATCGAAATCTGGAATCTCGTGTTCATGCAGTTCAACCGCAAGGCAGACGGCAGTCTTGAAAAGCTGTCGATGAACGTGATTGACACCGGTATGGGTTTTGAGCGTCTGGTCCGCGCCCTTCAAAACAAGCAGTCGAACTACGACACCGACGTATTCCAGCCAATCATAAAGGTGCTAGGTGACATGACAGGCAAGCACTATGGCGATGATGAGAAGACCGACATAGCCATGCGCGTGGTCAGCGACCATCTTCGTGCCATCGCTTTCTCGATAGCCGACGGTCAGCTTCCCAGCAATGCAAAGGCAGGCTATGTGATCCGCCGCATCCTCCGCCGTGCCGTCCGCTATGGCTACACGTTCCTCAATCAGAAACAGGCATTCATCTACAAATTAGTACCGACACTGATTCAGGAGATGGGCGATGCTTTCCCTGAGTTAGCAGCCCAGAAGGATCTTGTGATGAAAGTGATGAAAGAAGAGGAGGATTCGTTCCTCCGCACTCTTGAGAACGGCATCAAGCTGCTAAACAAAGTAATAGACGACACACAGTCAAGCGGCAGTAAGGAAATTCCTGGTGACAAAGCATTCACACTGTTCGATACTTTTGGCTTCCCTTTGGATTTGACCGAACTCATCTGCCGTGAGAATGGTATGACCGTTGATACCGCCGGTTTCGATGTGGAGATGCAGAAGCAGAAATCCCGCGCTCGCAACGCCGCACAGGTGGAAGCCGGTGACTGGGTAGTGGTCCGTGATGGCGAGAGCCAATTTGTGGGCTATGACTTCACAGAATACAGCTGCCACATCCTGAAATACCGTGAGGTGAAACAAAAGAAAGGCATGGTTTATGAACTGGTTCTTGACACGACCCCATTCTATGCTGAGATGGGTGGAGAGATTGGAGACCAGGGTGTGCTTATGAACGAGAACGAAACCATCCAAGTATTAGACACAAAGACGGAGAACAACCTGTCGATACACAAGGTTGATAAGCTCCCTACAGATGCAAATGCAGAGTTCATGGCATGTGTAGATACCGAGAAGCGCCATGCCATAGAAGCCAACCACTCATGTACCCACCTTCTTGACGAAGCACTGCGCAGCGTGCTCGGCACCCATGTAGAGCAGAAAGGCTCATTGGTGACCGCAGATTATCTGCGCTTCGACTTCTCTCACTTTGAGAAAGTGAGCCCAGAACAGCTTCGTGAAGTGGAGCACTTGGTGAACGCCAAAATCCGTGCTGACATACCCCTCCAAGAACACCGTGACCTTCCAATAGCAAAAGCCAAAGAGCTGGGAGCCATAGCCCTTTTTGGCGAGAAATACGGTGACAAGGTCCGTGTGATTCAGTTTGGCAGCAGTGTGGAGTTCTGCGGAGGTTGTCATGTGAGCAGCACAGGAAAAATCGGTATGGTACGCATCGTTTCGGAGAGTTCTATCGCCGCTGGTGTACGCCGCATCGAAGCCATCACAGGCAAGGCCGTTGAAGATATGATTGACCGCGTTCAGGACACGATGAACGAGCTTCGTTCATTCTTCAACAACGCTCCTGACCTTGTAAGTGCCATCAAGAAACACATCGAAGAGAACAGCGAGCTGAAGAAAACCGTTGAGACATTCAAAGAGCAGAAAGTGGCTGAAGTGAAGCACACTCTGATAGAAAAGAGTGTTGACATGAACGGCATCAAGGTAATCAGCGGGGTTTGTCCGATAGATGCGCAGGGTGCGAAGGATATTGCATTCCAGCTACGCGCCCAATTCCCGGAAAATCTTGTCGTGGCATTAGGGGTTGGTTTGGACTCCAAGCCTTCACTTACTCTGTCGTTGTCGGATGATTTGGTATCGGAAGGCAAAAACGCGGGCACAATCATCCGTGAGGCAGCCAAACTAATTCAAGGGGGCGGTGGCGGCCAACCTCATTTCGCCACAGCAGGCGGAAAGAATTCAGAAGGACTACAGGATGCCGTAAACAAGATAGTTGAGCTAAGTGTATAGTTTAACTCAAGTATCTGAAGTGAAAAAGGAAGTAAAAATGGAAGCCGAGTTAATTTAAAGATTTATTATGAAAGATGTAAGATTTATTATGTAAGATGTAAGATTTATGCAAGTGGTTCGGATTTTAAAAGGGAGTTAACGAGCCTGCGGCTCGTGGAGGAAACTTCCATGATTTATAATTATGCATTCGGATGGTAGCTTTAGATTTCTTCCGGGACGTTTTTCCTGAATAACAGAGTAACGGAAACCAGGATAACCCAAGCCCCATCAAAAAAAGACCATCGCGCGAAAAACGGGCGATGGTCTTAATTTTTATCTCAAACACACATAAAGAAAGTTGCTACAAATGATAGAATCAACTATCAGAATGCAATAAAAAAAACAGTAAACCTTAAATCTTTAAACTGTAAATATATATTACATTTCCTTCATATTTTTGAAGCGTTTCCAAGTAATGGTTTTCTTATAAAGCGATGATGATCCCAGAGGCACGTAAAGCTTAATATCGCTGACGGAAACAGAGAAGAATGTGTTTACATAAATCATAGGCGGTTTAGTTGCATTCACATAAAGCTTTCCCAGCTTCTCGTCCTCGGAGAACGTCTCTTTACCCATGTCAATAACGGTTGATGGGATGGTTATGGTTTTCAGTTCATAACATTTTCTGAAAGCCCTTGATCCGATATACTCAACTCCCTCCGGGATGTTGATTGATGATAGGCGACTGCATCTTTCGAATGCGTGCCCCTCAATTTTTTTTGTTCCCTCAGGAAGTATAACCACTTGAAGCTTAGAACATTTTCGGAATGCCCTAACAGGTATGACATCGGCTTCTTCAATAACACAAAATCCGTCATTTTTTCTTGCGTATTTTTCTCCTCCCGTGACGAATCGTGCATTTTTAAGGTCAAGCCTTTTCAACTTACCTTCTGAATTGTGCCCCGACGCGGTATAACCTGCCATTTCTCTGATGAGCTTGAGGTCAGTTCCGTTGAGTTCTCCACTGATGACGAGCTCTGAAATTTCAATTTTCTCTTTTGTGTCAATAAAATCGTGTAGTGTGCCTGCACTTTGTAAAGTAACGACTTTTTTCTTGCTAATGCCAAACATATTATGTATAATCATTAAAAAAATGGGATGTCATGAATGATGACCAGAAGACAAGATAAAAATATTAAAATCAGCAACTATTCTTATCCACAAAACAGTCCCAAGGAATACATTTCTTTGTTTCCGTTGCAAATATACAAATAAAAGTGAAAACAACAAAGAAAAGAACAATTAAATTGTTAATTCAGAATTCAAAAATCACAATTTATTTCAAATGAATAGTGAAAAGTGAACAGTGCATTTACTTTGAATAAGGAGGAACACAGCTTTTGCCCCCAGCGCCCATCGTTAAGCCATAAGCCTTAAACCACTCTAATGGTTTTTCCAATTGACGAGGTAGAGTTTGCCTGTGGCGCGTGTGATGGCAGTGTAGAGCCATCTGGAGTATTCAAGCGGTGAAGTGTCTTCTGGCACAAATCCCTGTTCTACAAACACATTCATCCACTGTCCGCCCTGTGCCTTATGACATGTGACCGCATACGCATATTTAAGTTGCAAAGCATTGTAATAAGGGTCCTGCCTCAACTTTTTCAGTCTCTCACTCTGTTGTGGTATATCCATATAATCCTCCATCACCTGATTATAGAGCTGTTCGCTCTGCTGTGGTGAAATCGCCGGTGATTCAGACTGCAATGCATCGAGAATGACAGTAGCCTCCAGTTCAAAATCATGGTAGTCGGGAAACTCCAGTATGCAGTCAGCAAACTTGAATCCATATAGTTCCCTAATGTTTCTAACCCTCTTCACCACAGCAATGTCTCCGTTAGCCACAAAATCCATCTCATCCAGTTTATCATGCCGGGTTTGAGCTGTTTCCTGTTGGCTTCTTTGCTGACAGTTCATCTTGTCAGTCCAATAATAGTTGTTTTTAGCCACCATGACAAAATCTCCAGCCTCCAGTTCGTTCTCCCTCCATAGAATCTGATTACGAATTCCGTTGTTATAGATATTTGCCAGCCTGTTGGACCGACATATAACAATTGTCTCGTCGATACCGTCGTTTTGATAACAAGTTGTGATAGTTTCCAAAAGATCATTTCCCGGGATATTGACAATGTCTGTAAATCCATCGAATCTGACAACAGGGATTCCTGCCTTTTCTCTCATAGCAACAAGCTGTCTAATGTTTGTGGCATTCCATAAAATACCAGATAGACGGTCCTGCCTAACCACCTCATTGAGCTGCGCTTCAAACACTGTCAAGCCGAACCTGGAAATCACCTCCGGTTTGAGCGCCGGACTGTCATCCTCCCCTACAGGTGGCAGCTGTGCGTCATCTCCTATAAGCATAAGCCGGCATCCATTTCCTCTGCCATACACAAAACTCAAGAGCCCCTCAAGGAGAGACTCCCTCATGTTTTGTGCGTCAGGATTGCTGCTGATCATAGACGCCTCATCCACAACAAAGAGGACGTTTCTCCTCGTGTTGAATCCTAAATCGAAATCGGGGTTTGCTTTATAGTTTTTCTGTCTGTAAATCACCTTATGGATGGTGAAAGCAGGATGTTTGGCAAATCCCGCCAACACTTTCGCCGCTCTTCCTGTAGGCGCAAGCAGCATGCATTTGACATTGACATCATTCAGTGCATTAACAACAGCGGCAACAAGTGATGTTTTTCCAGTACCTGCATACCCCTTCAAAATAAAGACCGAATATGGATTTTGTCCGAAAACAAAATCGTTGATATCCTGAAGAGCTAAAATTTGGTCGGAATTAGGCTGATTATTAAAAAAACGAAGAAATTGAGTATAAAAAATTGGATTTATCATGTTTTTTTAAAAAAAATCGAAAAAATTATTCAAAAATTAATTTCTTTTCATTATTTTTGCATGAAAATGTGGATTATGGTAAAATAAACGCCATTCATGCCTCATATTCTTAAATCAAGTGCGAAATTACAAAATAAAATTTAAATAAATATCATGAACAAAAAAATTCTTATTACCGTACTGGCAATTATTGCAGTATTGATGTTCGGTGCTTGTTTCTGGAGTATCTATAGTGATATCAATTTTGAGAAGCAAGTGACAGAGAGAGAGGATGCCGTAAAGGCCCGTCTGAAACAAATCCGTGACGCTGAAGACAGCTACCGTATGAAGTACAAACACTACTGCGGTGACATTGACTCGTTAGTGGATTTCGTTAAGAACGAGAAGTCGATTAAGGACACCCAGATGGACCGCGAGCTATCCGATGATGAATACGAGTCATTGTCTAAGGAAATTGCAGCAGAAGGCAACTATACAGATGATGAAATCAAGAAATTGCTTCCAGAGCGCGCCATCAAGAAGGGCATCCTTCATGAGGACACTATCTGGGAATCTGTTTCATCTATGATTGGTCTGCAGAACGCAGACTCACTTAAGCTGGTTCCCTGTGGTAAGGCAAACGCCATCATCGACTTGCGCAAGCGTGATGTTCTCGACCTGAAGACTGCAGAAATCACAACTCTTGTAGAGTTCCGCGCCAACCTGGAGGACTATCTCGACGGACTAGAGCAGAAGCGTGTTGACAACTACCGTCACGATATGAAAGACCGTGGGATGGAAGTAGCCAGTCTGTGGGATGATCTGACAGAAGAGGAGTTCGACTCTGTACAAAAGCTGTTACCAACCCGCAATAAGGAGAGATGGATTGGTCTCCGTATGGGTGACATAACCGACGCCAGCAACAAGATGGCAGGAAACTGGAAGAAATAATCAAAATCATAACATTTTGGACAAAACTCCATCCAACAATAATAAAAGTTTGTCCATCCGTATCAGCCCGGATGGACTTTCTTTTTGTGTATATTCCCCTTCCGCCTCAGAGCCATACACGTACCGTACGTTCCCTCCTCGTCCGGTTGTTTCGTTGGCCGCAAACGTGAAAGAGGCGCTGATGAGTGAGCCATTGCTTCAGATGCAGTATCAACGTGTGAACGTGCTTGTGACCTCCCCATTATTCACGACCGTTCCTGCAGTGGATTTCAACCGTGACAGCATTCGCGACATCTTCAACTTCGTATTTCCCTCTCAAGAGAGATGCCATGTTAGTTATAATGTACTCCGTCGTTCGGGTATTGCCATCATTTTCGGTTTAGATAAGAACGTGTATAAGCTGCTGCTTGATGATTATCCCCGTGCACGTTTTTATGCCTCAGCCTCCACACTAGTAGAATTTTTCAGTGATAAGAGCATAGGTACAGGCAACAAGAAGATGTATGTGTATATTCATGGTAAAGAGATGACCGTGTATTGTTTTCATGAGGGCCGTATGCTTTTCGTAAATAACTATCATGTGAACGGTGTTAATGACTGTCAGTATTATATCATGAATCTCTGGAATCAGTTTGGATATGACCAGCTTGAAGATGGAATTGAGATTGTGTCGGACGGCGACATGAGCCAGCTGTTGTCAGACAAAATCCAGTATTTCATTAAAAGCGTGAAGCTGATAGACCGCGATGAAGATTTCCGTCAGACAATCACGCACGGCAATAAGGTAATCCCCTACGACCTCCAGACCCTATTGATCTGTGGATTTTAACATGCGTATAGTAAGCGGAAAATACAAAGGTAAGCGATTTGACGTGCCTCACACGTTCAAAGCCCGCCCGACAACAGACTTTGCCAAGGAGGGGCTGTTCAATATTTTAAGCAACGTGTATGTTGATTTTGAGAGTGGTCCACGTGCACTGGATTTATTCGGTGGCACCGGGTCAATAGGAATTGAGTTTGTATCGCGCGGCTGTAGCGAGGTTGTCAGTGTGGAGAAAGACTTCAAGCATTGGCAGTTTCTTCAACGTGTTTCGAGAGAATTGGGTGATACGAGCTGGAAAGTGATTCATGCCGACGTGTTTAAATATGTGACACGCGAACAGCCAGCGTTCGACATCATCTTCGCCGATCCCCCATACGTACTGCCGAACCTGAAGGATATTCCCGACATTCTCTTTGCCTCACCGTTATTGTCAGACGGCGGCATATTCATACTTGAACACGGCAAAGACTATGATTTTTCCTCACATCCGCATTTCGACAGCCACAGAAATTACGGCAGCGTGAATTTCTCGTTTTTTAGCAACAGTAAAAAAACAACTTAGTAAATTTAATGTCAGGCAATCATTCAAGCTTTAAACTTATCTTTTTGGCTCTTTTCCAGCTGTTCATCGGTCATGATGCCCGCATCACCCCCTCTGACCAACTGAAAAACAGTTCAAAAATCTAAGATAAATTTTTCTAACTTTTTTTCACTATTACTTAAACGGTCTGAAGAATAACTTTACAAACTATCCCACCACACAGAAATGATGCTTTTAATATAGGATGGTTCTAAAGAAGAGAAAACATCTCATCCAATGAGAGAAATATAAAAGGGAAATAAAAAAGGGAATTATAAATTGGGTTCTTTGTAGATAGCGTTCCACCATGAAGGGTCGTCTTTGAGGTAGCGTGCGAACCATGCGAAGATAGTGTTCTGCCATTTGATGCGTTTGTTGTAGTCAGTGATGTGGTGATCCTGCCCATCGACAAGCACCATGGCAGTTGGTTTTCCAAGAAGTTTGAGCGCTGTGTACATCTGTATGCTCTCTCCAACCGGGACATTGGTGTCATCGGTGCCATGCAGGAAGAGAATTGGGGTGTTGATTTTGTCGGCGTTAAACAGGGGACTCTGATCGACATAGAGATGCTTGTCTGTCCACGGATAGCTGTTCGCCATGGAGACTTCACTATAGCTGTATCCCCAGTAGCCTTCCCCCCAGTAGCTAGTATGGTCGCTGATACCCGCATGTGATATTGCAGCAGCGAAGATGTCGGTCTGGGTCTGTAGATACTGTGTCATGAATCCTCCGTAGCTTGCTCCGATACATCCGATTCTCTTGCTGTTGACGAAGTGATGCTCATTGATGAAGGAAGTTGTCGCACCGATGATGTCCTGCGCCACTCCCTCTCCAGCTGTGTTGACATGTCGTGAGGAGAACTCCTGCCCGAAACCGGCCGCCCCGCTTGGATTGACCACGAGCACCACATACCCCTTTGCCGCGTATGCGTGATGGGGATAGCGGCTTTCGAAATTTCGGCTCGTGGGCGAGCATCCACCATAGTAGTTGACAATCATAGGGTATTGTTTTGCTGAATCGAAGTGGGGAGGAAGATAGAAACGGCAGCAGATGGTATCTCCCCTGTCGTTGAGGTAGTTCCACGGCTTACAATCCCCCAACTGAATGTTTTTGAGTGTCTCCTTGCTGAGATCCTCGATAAGAGATGTCTTCATCTTCTTCGTGTCGATGAGATAAAGACGGTCGGAATTTGACGCACTCTGTCCGTAGCAGAGTATTTTCTCCGCCTGCGCAGCACAGTCGAATCTTCCGACCACATCCTCCGGCACCATCACCTTTCTGATGGCTCCCGATATGGGATTGAGCTGAAACAGGCAGACGCAATCCTTGTCATCTGCGGTGAAATAAATCATGCCGTCCGCCTTGCTCCACTGCACGTTCTCAACCGAGGGGTTGAAGTCGCGTGTCATCGGACGGATCTGCCGTGATTTCACATCCATGACATATAGCTGATAGTCATACATACTCGGTATTCTGCCCGCTGGCACCACATTGCCAATGCCTCCGAACGCCTCAGGGGAGGCAGTGATTACCAGCTGCTTAGCATCAGGTGAGAAAGCCGCATCACTGAAGAATCCCTCATCCTCAAAGAGTGTATCCACCATATATGAGAATCTGTCGATAACATAAAGGGAAGAGACGGTTGTCGGGCGTTGCTCCATGCGTTTGCGTGTTTTATAGACGAGGATTCTATCACCTTTCTGGGAAATATCAAGGAGCCGCGTGCTGTGGTTTCCGAAGGTGAGGGGCTGTAACAATTTTGTTTTAAGGTCGTAAATCTGCAGTGCTATTTTATTCCGCCAATTCGGCTGACGGTCATCTGGCTCAACTACGAGATAAACATCCTTATCTTTCTTTGGTCCAGCCACCACTTTGGAGAAAATCAGATAATCCTCAGTTGGCGACATTGTGAAATTACCATCAGGAATATGCTCAGCAAGAATTTCCTCCTGATGGTCTATGGGATTGACCGCCACGAGAGTGCGGTTCTCCCCTACAGATCGAATATAATAATACCTATTCGATTTCGGCATCCATGTGGCACCTGGCTTCAAGTCTATTTCCTGTTTGCTGTCCAGCAAGGATACAAGCGTTTTTGAGATGCTCTTCCCGTCGCTTTGGTAGATGTTGGCACTCGTAATCATGAAATCTCCACGCGGTGAGATGTCCGCCTTGGTGTATTTCCAACAGTGCAGCACGTCAGTGAGCTGATAGTCGCGTTTCTCCCCGTTGCGCTGGACAGCAATAACTGTAGAATCGGGGCAGTTGATGTTAACTCCCCACATCGGCAGCTGTTCCTTGTCGTCAGTAACATATTTGATAACAACCTCATGGACGGCAGGCGACAGCTCCACACCTTTTCCCTCGCCTTTCTTCCCATCGATGAAAAGATGATAATTCATCATACCTTTAGGTATGACATCCACCTTCACGAATTTCTCGTTATTAAAGCGGAATCCGATGAGGTGAACCTGTAAATCTTTGGTCTGCTTCGGTAGGGACTCCGTTTTAATGTCCTTCCCTTCCCACACCTGGTTGAGTTCAATGAAATAGTCGAGCACGACCTTGGAGTCGAACGGCTTGTTGTTGATGTCAAGGCTGTCCATCATGACAGGCCGTCTGACAGTGAACGGTCCGGCATACTTAAAATCGTTGACCTCGATGGTTGCAGCGTTGACGTATAAAGAAAAAAACACTACAAAAAAAAGAGATAAAAGTCGCATAAAAATAAAGTGATATAAATGATTTCAAAAAGGAAAAATTGACCCTGCTATTCAGGTCTATTGTACGGCAGAAAACTGCCGCTTACAAGAAAGCAGACGTAAAAACTGTCGTCTAGATGGAAGAAGACGTAAAAACTGCTATTTGCATGAAAGCAGACGTAGATTATTTTTGATTATAAATGACAAATATATGAAAAAAAAATTAAAAACTTTGACTGTTGAGATAAAAAAGCGAATAAAAGGGCGTTTTTTAAAAAAAGAGGTGAAAAATGAATGAAAATAATTGTAACTTTGCAAATTGGTTTTGGATATTGAAAGCTGCGTTGTCAACGCATCATACAGAACATCTCATAGGCAATGAAAAAAAGTGATGAAAAATACAACTCATGACAATAATTATTACCATAGGCATTTATTTTCTGGTGCTGCTCGTAATTTCACGTCTAACCGGCCGGCGGGGTAACGATGCTTTTTTCCGTGGCAATCGTCAGTCTCCTTGGCCGATAGTTGCCATTGGGATGGTAGGTGCTTCGTTGTCGGGTGTGACATTCGTGAGTGTGCCCGGAATGATACTGACAGGCGACATGACATATATGCAGATGTGCTTTGGCTTTTTCTTCGGTTATCTGCTAATCGCATTCGTACTACTGCCCTTGTACTACAAATACAACCTAACTTCAATATACAGCTATCTGGGCACCCGTTTCGGCAGCTGTGGCCGCAAGACCGGAGCGTGGTTTTTCTTAGTATCAAAGCTTACAGGTGCTGCAGCCCGTCTTTATCTTGTCTGTTTTATTCTTCAAGCCTACACGTTCAATTCCCAATTCTCTATCTCCGGGGGTAAGCTTCATGTACCATTCATCGTAATTGTGCTGTTCACCTTATTATTGATATGGCTTTATACCCGTGTCGGTGGCATCCGGACGATAGTATGGACAGACTTTCTTCAGACCCTTTGCCTGATTGGTGCTTTAGTTCTGATACTCTTAAAAGCAAGCGATATGCTCGGTATGGATGTTGGCGAGGCTCTGAGCTCAGTCTGGAATGACTCCAAAAGCCGTATCTTCGAGTTTAGTAACTGGAGCTCGAAACAGCATTTCGTGAAACAATTTTTGAGCGGTGTTTTCATAACAATCGTGATGACAGGCTTAGACCAGGACATGATGCAGAAAAACCTATCGTGCAAAGACTTGAAAAGCAGCCAGAAGGACATGTGCCTTTATGGAATCCTGTTCACTCCTGTGAATTTTCTGTTTTTGTCTTTGGGCGTTTTGCTGACATATCTCTACAGCCAACACGGTATGTCACTACCAGCAAAAGGGGATGCGCTTCTCCCCGACTTCATCGCAAGCGGTCTGATGGGCAACACAGCGCTGGTGTTTTTCACCATAGGCATCATCGCTGCAGCCTTCTCCAGCGCCGACTCCGCTTTGGCATCATTGACGACCAGTTTCTGTATCGATATCCTGGAGATAGAAAACAAAGAGAGCAAATACTATAAGCGCCGCGAGACCGTCCGCAAACGAGTTCATGTAGTAATGATTTTGGTGTTTGTGTTGTTTATCCTAGCTTTCAAGGCATTAGACAATCCTAGCGTAATCGACGCTATTTATACCATCGCGGGTTACACCTACGGCCCGTTGTTGGGCCTGTTTGCATTCGGGATATTTACAAAAAAACAGGTGAACACACGCATGCTGCCGTTCGTGGCACTTGCATCGCCTCTGGTGTGCTATCTTACAGATGTCATCACGCTTCAGACAACAGGTTATAAGTTCGGGTACGAGATGCTAATGCTAAACGGGTTGCTGACGTTCATAGGATTGCGGATGATTATATTAAATGGGAGTAAAAAGGGGAGTAAAAAGGGAAGTAAAAAGGGGAAGTAAAAGGGGAAGTAAAAATGGGAGTAAAAAGGGAAGTAAAAAGGGGAAGTAAAAGGGGAAGTAAAAAGGGGAGTAAAAAGGGAAGTAAAAATGGAAGTAAAAAGGGGAAGTAAAAGGGGAAGTAAAAAGGGGAGTAAAAGGGGAAGTAAAAAGGGGAGTAAAAAGGGGAGTAAAAAGGGATGATATATAAGGAAGTAATAGATAGAAGAAGATAAAGGAACCCAAATAATATACAAATGTAAAATAAAGGTGTAAAAAATTTTGTGGTAGAGATAAATTTTTGTAAATTTGCGAAATAAATCAGTCCCATTAAAATCATTCATTTAGAAATCCTCATATAAATCATAGATATGTTTAAACTGTTAGGGAAAGTAATAAACAAATTTAAGTATGTAATTGCCTTATTGATATTTGCCATTGTGATGATATTTGTCGGTGATCACTGCTGGCTGAAACGATTAGAGCGCAAAAACGAAATTGCCGAGCTTAAAGAGAAAATCGCTAAAGAAGATGCAAAATTTCTTGAGGACTCGTTAGCTTTGATAGCCTTAGACACAGACCTTGATGCAGTGCGTAAGATAGCCCGCGAACGTTATTACATGAAAAACAGTGGTGAGGATGTGTTTCTGATACAGGACACAGAAGATGATGAAGAGACAGAGGATGAAGAGTAAAAATTTATTTTTAAGTCATTAGTAGCTTGCTTTTAGTTATCAGAAAAACAATCATCATAATGAAATCGTTTTTAAGACTGTCAGGATATATCGGACCGCTGCTGCTTGTATTGTCAGCTTTATTATTCATCTTATTAAATTCTTACGCACTGTGGATCAGAATTCTGTTCACCATTGGAGTTGTATTTCTGACCATAAACCGATTTTTCGGAAATGAAAGCGACTGGCATCAATCCAAACGTTCAGACAAGCCATTGACCTTGAGGCGCCTTTACCGTCAGCGTTGTGTCGGGGTAATTGTTCTGTATTTGTCAGTATTACTGCTTTTCCTTCCAGTGGGTTTTTATTACGGATATTATCTCCGTCGAATCAGCTGGCTGTTGCCATTTATCGTTTTTACAGTAATAGAACTTTATTCAGCGTTCAGAATACCAGCAGTTGAGAAGGAATAGTTTCCGTTGCCATTTATCGTATTTTGATTTAAAAGATAAAGAGGTGCAGCAACATTTTTACGGCATCGAATATATCATTTACGTTATTTAGCAGCCAATATATTTCGGAAAAACACATAGTAAGCTGCCATGTTTATGTGATAATTCCTAAAAGATGTGAATTTTTCACAAGTAAACACATAATAATCAAAAAAAAGAGTGATTAATACCTTGAATGTGAATATTTTTTTGTAAATTTGCAAAAGAAAGCGAAAAAAATTCTATTATCAGCTTGAAAACATAATATTTTTACATATATATCAAATAAAAGAGCTTTTTTTATTATTCAATTATCAACAGCTAACGAATCATTTATATTTCAGAGACACAGTAAAGCACGAGCCCCGATTCACGGCATCAACAAGACAAGTTTTTTAGGACGAAGATAAAACACAAACAATTCAGAAGATATAGAAAATCAAAAAACATCCTCTGCTGAAAGAGAAAATCAAACTTAATGAAAGTCTGCCCTCCCTGGGACTTTTGAAAAGTCAAAACAAACACACATAATCGCAAAAACGACATGAACTTAAGCGAATTGACTGCTGTATCGCCCATAGACGGCCGTTACAGGAGCAAAACACATTATTTAAGTAATTATTATTCAGAGTATGCATTAATCCGCTACCGCATCCGAGTTGAAATTGAATATTTCATCGCATTATGCGAACTCCCTCTCCCTCAGCTCAAGGGTTTTCCGTCATCTTTGTATCCCACTCTCCGTGGAATATACACCACATTCACGGTTGAAGACGCTCAGCGTGTGAAATCGATTGAATCAGTGACAAACCATGATGTAAAAGCCGTAGAATATTATATCAAAGAGCAATTTGACAAAATTGGCGGTCTGGACACCTACAAGGAATTCATCCATTTCGGTCTAACGAGCCAGGACATCAACAACACGTCGATTCCCATGTCGTTGAAAGAAAGTTTAGACGAAGTATATTATCCTCAGATAGAAGAACTAATCGGACAGTTGGATGAGTATGCAGATGTCTGGAAATCAATCCCAATGCTCGCTAAAACGCATGGTCAGCCCGCCTCCCCCACCCGTCTTGGCAAGGAGGTAATGGTATTCTCCTACCGTTTACGTGAACAATTGGATGTCTTGAAGAAATGTAAAGTAAGCGGCAAATTCGGTGGTGCCACCGGTAATTTCAACGCCCATCACATAGCCTATCCGTCGATTGACTGGTCTTCTTTCGGCAACAAATTCTTAATCGAGAAGTTAGGAATAGCACGTGAGTCCTGGACCACCCAGATATCGAATTACGACCATATCAGCAGCATCTTCGATGCCTTACGGAGAATCAACACAGTAATCATGGATTTAGACCGTGATTTCTGGATGTATATTTCGATGAACTATTTCAAGCAGAAAATCAAAGCAGGCGAAGTGGGGTCAAGTGCAATGCCCCATAAAGTGAATCCCATCGATTTTGAAAACTCAGAAGGTAATATCGGTATTGCGAATGCCATCCTGAGCCATCTGAGCCAGAAGCTTCCCGTGAGCCGTCTTCAACGTGACCTGACCGATTCCACGGTATTACGTAATATTGGTGTTCCTCTCGGCCATACGCTGATAGCCATTCAGAGTACACTGAAAGGACTCCGTAAGCTGGTACTCAACGAAAGCGCCATCAATTCAGACTTAGACAACTGCTGGCCAGTTTGTGCAGAAGGCATCCAGACAATCCTACGACGAGAAGGTTATCCAAATCCCTACGAGACCCTGAAAGCGCTCACCCGCACAAACGCTGCCATCACAGAGGATACCATCCGCAGTTTTATAGAAGGCTTGGATGTGAGCGATAGTGTGAAAGCGGAGCTGAGAAAGATTACTCCACACAGCTATACAGGAATTTAAGGTTTTAGAGTTAAGGTTTAGGACAAAGAGCAATAAGCCACAAAGCATCAGGGATGTTTCTGGTGGTTTTCAAAACTATGAATTACCATAAATAAAAGCAGTAGGGCTAGTATTTGGCCTTAAATAAAAAAATTTTTAAATATCATTTATAACCAAATAAAGAGATAGAAAATCCGAGAGGATAATTATTGTATTTTAATTAATCAAACATTTATGAACGAATTAGAAGAATGGCAGGGTAAAACCCCTTCAGAGAACAATGAAAAAGAAAACCACGAAGGCTTTCAGACCATGAATCACAAAAATAACGGATTTGGAACAAATGGTTCTCAGCCCCGTCCTCGCCGTCCCCGTTTCAACAACATGGAACGAAGTGGTCATCGAGGGGGTGGTGAACAAGGCTTCCGTCCAGAGGGATTCGGCCGAGTAAGCAGTGACAATTTCCAGGGTGGATATGGCAATAGCCGTCATGCCCAATATAATAATAACCGCGGTGGTTTTGAAGACTATGACGGTGGTCAGCAGCGCGGTGGCTATGGCCAGCCGAGGAACTATGGCCCTCAACGAGGCGGCTACGGTCAGCAGCAGCGCGGTGGCTATGGTCAGCAACGTGGCGGCTATGGTCAGCAGCAGCGCGGTGGTGGCTACAGTCAGCAGCAGCGTGGTGGTTATAGTCAGCAGCGCGGTGGTGGCTACGGTCAACAGCAGCGTGGTGGTTATGGTCCTCAGCGTGGTGGAGGCTACGGTCAGCAGCAGCGTGGTGGTTATGGTCCTCAACGTGGTGGCGGTTACAACCGTCAGCGTGGCGGTGGCTACAATCCGAATGCCAAGTACTCAATGAAAAAACAGATTGAATACAAAGAGTATCTTGAGGATCCGGATGCACCTCTGCGTCTGAACAAATATCTTGCCAATGCCGGTATCTGCTCCCGTCGTGAAGCCGACCAGTTCATTCAGGCTGGTGTAGTTAAAGTGAACGGTGAGGTTGTAACCGAACTTGGCACGAAAGTGAAACGCACAGACACGATACATTTCCACGACCAGCTCGTGACATTGGAGAAGAAGGTGTATGTGCTTCTGAACAAACCGAAGGACTATGTGACCACAAGCGACGATCCTCAGGCCCGCAAGACCGTGATGGAGCTGGTGAAGAACTGTTGCCGTGAGCGGATTTATCCTGTAGGCCGACTTGACCGTAACACCACAGGCGTACTGCTTTTCACCAACGATGGTGACCTGGCATCGAAGCTGACCCATCCGAAGTTCTTAAAACAGAAGATTTATCATGTGTTCCTCGACAAGAACGCCTCTTCTGCCGACCTTCAGAAAATAGCTGACGGCATCACTCTGGAAGACGGTGAGGTACATGCAGACGCTATCAGTTTCGCATCGGAGACCGACAAGAAGCAGGTGGGCATTGAAATCCACTCAGGCAAGAACCGCATCGTGCGCAGGATATTTGAGTCGTTAGGCTATAGAGTGCTGAAACTTGACCGCGTGATGTTTGCCGGTCTGACAAAGAAAGGTCTGAAACGCGGCGACTGGCGTTTCCTGACAGAGCAGGAAGTGGCGATGTTGCACATGGCACAGTAATATTTACGATTTACAAATTTACGATTTACAGATTTACGATTTACAATTTTACGATTTACAAATTTATGATTTACTATTTATTTGTTGATTGGAAAATTTTTAATTTGAGTATTGTAAGCAGAAATGCAGTAATAATATAATGGAAAAGATAAAAAGAACAAAGATAATCGACGTGCTGAAACGTGAGGATTATGGCACGACAGTGAACGTGAAAGGTTGGGTAAGGACAAAGCGCGGCAGCAAGGCAGTGAATTTCATCGCCTTGAACGACGGCAGCACCATCAAGAACGTTCAGATTGTTGCAGACGTGACGAAATTCGATGAGGAGATGCTGAAGCAAATCACCACTGGCGCCTGTCTGAGCGTGAATGGAGAGTTGGTTCAGAGTATCGGATCCGGTCAGGCAGTTGAGATTCAAGCCAAGGAAATCGAAGTGCTCGGTCTTTGCGGCAACGACTACCCGATGCAGAAGAAAGGGCAGTCGTTTGAGTTCATGCGTCAGCATGCCCACATGCGCCTTCGTACCAACACATTCGGTGCCATCATGCGCATCCGTCACAACATGGCAATGGCCATCCACACGTTTTTCCATGAGCGCGGTTTCTTTTATTTCCACACCCCCATCATCACCGCCTCCGACTGTGAAGGTGCTGGCGAGATGTTCCAGGTGACGACGATGAACCTCTACGACCTGAAGAAGGACGAGAATGGCTCCATCATCTATGATGACGACTTCTTCGGGAAGATGACATCATTGACCGTATCGGGTCAGCTTGAGGGTGAGCTTGGTGCTACGGCTTTAGGACAGATTTACACCTTTGGCCCCACATTTCGTGCTGAGAACTCCAACACCCCTCGTCACCTTGCCGAGTTCTGGATGATAGAGCCTGAAATCGCATTCATGGATCAGACAGAGCTGATGGATTTGGAAGAGGAATTCATCAAATACTGCGTGCGCTGGGCTTTGGAGCACTGTCAGGACGACCTTGAGTTCTTGAACAAAATGATCGATAAGGGTCTGATAGATCGTCTGAAATCAGTAGTTGACACGGAGTTTGTCCGTCTGACATACACAGAAGGCATCAAGATACTGGAAGAAGCGATAGCAAGCGGCAAGAAGAAGTTCGAGTTCCCGATTTCCTGGGGCGGCGACTTGGCGAGCGAGCATGAGCGCTATCTGGTTGAGGAGCATTTCAAGAAACCGGTAATCATGACTGACTACCCGCGTGAGATCAAGGCATTCTATATGAAGACGAACGAGGACGGCAAGACGATGCAGGGCACTGACGTGCTATTCCCTCAGATTGGCGAGATTATCGGAGGTTCCGTCCGTGAGGAGGATTACGACAAGCTAATGCACGAAATTGAGGTCCGTAACATCCCGATGAAGGACATGTGGTGGTATCTCGACACACGCAAGTTCGGCTCATGCCCACACGCAGGATTCGGTTTAGGATTTGAGCGTCTGATTCTGTTCGTGACCGGTATGCAGAACATCCGCGACGTCATTCCGTTCCCGAGAACGCCAAAGACTGCAGAGTTCTAACAGACAACGATATATATAAATTGAAGAGAGATGTACTGTTTCTGTACATCTCTCTTTTTATCAATTCAATATAATTTATATAACCACCCTAAAACAAAATTCTACTTTTCTTTGATGAGCGTGACGGAAGCAGCACCGGCAAAAAGGAGAATGCCGGCAAGGACAAGCATGTTGACTTCGGGTGCGAGCTGTCCCGTCGTAGTGAAGAGGGAGAGAACGACGCCTCCGAGTGCTGCCGCCACAATCTGTGGGATACAGATGGTGCCGTTGAACAGCCCGAGGTATGTGCCGATATGCCCACCTTTGATGGCATTGGTGACAATGGTGAACGGGAGTGCGAGCATAGCTGCCCATGCACATCCGATGAGGAGATAGCTGATGAACAGAGAATAAGGATTATGCATGAAA
This sequence comes from Bacteroidaceae bacterium, assembly GCA_016284045.1. Classification (GTDB taxonomy): domain Bacteria; phylum Bacteroidota; class Bacteroidia; order Bacteroidales; family Bacteroidaceae; genus UBA3839. The sequence continues at coordinate 25,580 of JAEEOB010000056.1, forward strand.
TAGATGGAAACGAACCCGATTCCTCCTAAAATAAGACTTAACGCATAAATCAGCTTGCGATTCTTAAAGAATGGAATCACCACGGCCCATAAGACTGAACCGATTGCCTGAACAGCGAACAGTATTCCCACCCAGTCGCCGGCATTCTGATACTGCGACGACTTTGTGTCAAGCACAACTGTTGAAATTCCATCCACCACCTTCTCGACCGTAGGTGCATCAAACGCCTGGTTCGCCACCGTTCCGTTGGTGTAAGTCCACATATACATGAACGCCGCCCAACAAAAGAACTGCACCAGCCCGACTGTCCAGAACTGAGAGGGAGCTTTCTTCAATAGCACAAACACGTTCCCACTCTCCTTCTCCTGCCCGTCAGCACTTTGGCTCGGATGATACTGCTCATATTCATACGGCGGATATTCCTTGACTTTGACTGTGGTGTAGATTACACACAGGATGAGGATAGCCGCGCCTATATAGAATGAATATATAACAGAATCGGGAATCACCCCCTCCGGTGCGACATTACTGATACCGATTGCTGCAAAGAGGAACGGAAAGACATATCCAGCAAGACTTCCGGCATTGCAGAGGAAACTCTGGATGCTGTATGCCAGTCCTTTCTGCTCCTCATTCACATTGTCGCCCACAAGCATCTTGAAGGGCTGCATGGCGATATTGATACTGGTGTCGAGGAGCATGAGCGAGACGGCGCCGAAAATCATGGCAGTGGATACAGCCATCCCGAACGAGCCTGCATTCGGCAACAAGCACATCACAGCAACAGCAATAACTGCTCCGATGAAAAGATATGGAATACGCCTTCCGAAACGAGTCCAGGTCTTGTCACTGAAAGCACCAATTATGGGTTGAACAATGAGTCCCATAAGCGGCGGCAGAATCCAGAAGAAACTGAGACTGTGGGGGTCGGCACCCAACGTGGAGAAAATTCGGCTGATATTGGCACTTTGCAAAGCGTATGCGATTTGTACACCGAAGAAACCGAAACTGAGATTGAACAGTTTCCAGAATGATTGATTGGGGATGGGTTTCATTTTAAGTGAATAGTGAAAAGTGAAAAGTGTATATACTAAAGACTATAGATTCAAGAGTAAAGACTAAAAAACTAATTTCCTGCCATGAAGTTGATGATGGCAACAACATCAGAGATGTCGGTGGTGCCATCGCCGTTGACATCGGATTTGGGGAAGCTGGCTGTGCCTGCTATATGGTTGATGGTGGCCACCACGTCGGAGATATCGACTGAGCCGTCCTCATTGACATCCGTATTGAAAAGGTTACGTGTTTGGGTGTCGTACTCAAGCACATATTTCCCGTCGCGCTGTACGTTTCTGATTACAAAGAACTGGTCGTTGTAGATGCGTGTTGCATCAACGGTCTGTGGCGACCCGGTGTTAGTGTTGAAAACGGCATTGACATAATAATCCTCAGAGCTGAAATCGAATGTCTGGTAATACCATGTATATCCGTTGATGGTTTTCGTGTCGGTGATTTGCTTCCCTGGCCAGTTGCCGTTCAACTGCGTGTTGTTGTTGGAATCCCAGATGTAGAAATTCATCTTCGCCCAATTCACTTCGCTGCGGACATAAACCGTCACCTTATGAGGAGTATATGACGGCTGGCTCTGCTGCTGTTGCTTGATTGCCACTTCCTCTGCCACAATAGCCTGAAGCCTGTCATTCCATTCGCCGGTCAGCTCATTGCTAATATAATATTTGAAGTTGGCTGCGGCGAGAACCTCAGTAAATCCATCGGGCACCTTATAAGCCGCCGGTGTTTTACCGACCACGCAGATAAGCTCGCCGTTGTTACCTTGTGTCTTCACGGCATAGTACATCGGCTTTGACTCCATCACCTGCCAGCTGCTCTGGTTGTGGATACCAACAAGTTTCCTTGCCGTTATCATTCTCTTGATATCGCCCTTAGCTGCCATCCAGTGCTTAAGGAAAATGCAGGGCGTTCCCGGCATGGCAAGCAGATATGCGTTCGCTGCGAGTGTGTCGGTTTTGATGGGGTCCTGCTGGGAGTTCTGCCGTTTCTCCGTGTCGTGGTTCTCAACAAATGTGACAGCATACCGTCTATATTGCTCATTGAAAATAAGCGGTTTTCCAGCGTCTCCCTCGCTCTCTGCACTAAGTCGAGTCCAGTTGTTCTGGTTAATGGCATCGCGGACCCTGTATCTGAACTGGAAATCGAAAGCCGCCGACATGGGCTTGTCGTCCACCTTCGTTCCGTTAATCCAGTTTCGGATGGTGGTGGTGCCGTCCCAGCATTCTCCGACCGAGAACTGCGGGTTGGCATAGGCATTGTATTCCGCTGTGAAACCGGGGCTGTATCCCTTTACCATGTCGTAACGGAATCCGGAATATCCCAAGTCGTTGATAAGGTAATGGAGATAAGCCTTCACACATTTGTTCACATTCTCTGACTTATGGTCGATGTCACGTCCACCGTCCCATCCTTCTCCCGTGTCGTTGTTCTGTGAAAGCTGACAGCCGTTGCTGTTAGCCCAGTTGAGCGTGTTCCCCCCGTCGTCATTCTTGCAGATGTCAGTTGAAAACATCTGGTAAGTTACTCCCTTATACGTTTCCTCTGGGAAATCCACCATGGTGGAATAGGTTCCTCTATGATTGACCACCACATCTGCTATAGTCCCCACCCCTTTACTCTTGAAGGTGGAAATCATTTTTCGGAGTTCTTTCTCCGAGCCGAACGAACTTTCCTGCAGGAAGCAATAGAGGGGCATATAGCCCATGTTGTCAGCCGTACCGCAACATGCCGACTGCGGAATCCAAACCAAGTCGAAATAATTGGCAAGCTCGTCCGCCTGTTTTTCCAGTTTTGTCCAACGGGTGTCGGTGAAACTGTCCCAATAGAACCCCTGGAGCATGACACCGGTATAGTTTTCCTCCCATCCCTGCGCATTGGTGCAAGGAGTATGGAAGATGAAGAAAATGGAGAGGGAAAGCAATAAGTTGAGTAATTGACGTTTCATTGTTTCTAATATTGTGTTAGCAAAGACACATTGTTGTGTGTGTCTTGTAATTATCTAATGACTTCAATATAATAAAATGTTCAGGCTGTGCTTCGCCAGCCATTAGTGCGGCCTGGACGACCACAAAACCAGCCGATGTCCTATGATTTGATTTTCAGTTTCGACTATGTGGGATGTCTGCAAAAGAGTATAAACAAAAGACTAATTGAAAAAAATACTGGCGGCAGCCGTAACTGCCGCCAGTAAGAAAGATATCAGTTTATTGCACTTTGATAAACACACACTGTCCGGTGATGGTGTTCAGATAGACGTTATAAACTCCGTCTGGCACAGGAATGTTAGGTCCGTCCTGTGTACCCTGTCCGTATCCCGGCACGTCCATGGCTGCGCCCCAGTTGGTTCCCCAATCGTGTTCAGCCTTGAACTTCACGTTTCCTGACAGCTCAATTCCGAGGATATACCAATTGTAGCCGTCTGCATTGGCGGTCAGGTCGGTGTCACCCCATCCGTTGAAGTCGCCGGCAAGGGAAATCTGATTATACTTAGTTGGAGGGTCTCCACTGTAAAGTTCCCAGTAGTAGGTCATCGCCTTGAAGTCAACATGTAGCGTATATAAACCTGCTCCAGGCGACTGGAATGCCTGTGCGCCGGAAGCAATCAGTGAACCTCTCTCCGAGCCGTCGCCGTCAACGGCAGTTCCGATGGCGTTGTCCCAGTTGCCCACATCGTCGAGCGTCCAAGCCTTGAGGTCCCATGCACCAGTCCATTCGGTTGTATATTCGAATGTCTGTCCGTCGTCGGATGAGTAGAACGCACTCTGTGGTGCAGAAGTCCAGCCGTTAGGTTTTCCTGTCACGAAATAGAAGCTGGCAGGTGCCTTTGCGTAGGAATAGGTCCAGTCCTGCGGTGAGATAGTGAACGTGATTGGTCCGCTGATTTCAGAATTGAACGAGTTACCACTGGTGCTGTCAAGGTTGAAGAATCCCGATGTGGCAGTGTCACCGTTAAACGATGCCCTGAACAGGGAATTCCAGTCCTGGTTGTCAACAGCCGACTGTGGTGCGAATGCAAACCACTCGCTCTCTCCGATAGTGATGGTGCATGAATAAGTTCCATCGCCATTGTCGGTCATAGGAGTAGGCTCAGCCAGATTCCATCCGTTGTATCCGCCGATGTAATAGAAAGCTCTCTCGTAAGCGATGTCGGGCAATACAGGTGGAAGATAGCTCACGGTGAACTGGTTGATTTGCTCACCGATTTCAATGTCAACGGGATATGATGTGCCATCTTTTTTCTTCAATGAAGCCTTCACTGTGAAAGGGAGTTCGCGTTCCACCGCTCTCATGGAATTGAAATAGTCTTCAGCCGCGGTTTTGAGCATTTCCTTTTCAACAAACAATGAGCTGTTCTCAGATGTGAACGACACAGGATTGTCACCGAGGAAGAGCCCGGTATAGACAATCTCCTGATCGTTGTCAGCGTAGAAGTCACTTCCTTTCTTAAGCAATTCGACCATGTCGTCAGCCTCCTCAAATTTTATCACATCAGCCGGAGCGATTTCAGCAGACGCCTTCACCTTATCGGCATCAGGCTGCTGTTCGTTGGTCTGTGGCTGTTCCCAGTCCTTGAAATCCTCATCGCAAGCCACAAAAGCCAGCCCGGCAATCAGCAAACCTGCAAATAAACATATTTTTTTCATATTGTTGTCGTTTTTAGAAGATTAAACTTATCTGACATAACCTGTTTCATTTGTGAAGTTGAGGTGAACCTGCTCGCCTGGATTAACTGACTGGGAGAAGTCTGGTCCGACATTATCAGCCCAGTTGGCAGGAATATCAACATCACGGTAATAGAGTGTTCCGTCGGACTTGATGGTGAACTCGGTCTTCCACCAGTCAGTGCCACATTCGATGAACATACGGAGCTCACCCGAACCGGCTAATGCCGGTGACATCCATTCACCGCCTGCGTCGGCTGGTGCAGTGAACTTCCATTCGTCCATCTTCGACCAGTTTCCGCCTTCGGCAGCACCGATGACATAAACCTCAGCAGGCACGATGGTGACAGTGTAGCTTACAGAACCGTTGGCAACTTTGGTCTTCACAATCACGTTATACCATCCGCCATTGTCAACCTTCATATTGTTGTTGCCGTCGGCCATTCTGTATCCGGCACCGGCTTCATCCACAGGAGTCACCTGGTCGTAGCCCTTGTCGTTGCCTTGCCATCCGGCATCCGGGTTGATTTTGAACTCTGCTCCGTCCTGGAGATAAACCACTCCATAGAACTGACCTTCCTGACTGTAAATCTGATGCAGAGGCACAAACTTATTCCATCCCTCGGATGCGGCGAAGTCACCGACAATATGCATCTTCTTAGGCAGGTCGATTGTAACCTCAGGCACGTAAGCAAGCACCTGCGGAAGCATGATGGTGTTCGACTCAGCAAAGCCAATCTCCTGTCCGGGCAGTTCCGCATTCATTTTCACATATAACGGAATGGGTTCCGACAGGTCGGCATCACCTGCAAGGCCGAGTATGGCATCATTGATTTCACCAGCCGGAATCACAACTCTTGTTGACTGTGATGTGGTGCTCAGCACCGCCCATTGTTCCTGGTCGAGAGAAACCTGGGTGACGTATGTCGTTGCGAGAGGGAATCCGCCATAATCAGGCTGACTGGTGGTGAAAACGATGTCGCTGGAGTTTTTCAGGTCATACACATTATTACCCGCATATTCCGGCATGTTCAGCACGAACGTCGCGCCGTCCTTCTCAACGAAAGTCGGATTGCTGTCACGGTCCTCGTCACAGCTGTAAAGGCCGATAAGCGCAACTGCCGCAATGAATAAACTAAATATCTTTTTCATATTCGTAAAATCATTTAAATTAATAACCAGGATTTTGAGATATGTTAGGGTTACCGGAAAGCTCATTAGCCGGTATCGGATAGAGGTTATAAATTTCCTGCACACCGTTTCCGTCGAACGACCCGCCTTTCCAGTCCCAGACATAAGCTCCGGAAGTGAATAGTCCGAAGCGGATAAGGTCGGAACGTCTTCTTCCCTCGAAATAGAACTCACGGCACCATTCGTCGATGATGTCCTGCTCACTGAGCGATGTCAGTGGCATTGCATGTGCCCTGCTTCTCAAGATGTTGATGTTTGTGAGTGCGGCAGCCTCGCCAAGCCGATATTCAGCCTCTGCAAGTGTGAGGTATGCCTCGCCCATTCTGAAGAACGGCACGTCGGTGTCGGGGAATGTCACATCGTTAGGTGTGGTTCCGTCGCAGCGGTCGTTGGTCCATTTCAGGATAGCAAGTCCGGATCTGAATGTGGTCTTCTCCTCGGTTGACACCGTACGTCCACCACCGGAGAAGAGCATGGCCCTGTCGTCGCCGGCTGCTCGGATGACTTCCTGCATGTTCTCAGTAATCGGCACTTCATCCAGGTTGTCGAAGAATTTCTTCACGAGCGAAATCCTGGCACGGTTACAGGTCCACTGTGACTTGGCAATACCCTGTTCCGGGGTGCCTTCGCCTGTGCATGATGCGATGCAGTAAGTGGATGCGCCGTAAGAACGGGAAGTATTACCGTCGCAACGGATCGGGAAGATGATTTCCTTTCTTGCATTCTCGTTCTCTCCATTGTCGCCCATAAAGAGCTGTTCGTAGGCAGATTTACCGTTCTTTGGATCAACGCAAAGTCCGTAAGCACTGCTGGCTATCACCTCCTCGGCATATTTCTTTGCCTCAGCCCATTGAGCTTTGCCTGTATAAACTTGGGCATTAAGGTATAAGCGTGCAAGAAGCAACTTGGCAGCCACCTTGTTAGCACGTCCGTAATCGGTTTTTGTATTGGCTTGGTCAATCAGGATCTCTCCCTCCACAGGATTCTCCTCTCCGCTGATAGATTTCAGTTCTGAAACAACAAAGTTGAAGCAGTCGGCACGTGAAATCTCAGTAGGCAGCTCATCATTGTAATGGAGCTTATACGGAGCCTTTCCATAAAGGTCGATGAAATAATAGTAGTGGAGTGCTCTGATAAAGCGCACTTCCGCTCTCTCCTGCAGCATTTTTGCGTCACTCGTCCCTTCAGTCTGGTCGAGGAAGAAGTTGCATAGGGTGATGTTATACATGATACGGTAATATGTCAGCTCGTTGTATCCGTGAGAGGAGTTCCAGCTGATATTGGTAAGTTCAGGAATTCCGGCATCTCCTTGCCAAGTCCAGATGCACTCGTCGGAGCAGAGTTCCTCTGCCTCAAATATTCTTCTGTGGAAAGAAGAGTTACCCTCGTCGAACTGTGCCATATCAGCATTGCCAGACGGACCGGAGACTCCGGTGAGATGCAGGTTTCCGTAGATTTTGGCAAGAAGTCCTTTGCTGTCGAAAGTCGTGTTGGTCTGCGGGTCTTTGATGCTCAGGTCAAGGTCCTCATTGCATGAAGTCATTCCTCCCAGCGTCAGGACGGCCAAGAAAGCAGCATGTGCTATATATTTAAAAAAACTGTATTTCATAATATACGAAGTGTTGATGTTAAGAATATTACAAAAATTCATAATGCATTAGAAGTTGAGACTTAATCCGAGCATATAGGTTCTTGGTCTAGGATAGATGCTTCTGTCAACACCAGTACCGTGGGTAAGCTCTGGGTCAAGCCCATCGTATTTGGTGATGACAAACGGGTTCTGCACGAGCACATACACACGTCCTCCCACTCCATTGTAGGAATTGGTTGAGAAGAGGTGGTTGAACGAATATCCGAGGTTGATGTTGTCGCATCTGAGGAATGAGGCGTTTCTTACGAAATAGTCGCTCATATAATAGTCGGTCTTTCCCTGGAATCCAAGACGAACAGCCTCAGCAGTTGTGTTGTTGAAAGCACCGTTGCTGTAAACTCCGGAGGAGGATACGTTGGCATGTCCTGAGAGGAAGTCATAGTAGAGATAGTTGTTGAAGCTGGTTCTGAGTGTGAAGCTGAAGTCCCAGTTCTTATAGATGAACTTATTGGTCAAGCCCATTGTCACGTCAGCCGACGGTTTCTTATATACATATTTGTCGTCAGCATTGATGACTCCGTCGGCATTACGGTCGACAAAGAGTCCCTCAATCGGTTTTCCGTTCTGGTCGTACACCTGCTGATACACATAGAAGCTGTTGGCGGCATATCCCACTTTGTTCACCTGTACCTGGTTGCTCAGACCAGCTGAGACTGTGCCTCCTGTGAGTGCGAAATCTGAACCGGTTGTCAGCTTGGTGATTTTATTTTTATTATATGTGAAATTATAGTTCAAAGTCCAGGAGAAATCCTTTGTGGTGACAGGATGCGCGTTGATCATGATTTCAAGACCGGTGTTCTTGAGCGAGCCGATGTTCATCGTCTTGTAGTTACCGAATCCCAGACCCGATGCAATGCTTACTGTTGAGATAAGGTCATCCGTCTTTCTGGAATACCAGTCGATGGCACCGTCGATCTTTCCGTTGAGGAAGCTCCAGTCGAGTCCTACGTTCCATGTTGTGGTCTTTTCCCACTTCAAATCTGTATTATACATTTCCGGGCGAACCATCGCAATCGTCTCGTCACCTAATGTATACTGTGCATATTGATTACCAACGACATATCTTGGCAGATAATAGAAATCCCATCCGATATTCTGCTGTCCGGTGATACCCCAGCCCAGTCTGAGCTTGAGTTCATCAAGAGCTGTTGCGTTCTTCAGGAAAGCCTCCTCGTTGATTTTCCAAGCAAGTCCGAGCGACGGGAATGTACCCCATTTGTTGCCTTTGGCAAATCTTGAGGAGCCGTCCCATCTCATGGTGAATGTGAGAAGATATCTGTCAAGCAGTCCATAGTTCAGTCGTCCGAAATAGCTGTCGAGCGAGTTGCGGTAGATATGCTCGTTCATTTTTCTTACTGACGGATCCTTGACAGCTGCTTCATAATCGCCGTCTTGTTCGTAAAGATACTTGTCGAATCCCTGGCCATAGCTGTAATAGATTCTGTGGAAATGCTGTTTTTCCACACCCGCCATCACGTCAAGATTATGCACATCGTTGAAGTTGTGGATATACTGTGCATAGATATTGCCCTGGAGGACATACTTATACGACTGGTTCACGCCCTCCCATCCATAATAGTTGTTGGAGTAGGAATAAGGGCTGATGGAATTGAGCTGCCTTCCCTCTGAATAGTCGGCACCGACACTGGCATGGATATGCATGTCCTCAAAGCCGTGAATCTTATAGTCAAAGTCCATGCTTCCGATGAGTACATCAGTGTGTGCACGGTCGTTTCTCAGCTTGATGGAAGCATACGGGTTCTGCGGAGTGTTTGTGTTGGTGGTGTACTTCCAGTCAGGGTCGGAATAGGAAGCCGACTGCGGGTTCTGCCAGAAACCGCCAAACTCATGATAAGTGTCGTCGTACACCGGGTGTGTCGGGTCGGCATTCAATGCGTTTCCGATAGCTGCGCCCACGTCGGTGTAGTGGTTTCTTGAATGCATATACTTCGCGTTGAAGTTGATGGCGAGATGCTCGTCGAGCAGAGTCGGATTCAAGTTTAGGGATGCTGTGAAACGGTTGAAGTCAGTTGTTTTCACGATACCCTGGTTGTTGGTGAATCCCACACTGACACGATACGGGAGGTTCTTGAACGCTCCGGTGATTCCCACCTGATGGTCGTGGCTGAGTGCTGTGCGGTAGATTTTGTCCTGCCAGTTGGTGTTGGCATCCCCGAGTTTCGAGCCATCCATGCCAAGGACATTAATCACATAGTCGCGATACTCGTTGGCATCCAGAACCTCGTACTTCTTTCTGATTGTTCCGAGACTGATGTTTCCGTGGTATGAGAGCTGCGGCTTGGTTCCTTTGCGTCCCTTCTTGGTGGTGATGATAATCACACCGTTGGATGCTCGGCTACCATAGATAGCGGTTGATGATGCATCTTTCAGGACGGTGAAGCTCTCGATATCCTCCGGGTTGACCATGGCGAGGGCATTGGAAAGACCCTGCACGCCGTTTCCGTCCATGGCAAGTCCGTCGATGACGATGAGCGGGTCGTTGTTAGCAGAAAGTGAGGAGCCTCCACGAATACGGATAGAAGCCTGTCCGCCTGGGGATCCGTCGCCGATGACGCTGACACCCGCTACCTTGCCGACGAGCATGTCCTGAGCGGATGTGGTGATACCCTTGGATATTTCATCCGGTTTGATTGCGGTGAGTGCTCCTGTGGCATCATTCTTTTTCACCTTACCATAGGCGATGATCACAGTCTCTTCCAACATTTTCGCGTCTTCAGCCATGATGACGGTCATGTTGGGCTGTGCTTCGAGTTCCTGGGTGACATAGCCCATATAGGAGAACACGAGTGTAGCTCCTCTCGGCACAGTGAGTGTGAAATTACCACTGAGGTCCGTAAGGCAACCTCTCGATGTCCCTTTCTGTTGGACAGTACCCATGATGACAGGCTCACCAGAAGTGTCTTTCACGTGTCCCTTGACGGTGATGTCCTGGGCAAACGTGTTGAGCGACACCAAGATTCCCACAGCAAACGCAAGCAGGAACCTGAAGTAATGCTTTTGGTTCATGTTTTTGTACTTAAGGTTTTAAAAATTAGTTAGTAATATTGTTTATTAAATCACATTCAATGTTTTATCAGTTGTTTTAGAAGCTGCGTTGGCAACTCAGTATATGTGACAGCTCTTATGCTATGGATGCATCTCTTGTTGAAAAGCTTATAAGGATATACATTAAAAATCCTAGAGCTTCTTGACAGATATGGCGAAACCGCCACCTGGTGCCGACTTGATTTTCATCTTCGTCTTTGAGTCAATACTCTTCTTGTAGATTTGGTATGCCTGCGGGTTGTTGTCCCAGTGGGCATTGTCGGCATCCGTATAGAAGGTGGCCTCGTATTTGGCGTTTTTGTCGAGGAAATCGAAGGCGAGCTCGGTGGTGTGTCCGTTCTCATCTACTGTGCTTCCAACGAACCAGTTTTCAGAATTCTTGTCTTTTCTTGCGATAGTCACATAATCGCCCGGTTCAGCCTCAAGATAAAGAGACTTCTGCCAGTCGAGTGGCACGTCCTTGATAAACTGGAAAGCGTCCATGAATCGCTCATAGTTCTCGGGCAGGTCGGCTGCCATCTGGAGCGGGCTATAGAGCGTGACATAAAGTGCAAGCTGACGTGCGATAGTCGTCCTTGCCTTGGAGTCGTTGTCGGGGTTGATTTTTGAAATGTCTGTCTCGAAAATACCGGGGGTGTAGTCCATCGGACCGCCGATAAGTCGAGTGAACGGAAGAATCGTGGTGTGATCGACGGGGTTGCCTCCGAATGCCTCATACTCTGTTCCGCATGCGCTCTCGTTGCCTATCATGTTGGGATAAGTTCGGCAAAGTCCGGTCGGACGCACAGCCTCATGGGCATTGACCATGATATGATATTCAGCCGCCTTGGTGATGCAGTAGAGATAGTGGTTGTTAATCCACTGGCTGTAATGGTGTTCTCCATGGGGCACGATATTGCCCACATATCCGCTTTTCACGGCGTTATAGCCGTTATCCACCATGAACTGATAAGCTTTGTCGAGATGTCGCTCATAGTTTCTGACTGATGATGATGTCTCGTGGTGCATAATCATCTTCACCCCTTTAGATGCGGCATATTCATGGATAGCCTTCACGTCAAAGTCGGGATAAGAAGAGACGAAGTCAAACACATAGTCTTTCTCATGTCCGAACCAATCTTCCCATCCCTGGTTCCATCCCTCCACTAACACTCCGTCGAAGCCGTGCTTAGCGGCGAAGTCGATATAGCGTTTCACGTTCTCTGTATTGGCAGCATGTCTGCCACTGGGCTTGGCTTTGGTGTAGTCGGTCTGCCCCAGTTTTACGGATGTGAAGTCGTCGGTGTATGACCAGTGGGATCGTCCTGTGATCATGTCCCACCACACACCGATATATTTCACAGGCTTAATCCAGGAGGTATCCTCTATTTTGCATGGCTCATTGAGATTGAGGGTCATCCTGCTGGCAAGGATGTCAGCGCCCGACTTGCCGACGATAACGGTCCGCCACGGTGTGTTGAACGGAGTCTGAATATAGCCTCTGTCATCCATAGCATCGGGAGTGAGGAGTGAGACAAAGGATTTCGATGCTATGTCGTAGTCGAGGTGCATGGTGGCGTAATCGACGCAAGCCGCCTCATGGATGTTCATGTAGATTCCATCGTCGGTCTTCATCATCAGCGCGGTCTGCACGCAGGATGGACCTGCGGGGGTCTGCGAAGCGTTCGAGCGAATTGCTTTCGGGAGAAGCCGTTCGATTTCCGACAGTCTGGATTTCGTATAGTGGTATTCCTGGGTGTCGAAGTCACCAGGAATCCACCACGCGTTATGGTCACCAGTCATGGTGAAGCGGGTTAATTCCTCGTTAATAATGAAATATGTAAGGTTTTTCTGGTCCGGGAACTCATACCTGAACGCCAGTCCATCGTTGAACAGACGGAAACGGATGTTCATGTAGCGGTCGTTACGCTGCTGATAAAGCTCAACAAGGAGTTCGTTGTAGTGGTTTCGGATTTCCGACTCCTCGCCCCACACTGGCTTCCATGTCTCATCGAACGATGAAGTCTTGGTGTTTTTAACTTCAAAGAAGCTGAAACAGTCAGGCTTGAGGTCGATTTTGTAGGCATCCGTATGCCGCGTGTTGTCGAAAGTCTCCTGACGCCCGGCAACTTCACGCTTGAACCTGAAGCCCATGGAGCTTTTCTCGATAATCTTCTTCCCCTCGAACGACAGCTCATAGGTGGGTTGTCCTCCGAATTCAATGGAAAAAACCATCTCAAACCTCCCGTCGGGAGATTTCAGTGTTTGTGCATTCACCCCGACAGCGAGCAGTGCAAAACATAAAAAGCAAATAGTCTTTTTCATATTATCAGTCAGTATTGACGCAAATTTACATTTTTCTATGGACATTTAAAATATTTTTTGTAAAAAATATTAAAAAAAGCACAAAAATCAGTCAAAATCGAGTATAATGACCTCTTTAGGTTGCAAAACGAGTGTGTTTTCAAGCGAAATCATCGTATGGTTGACGATGTTCTCGGCTTTCTTTTGTGGCAGCACCTCCTGATAAGGCTCAAGCGGCAGTTCCGCTTTCTCAGGGGTTCCATTAATCATCACGGTGACGGTCTTGCTGTTGTAGGTCCTGGCATAGACATACACGCCGCCACGCACATGGAAATGGGTCAGTTTTCCGAAATGAACAGCCTCGTTATGCTTTCTCCAATGGAGGAGATTTTTGGTGGTGTTGAAATACCATGCTTGCAGATTGTTTCTTCCCTGTACGGAGAATGCGTCGTTGGTGTCGCCAGGCCATCCGCCGGGGAAGTTCTGACGTAGCACACCGTCGCCTTTCGACTTGTTTGCTGCCATACCCACTTCGTTACCGTAATAGAGCTGTGGGATTCCCCTGAGTGTGAGCAGCAGTGCGAGTGCCTGCTTGTAGCGTGTGGTGTCGTTCGCCATCTCAGGGTTCTTCTGGAAGCGGTCGGTGTCGTGGTTGTCGAGGAAGGTGAGCAGGTGATTTGTGTCGGCAAACACGCCGTCCTGTCCGAGATATTCATACAACCGGGCAAATCCGTGATCCCATTCATCGGTTTTCTCATCGCACACATAGTTGAGCAGCGACATCAAGGGGAAATCCATCACAGTCTTCAACTTGGTGTTGCGTGGTGCGGCGAGCTTGCTATCCTTCTGCCAGTAAGACACTCCCACATTATTATTTATCCAAGCCTCACCCACGATATTGAATCCCGGATATTCCTGCTCGATACGCTCACACCATTCCACCATCGCATCGAAATCGCAATAGGGATAGGTGTCCTGACGAATGCCGTCGATTTTGGCAAACTCAATCCACCAGATGCTGGTCTGGATGAGATAGTCCTTCACGAGCCGGTTTTTCTGGTTCCAGTCGGGCATGGCTTTCACGAACCAGCCGTCAACCGTGCGTGAGCGGTCGAATCTCGATGCGTTGACATCAGCAACGGCAGCAGTGCGGTAGCTGCTCTGCACATACTGACCATCGAAGTTGAACCAGTCGGACTGGGGCATGTCGGTGAACAGGGGGTTGAAACTGCCGCAATGGTTGAACACCAGGTCCTTTACGATTTTGATTCCCCTTTTGTGAGCCTGCTCCACGAAATTACGGTAGTCGTCGTTCGTACCATAGCGAGGATCCACCTTATAATAATTAGTAATGGCATAACCGTGATACGATTCCATCTCCATGTCATTCTCAAGCACTGGTGTAGGCCAGATAGCAGTGATGCCGAGGTCAGCGAGATAGTCGAGCTTAGCGGTCATCCCCTGCAAATCGCCTCCATGGCGTGCCAACGGGATATTACTATCACACACCTTTTCCCGCATTCCTTCAACCACATCATTAGCAGTGTTGCCATTGGCGAAACGGTCAGGCATCAGCAGATAGACCACATCAGAGGCATCAAAGGACTTGCGGTTGAATGGTGATTTCGGCTTGAGCTCATAAGCAATCTTCTCGTTTCTCTTCCCATCTGACAGCTTAACTTGGAAAGACTGAGCCGGTGCGTTTTCTGTGTTAATATAAAGAATTAGGTAGTTAGGGTTTTTAACCTTCACCACCTCCATAATAGTCAGCTGGTTGGCTCCTTCCAAAGAAGGAGTCATATCAGCGATGTTGTCACCATGAATCAGCATTTGGAAAAGATGGTTTTCCATTCCACTGTACCAGCAGAGAGGATGAACGAAATCAATTGTCTGATTGTTCTTCGCCTTTATCTGCTGTACAGAAAGAACGGAAAACACTGCAATCAGGAAAAAAGCAATTCGTCTCATATTGTTTCCATTTATAAAGTGTTAATTATATCAGGTATTTAATTCGTTAGTTTTAGTTTTCATGTGCAAAGATATAACAAAAAAATATATAAAAATCAACGTATAAAAAAAATATAAATATTCCAATAATCTTATAGGTTTATTTTCAAGAAGTTAACTAATATATCTTAATTAAAAAATATAAATTCATTTATTAAAAAAAAACGATAAAATTTGCCAGTTTACTCAAAAAAGTGTAATTTTGGTGTAAAAATAACAACAAAGCCACTCCATTATGTTTTTCACACGATTTTTACACTTTGTTATTGTCTTTATTTTCAGTATGAGTTCGTTTGCACAATCCGATGAATTCGCAGAAGAGACACTTTACAGCGCCTTGGATTCGCTCGATGAGATAATCGAACAAAAAGAGCAATTCGCATCTGCATGGGAAACTCAGACTGAAAGCTTAAGGCAGAAGGCGCTTCATTCACCGGCTTCACAACGTTCAGCCGCCTTTTGGCAGCTTTTTGACCGCTACCGTCGTGTGCAGACCGACTCCGCTCTACATTATCTTCGTATATTGCAAAATCTGCCTGAGGTAAAAAACAACAAGAACCAATCGAATCTTGTTGAAATCAGCTTGGCCGACATCTATGGCGTGAGTGGTCTTTACATCACGTCATTGAATATACTTACATCTTTGGATGCCAGTGAAATGACGGAAACGACTAGAGCTCGTTATTACCACACGCTGCGCACCATCTACGGCTGGCTGAGCGGCTATACACCAAACGATGAGTTCAAGAAGAGCTACGAGGCAAAAATTAGTGAATACCGTGATTCGATTCTCCGATATGATCAGGACAGCTTGAGCCGGCACATCGTGCTTGCAGACAAATATCTGGTGAACAGTGATGCAAAAAATGCACTCCGGCTGTCGTTCTACGACCTGGATGCCTCTGATTCTGCCAACAAACGGTATATCTATTCCAATCTGGCAGAAGGTTACCGTCAGTTGGGCGACTCGGCACGCTATACCTATTATCTCACGCTGACTGCCATCGACGACCTCCGCGACGGTGTTCGTGAATACATGGCTCTCCCTACTCTCGCCCGTCAGCTATATTCCGTGGGCGATTACGAACGCGCCTACCGTTACCTCACCTGTACAATGGAAGATGCGAGTCATTGCAAAGCGAGGCTCCGAGCCGTTGAGACGAGCAGCATTTTCCCCATCATCGACCGTGCATACAAGAAACAGGAGGAATCGAAACGACGAAGCGAGCATTACTTAATGATTGCGTTGGTGATTTCCACACTTTTATTAGGGACATTGCTGTTCATTCTCCGCAAACAAAACCGTAAATTAGGCACGGCACGGCAGAACCTGATGGCTTCAAACGAACGCCTGCAGTCGTCTAATGAGGAACTGGCAAAGACCGACAAGCTGAAAGAGGATTATATCGCCTTTTATCTCGATAAATGCCGCGGGTATCTCGTAGCTCTGCAGAAATACCGGCGTGAGCTGCTTAAGCTGGCGAAATCAAAGAATCATGACGAACTGCTGAAACGTCTTAACTCTTCGGAGCTGATGGATGAGGAGCAACAGCGGTTTTATAAGGACTTTGACGAGTCGTTTCTGAATATCCATCCTCAGTTTGTGGAACGATTCAATGCTCTCCTGGCAGACGACAAACAAATCAAAGTAAAACGTAACGAGCTGCTGACAACAGAGTTGCGTATCTTCGCACTGATACGCCTAGGAGTGACCGACACCACCGCTATCGCCCGATTCCTCAATTACTCCACTGCTACAGTCTATAACTACCGCAGCCGGATTCGCAACAACTCAAAATCCGACAAAGCGGTATTTGAGGACATGGTGATGAAATTATAAAAATTAATAGGAGGTTATAGGAGATTATAGGAGGTTATAGGAGGTTATAGGAAATTATATGAGATTATAGGAGATTATAGGAGATTATAGGAGGTTATAGGAGGTTATGGGAGATATGGGAGGTTTGGGAATTGAAACTTTTAAAAAGTAATTTTTGGGGTATTTGAAAAGAAAAGAAAAAGAAAAAAACAAAGATGCCTAAAATAAAAACTGAAAAATTTGTAATTTATGAAAATAATGTATAAATTTGCACTTTCGTAGTATCAATTAATTCATAATTGAGAATTAAGAAATCAGAATTATTATTTATCAAATGAATTAACTACTATATTCTCTCTCAACTTATCAAATGAACAACAACTTAATATCATAGATTTAATTAACTACTTTATTAACCCTTTTAAAAAAATTACTGACTTATGAAACATCGATTACTAATCTCCCTGCTTTTGGGCGGGATGGCAATCGGAGCGAGTGCTCAGACGGTGACAGCCGACCTGACCTCGAAGCTTCAGAATGCCGATTTCAGTAAGGACAGTCCTGTGGCAAGTACGATTTTCACGTACGACTACAACATGCCGGATGACGGTACCGGCGCAGGCGGCACAGGATTGTTTGGTATGCAACCCGTTACGGGATGGACAGCCAATCAACCGACGGACAACATCAAGGTGATGCAGTCCAGTAGTGATCCAGACCGTGGAGACGGCACAAACGCAAAGGCTTGCGGTGTGTTCGCCTACGAGGATGACGGTGACGAGAACGTGAACACCATCGGTCTAGGTGGTGAATTCTATGCTCCTTACATCAACGACGGCATCACCACGACCACCAACGCACTCGGCATGGTAGCAGTATGGGGAGCGAATGCCATTTACTCACAGAACGTTAGCCTGAGCCAGGGTGCCTACATGCTGGTTGTAACCTTGCAGAATGTGGCTGGTTCAGGTACCATCACCAACAAAATTGGTTTTGTTGCAGGTGACGGCACTGAATATCTGTCCACGAAAGACGCCTATGAGCTGAATGTATGGACATCCGACACCATCACATTCCGTCTGCCAGCCGCCACCGACGGACAGGTTCAGTTAGGCTTAAGTTTCGGCAGCGGTTCTGGTTCTGCTCCACACCTCTTTATTGATAATGTGAAGCTCTATCAGATAGACGAGCAGGAGCTGATTCAGAAAGACATTGATGCAGCGAAGGAAGAGCTGCAGCAGCTTGTGAATCTGGGTAAGGTATATGGTGTTGACACCAGTGCCTCTCAGGCAGTGATCAACAACCCGAACGCCACCCTCGAGCAGGTAAAGGCACAGATAGAGAAACAGAAGGAAATCAACGCCAGCGGCGTGACCGACCTGTCGCCTTACTTCTTCAACAACCCTCACTTCGACGAGGATGACCCGCTTGAAGGCGGTATCTGCACCTACGACTACGACTGTGAGAAGAACGGTATTCCGCTCACCAACTACAGTATGCTTCCGCTGAGTGGCTGGGAGCGCTCAAAGACCGACAACGGTTGTGCAGCCGGTGTCTATGCAGTGGGCAGCGGATGCTTCCTCGGAGGCGTTGACTTCATCGTGCCGACCACAATGAGCGACGGCTCAACCGAAGGCAAAGTGCTTGGTCTTGTAACCTGCTGGAGTATGAGCGTACAGTACAAGCAGACTTGTACACTTCCTGCCGGACAGTACACCCTGAAGTTCTCTTACTACAACGCAGGCGGTACGACAGCAATCACGAAGAACCTCATTGGTTTCGTAGCTGACGACGGCACCGAGTATCTCGGCACGAACACCACCTTCCCTGTAGGCAAATGGACGATGGAGGAAATCAACTTCACCCTTGCTGAGGAGACCACTGGTTACTTCACTATGGGTTACAGCTCACCGAATGTCGGCTCAGCCAATGTTCCTCACTTCTTCACTGATGGTATCCAGCTCTTCTACGTAGGCAACATCGACCCGAGCGTGTTTGCCTTGAAAGCAGCCGTATCGACTGGTAACAAACTGCTTGAGGAGTACTTCCAGCAGAGCATGAAGGACGAGCTTGAGCAGAAAGTTGAGGCAGCCCAGGCACTGCTCGACAGCAACAGCACTGACAGCGACGCCAACACCGCAGCAGCCCAGGCTGTCACATCGATGGTCAACGGCGTACACGCCAGCATTGAAGCTTACGAAAAACTGCGTGAGTTCTTCGACGGTGAGTTTGCCGACACCTACGAGAAATACGAGACCACAAGCCTAAAACCACAGCTTGACGAGATGAGCGACAATATCTCAGAGCAGATTGACGACGAGCCAACCTGGAGTGTTGATGAAATCAATGAGTGCATCGCATCTCTGCCCGGCATCATCAAGGTATATGTTCAGGAGCAGTTCGATCAGGCAGTAGCCACCGGCACAAGCGACGGTGACCTCGACATCTCCGTAATATACGGTGACCTCCTCGGCGCCACTTACAGCACGAGCGCACTGCAGGGCACAAGTGTGGTTGACAAGCAATGGAACTACGGCGACGCAGGCAACTTCAAGACCCAGTACGGCACAATGGAGGTATGGAACCAGAGTCCGTTCACAGTGAGCCAGACGATGACGAATATGCCAGCAGGAACCTACACACTGAAGACGCGCGCATTCTACCGCACAGCAGACCAGGTGACCAACTATTCAGAGTATATCGCATCTCCTGCAGACTACGCTTACGTGTTCGCAGGCAACTTGAAGACTCCACTTTCGAACATCGCCGAGATAGCATCTAGCAATGCAGAGGAATTCTCCGCAAGCAACAGCGCCGTTGGCGACAACAGCGACCTTTATGTTCCGAACAGCCAGCAGGCAGCCTACAACGTGTTCGAGAACAAGTTCAGAGACTACGACGAGACCACACTGAAATCCGTTCAGACCGTGCTGACCTCTGAGGGCGACCTGACCTTCGGTGTGACCGCTGACCAGATGCAGGGCAACGCATGGGTGGTATG
Organism: Bacteroidaceae bacterium; assembly: GCA_016284045.1. Classification (GTDB taxonomy): domain Bacteria; phylum Bacteroidota; class Bacteroidia; order Bacteroidales; family Bacteroidaceae; genus UBA3839. The sequence goes on from JAEEOB010000056.1 coordinate 45,331, forward strand.
GTACACCTTCGAGCTTTACTACAATCCTGTGATTGACGAGAACATCGTTGATGACGAGCTGACTGCCGTTCTTGAAGAGGTGACCAACTACATGGCGGAGAACGAGAGCAACATGAGCTCCACCGCAGCCCGCGCCGCCAAGGACGTGATTGACCAGGCAAATAACGCAAAGGAAAGCGGCACGAACGAGCAGAAGAGCCAGGCCATCACCGACCTGAAGTCAACTCTTGAAGATGCAAAAGCCAACGTGAAAGCCTATGAGGCATACAACGCAGCCGTTGACAACCTGACTAACGTGGCAGGTGAATATCAGGACAGCGCCTCTCCTGAGGCATTGGCAGCAGCTGAAGACCTGCTCAACAACTCTGATCCAGATAACATGACCACCACTGAGCTTGAGGAAGGCACAGTAGAATTGAACAAGGCTGCATCCCGCCTGAAGATACCAGACAATTCGAATCCTCCTTGCGACTTCACTCAGGTGATTGACAATAACAGCTTCGAGATGGGCGACCTCACCGGATGGACCGCTTATATGGGAGCAGACACCGGCGTCAAGGAAGTGGCGAACGAGACATACTTTGTTGAGAATGCCGATGGCGCATACCTGTTCAACACATGGAACGGCAGCGCACCAGCTGACGGTTTCTATGTGAGCCAGACTCTCTATTGCCTGCCAGCAGGAACCTACAAACTTGAGGCCCTGCTCGCATCCGACCTTAACGCAGAGATCAGCCTGTCGGCAGCCGGCTTCTCCGAGACCTTCACAATGGAGAACGAAAAGGACAAAGCCATGGACTGCAGTCTGACCTTCATGCTTGGTGAGGAGACCGACGTTGAAATTAAGGCCTCCTGCCCGAAGTGGTTCAAGGCCGACTACTTCCGCCTGACTTACGTAAGTGCTGACGCACTGAAGAAGGGCGACGTTAACGGCGACACCAAGGTTGACATCTCCGACGTAGTGGCTATCATCAACACGATGGCAGGCGACACCAAATTCGCAGGCACATCAGATGTCAACGGTGACGGCGCAACGAATATCTCCGACGTCGTGATGGTAATCAACATCATGGCCGATCAGGAATAATCCCCTATCCTACTCCTGTCCACGGTTTGAAAGCCGTGGACAGGCTTTTTTTGTTTTAGCTATTTTCGAAATAACGAGATAACGAAATAACGAATCCACATCTAACCCCTAAACTTCAAACTTATGAAAAAAGCCATTCTTTCAATTGCGTTAACGCTGATATGTTCGATGAGCGTACTGGCAGACGACATCACGATTGTTCCGGGTGAGACATTCACGCTTGACATCTGCATGGAGAACGAAGAGCCAGTATGCGCATGGCAGGCAACCGTGATACTTCCCGAGGGAATCGAGTTAGTGAAAAACGGAACAAGCTATGAAGTGAGCCTGTCGGAGCGTCACACCGCGAGATACTCCCTCATGGTGAGCCCTCATAAAAACAAACCCAACGAATACACCATCCTCGTTTATAACGTGAGTCTTGTGCCCTTGAAAGGGAACAGCGGTCCAGTGGCGACACTGAAACTGCATGCCTCTGACGACTATCAGGGCTCCTCCACTATTCAGGTGGTGAACCAGAGCCAGTCGTCGTTGGACGCTAAGAGCCTGAAAGTGGCAGACCAGAAGCACACCATCATCGCCGATGCCAGCTCGATAGAGACCGTGAGAGCCAAAGACCTGAAAGGTAAGCAGGTGTTCAATCTGAACGGTGAACCAGTGAGCAAGCCTGCCTCCCGTTTTATCTATGTGGTTGACGGAAAGAAGGTTTTGGTGAAGTAATTTTAAGTTTTTGGTTTTTAGTTCTTAGTGAGTTAGATATTATGAATCTTGCCATTGTGCGATTCTGTAAGGTGACTGGCTTGTAGTTGTTGAAGTATCTGACCCCAAAAGCAGAAGCAACCAGACATAGTCATAGTCTCCTCTATATGTATCCTGCAGATAGAAACTGCAGGATTTTTTGTGTTAAAAATATGTTATACAACATAATCCGTGTATCATGTAAATGAAAAAAAATACGTAACTTTGTATGCTTTATATGCAAAAAGTAACAAAGGTATAAAACATAGATTTATCAATTTATATAATCCTAAAAAATCATTATGAAAACTTATCAGTCGAAAGAGATTAAAAACATTGCATTGCTTGGCAATGACGGTGCGGGCAAGACCACTTTGACCGAGTCCTTGCTCTTCGAGTCTGGCCAGATCCAGCGTAAAGGTCGTATCTCACAGAAAAATACCGTAAGCGACTACTTCCCAGTGGAGCATGAATACGGTTATTCTGTGTTCTCAACAGTATTCCATGTTGAACATAATGGTAAGAAATTGAACATCATAGACTGCCCGGGAAGTGATGACTTCTGCGGCGCGGCATTAACAGCCATGACTGTGACCGACACCGCCATCTTGCTCATCAACGGACAGTATGGACCTGAGGTTGGCACACAGAATCATTTCCGCTATACCGCCCAGTTGGGCAAACCAGTGATTTTCCTGGTTAATCAGCTAGATGCTGAGAAATGCGACTTCAACCAGTGTGTTGAGCGTTTGCGTGAGCTTTATGGTCCAAGCGTCACTCAAATCCAATACCCATTGAACGAAGGTCCGAACTTCAACTCTATGATAGACATTCTTCTGATGAAGAAGCTGTCTTGGAAGCCCGAAGGCGGTGCTCCTATCATTGAGGACATCCCCGCTTCTGAGCTTGACAAAGCCACCGAGCTTCATGATGCATTGACAGAGGCAGCAGCCGAGAACGACGAAGCGTTGATGGAGAAATACTTCGAGGAGGGCACATTGAGCATCGACGAGATTCGTGAAGGCATCCGCAAGGGTTTGGCAAGCCGTGGTATGTATCCGGTGTTCTGTGTGTGCGCAGCCAAGAACATGGGTGTTCACCGCCTGATGGAATTTCTGGGTAACGTTGTACCTTTCGTTGACGAGATGCCTGCAGCAGTGACCCGTAGCGGTGAGGAGGTAGCTCCAGACAGCAACGGTCCTACAGCCCTTTATTTCTTCAAGACCGCTAACGAGCCCCATATCGGCGGTGTTCAGTATTTCAAGGTGATGAGCGGAAAGGTTCATGTAGGCGACGACCTTCTAAATGTTGACCGCGGTTCTAAGGAGCGCATCGCCCAGCTGTTCGTATGTTCCGGTGCTAACCGTACGAATGTTGACGAGTTAGTAGCCGGCGATATCGGCTGCTCTGTAAAGCTGAAAGACGTAAAGACCGGCAACACGCTTGTAGGAAAAGATTGCGACTACGCTTTCGATCTTGTGAAATATCCTGCTCCCCGCTATATCCGCTCTGTGAAAGCTGCAAACGAAAGCGAGAGCGAGAAGATGATGAGCGCCATCCAGAAGATGGCACAGGAAGACCCGACATGGGTACTTGAGCAGAGCAAAGAGCTCCGTCAGACCCTGATTAAAGGCCAGGGCGAATTCCACCTCCGCACCCTGAAATGGCGTCTGGAGAACAACGAGAAAATCAACATCGTCTATGACGAGCAGAAGATACCTTACCGTGAGACCATCACAAAAGCAGCCCGCGCAGACTATCGTCACAAGAAGCAATCGGGCGGTGCCGGTCAGTTCGGTGAGGTTCACCTGATTGTTGAGCCTTACAACGAAGGCGATCCGGATCCTGTAAGCTACAAGTTCGGTGGTCAGGAATTCAAAATCAACTGCAAGAGCAAGGAAGAAATTGACCTTGAGTGGGGCGGCAAGCTTGTATTCATCAACTCAGTGGTTGGTGGTGCCATCGACACCCGTTTCATGCCAGCCATCCTGAAAGGAATCATGGGCCGTATGGAGCAGGGTCCGTTGACCGGCAGCTATGCGCGCGATGTACGCGTTGTGGTATATGACGGTAAGATGCACCCTGTTGACTCCAACGAGCTTTCATTCATGCTCGCCGGCCGTAACGCGTTCAGCGATGCGTTCAAGCAGGCAGCTCCGAAGCTCCTTGAGCCTATTTATGACGTTGAGGTACTGGTACCGAGCGACAAGATGGGTGACGTGATGAGCGATATCCAGGGCCGTCGCGGTATGATCATGGGGTCTTCCAGTGAGAGCGGCTATGAGAAACTTCAGGCAAAAGTACCGTTGAAGGGTCTTGCAAACTACTCCACTTCCCTTTCTGCCATCACCGGAGCACGCGGTTCGTTCTCGATGAAGTTCTCGAACTATGAGCTTGTTCCGACCGATGTTCAGAACCAGCTCATCAAGGAGTTCGAGGCTCAGAACAAGGAGGAAGACTAATTTTAAATTTAGAATTAAGAATGATGAATTATTTCAAAATGAATAGTGAAAAGTTAAAAGAGAATAGTGTATTTACTTTTTAGATGAGTGAAAAATTCAAAAAGAAGTTAAACTGATAATAAAAAATGACGAATCCGATTTTGGACTATTCATTTTGTATCATCTTCTGAATTTGATTACAATATGAAAACAGCAATCAGATGAAAAGAAGGGTTATCACTCTTGATTCTTAATTACTAAAATAATAATTAAAAAATCAGCAAATGTTAAATTTGCTGATTTTTTTTATATTTTTAAGTAAAAAAGTTATCAAACATTATAATAATAGAAAAGTTTTACGTTATTTTGCTAAGTAAAGGATTAACAAGACAAATTCATTTACTATTTACTATTTTATGATTTATTTCATGAACTTTGTCACGACTCGGCATAGCTCGAACAAGTTCGGCTCTGCGCTCGCTGCTCCAAAGTTTTCCGATTTATTTGGGCATTTAGTCATTTGATTATATAAGAAGACGAGAAAATTGATTCATAAAGAAAGTCATACAAAGCAAATAAAAACGTTAAATTGAATCAACATGAAAAAGCGTACAATCATCATATTGGCAATCGTGATGGGCATCTCGTTCATCAGTCTGCTTGTGATGCAGGTGGGCTATGTTGAGGAAATCGTGACGACCCGCCGTGTGCATTTCGAGGAGAGTGTTGAGCGTGCGCTAAACAGCGTGAGCCACAACATGGAGCTGATTGAGACCGCCCAATACATGGAAGACAAATTTAGCGGTATGACCACAGTGGCCGACTCTGTGCTTGAGCAGAACGACTCCATCCTGCAGTCCACCAGCAAGAATATCCATATAGACAGCTACAGCAACCCCTCTTCTCCTTCATCAGGACTGAACAAGACATTGATTACTCGTCGTTCGAACCGTGCCTTGTCCGCCGACTCCGCCCTTCTGAAGCGGTATGTCTATAATCAAAACCTGATGGACTCCCTGATATTACTGATGCTCTACTCCGCCAACGACCGTCCACTTCAAGACAGGATTGACTTCAACCGTCTGGATCAAAACATCAAGTATGAGCTGGCAAATCACGCCATAGAGCTGGACTATCATTTCGCAGTCTATAACAGTAATGGCAAACTGATATATAAGTGTTCTGACTTCTCGGAGGATGACGGATCAGTGAAATTCTCTCAGAGCCTGTTTAAATATGATCCCGTAGATCAGCAAGGTGTGCTGACCGTTGTGTTTCCCGACGCCCGCCGCTACGTGTTTCGTTCGTTGGGGTTCATGCTGCCATCGATTGTGTTCACGCTGATTCTGCTACTGACCTTCATCATCACGATGATTCTAGTGTTCCGCCAAAAAAAGCTGTCGGAGGTGAAGAACGACTTCATCAACAACATGACGCATGAGTTCAAAACGCCGATATCATCGATATCCCTTGCAGCCCAGATGCTTGGCGACGAGGAGGTTCCTAAAACACCGAAGATGATGTCACGTCTGGTTGAGACCATTAACACCGAAACGAAACGTCTGCGGTTCCAGGTGGAGAAAGTGCTTCAGCTGTCGATGTACGAGAACCAGAAAGCCAACCTGAACATGGTGGAATTGAACGTGAACGAGCTGATTATCGGCATCATCAAGACATTCACGCTGAAAGTAGAGAAGAACGGCGGAAAAATCGTGTCGCACCTGAAAGCGAAAGACTCTGTTATTCTGGCTGACGAGATGCATATTACGAACGTGATATTCAATCTGATGGACAATGCGGTGAAATATAAGCGTGAGGACAGCCAACTTGAACTGACGGTATCGACAAAGAACGACTCGAAATATCTGTATATTTCCATCCGCGACAATGGCATCGGCATAAAGAAAGAAAACCTGAAAAAGATATTCGAGAAATTCTACCGCGTATCGACAGGCAACCGCCACGACATAAAAGGCTTCGGTCTGGGTCTGGCATACGTGAAGAAAATCGTGACCGACCATAAAGGCAGTGTCAGCGCTGACAGCGACTATGGTATCGGAACCACATTCACCATCAAGCTGCCGCTGCTGTACAGCTAAAACAATCTAAAATTAATTACAATTTAAAATTAAAGCCAATCATAAACTATTAAAATGAATAAAACTATGGAAGAAAAATTTGAAGATGTGAAAATCCTCTTATGCGAGGATGACGAGAATCTTGGTATGCTTCTTCGTGAATATTTGGAGGCAAAAGGTTTTCAGGCAGATTTGTGTGTTGACGGCGAGGAGGGTTATACAGCGTTCTGTTCGAACAAATACGATCTTTGCATCCTTGACGTGATGATGCCCAAGATGGACGGCTTCACGTTGGCGGGCAAGATACGTGAGCTGAATGCGGAGGTTCCATTCATTTTCCTGACCGCAAAGACTATTATCGACGACATACGCACCGGTTATGAGATTGGTGCTGACGACTACATCACCAAGCCATTCCGTATGGACGTTGTCGTGATGCGCATAGAGGCGATTCTTAGGCGTGTCCGCGGTAAACAGAATAAGAACGAAACGGTGAGGAGCATCGGCCGCTTCACGTTCGACACGCAGAAGCAGATGCTGACCATTGACGGCGAGGAGAAGAAGCTGACGACAAAAGAGGCTGAACTGCTGACCCTTCTGAGCAATAAAGTGAACGAGCTGCTTCCTCGCGAGTATGCCTTGAAAGCCATCTGGATTGACGACAACTATTTCAACGCCCGTTCGATGGATGTGTATATCACGAAGCTCCGCAAGCTGCTGAGCCAGGATCCGGATGTCCAGATTCTGAATGTTCACGGCAAAGGCTATAAGCTCGTGATTTCAGGCGAGGAAAATTAGAAGAATTGTTAAGACATAAAATGGGGACAGGTTCAACATGGAATCTGTCCCTTTCTTTATACATGTGCAAAATGAGTCACACACAGACAAGGCAGCCGTTTAACACATTTCAACAAAACAGGAGAGGTAATTTGTGTTTTTTTTATTTATATTTGCAGAATAAGAACCGCCTTACCATTAACGAAGAAAGATATCGAAAAACAATTCTATGTATCACTTAATACATTTTAAAACATGAAAAAACTATTACTATCATTATTTATGCTGATGCCGCTTATGGCGTCGGCAGAAGAATACAGCGGTACTACAGGTTACTGCACATGGCATTTGGATACAGAAACAGGCATATTGAAAATATCAGGCGAGAGCCGAATGTATAATTATAGTTTTACAAACAACGCTCCCTGGCATCAGTATCTTGAAAATATTCGTACCGTTGAAATAACAGATGGTGTCACCACAATAGGAACATATTCATTTTACGAGTGTTCCAGCCTGACTTCCATAACCATGCCAAACAGTGTCAAATCTATTGGGAAACGGGCATTTTTAGGGTATTCCCAACTTTCATCCATAAACATTCCGAATAGTATTACAACAATTGAACCTGCAACTTTTGCACAATGTTCCAGCCTGACATCCATATCCATTCCAAACAGCGTTACTTCAATTAAAAGTGATCCCAGTGGCTCAAATATCAGAACGGGAACAGCTGGAGCATTTCATGGTTGTACAAATCTGACATCCATAACCATACCCAACAGTGTAAAAGAAATTGGAGCTTATTCATTTTGTGATTGTCCCAACCTGAAAAAAATAATTGTTGATGACCTAACTGCCTGGTGTAATATTAACTTCGAAAAAATCCGTGATGAAATAGGAAATCCTCTTGGCTATGCTCATCATTTATATTTATCGAATGATGAGAATACTGAGATTACCAATTTAGTCATCCCAAGCAGTGTTTCATCAATAAGTAGTTATGCGTTTTATGGTTGTACAGGACTTACCTCCGTCACCATCGAGAAAAGAGACACACCACTTA
>JAEEOB010000057.1 GCA_016284045.1 Bacteroidaceae bacterium
GTGAACAAACTGCACCAGCAGGAGGACTAAAAGCGCAAGACTGTGCCGTAAACAAACCTTTCGACACGCTCAAACAAGATTTTTAAGCGTTTTAGACGTTTTTTACTGACAAAAATTTGATTGTTTAAAAGAAAATTGCTAATTTAGTGGCATGAATCAAAGCCGTGATATGCGGCAACGATGAGATATGACCAATATAGCAAGTTTTCTGGACTATCTGAGGGCAGAGCTCAACCGTTCGGAACGGACGGTGGAAAATTATGCTGTAGCACTCAGAGAGTTCGAAGCGTTCTTTCATAGCCTGGCTGAAGGCATTACGTGGGAGTCGGCAGACACCGAGATTGTCCGTGAATGGGTGGTCTATATGATTGACGAAGAGGACAAGAAACCTGCTACAGTCAGTCTTGCTCTCAGCGCGCTCAGGACCTTCTACCGGTATCTGATGAAAACGGGCAAGGCGGTAGCCAACCCCGCAGCCAACGTGAAAGCTCCGAAGAAGGCCAAAAAGCTGCCGGCATTTGTGAAAGAGGAAAACATGTCGCAGCTGCTCGACAGCTGCACGTTCACCGACGATTTCGAGGGAAGAAGAGACCGACTTATCATCCTCATGCTCTATTCTACAGGTATGCGCCGTGCAGAGATACTCGGTCTGCAGGACAAGGACATCCTCTGGGGTGAGAAAGCAGTCAAGGTGACCGGCAAACGGATGAAACAGCGGATTATTCCCATCAGCGACGAGCTCCTGAAAGAGGTGAGGCGTTATATCGACATGAGAACCGCCTATTTCAGCAACGGTTACGAGGGCACAGCCTTTCTCTTGGGGAAAAAAGGCAAAGACCTGAGACCCGACGAGATTCACCGGATTGTGACTGAAAAGCTGGCGATGGTGACTACTCAGCAGAAGAGAAGTCCTCACGTGCTCCGCCATTCGTTTGCAACAGCCATGCTCAACCATGGCGCCGACCTGCAGGCCATTCAGCAGCTCATGGGGCATGAGAGCTTGGAAACCACACAGATCTATACACATCTGTCGTTTGAAGAGCTGAAGAACGCTTACAACAAAGCACATCCAAGGTCGTGAGAGATAAGCATATCGGTAACGAGAACTTGTTGCCTACGACCATCATGTTAAACCAACAAAATAATCGACTATGGAACTAAGTGTAAAGCCAATCAAATTCGACGCAACAGAGAAGTTGCAGGAGTTCATCCAGAAAAAAGTCAGCAAGCTGGAGAAGTTTTGCGGTGATATCAAGAAAGTGGAAGTGGTGCTGAAAGTGGTGAAGCCCGCAACGGCTCTCAACAAACAGGCAAGTCTGAAAGTGTCGCTTCCGGGAGAGGAACTCTTCGTGGAGAAGACGTGTGACACTTTTGAGGAGGCAATTGACCAGAGTCTGCCGGCTTTGGAAAAACAATTGGCCAGATATAAAGAAAAATTCAGTAAAAAATAAAAAAAACACCTTTTTTTTTGGCAGTTCGAAAAATAATCCCTAAATTTGCACCCGCTTTATGTAGTGACACTATCTGAAGCGGGTGAACAAAACCATATTCCAGAGGGGCAAACGAAGTCTGACAGTGAGGCTGCAGACTACCGCCCAAACAAAAAAATCTGTCGCAACGCTGGTGTGCGGACTTACCCATCCAGAGAAAAAGGTGTCACATTATATAATAAAGGAATGCTGTTATAGCTCAGTGGTAGAGCACTTCCTTGGTAAGGAAGAGGTCTCGAGTTCAAGTCTCGATAACAGCTCTAAGGTTGAGACAGAGAAAAATCAATACATTATAAACAATAAAAAAGTTAAGAATTAAGATTTAGCTATGGCAAAAGAGAAATTCGAACGTACCAAACCCCATTTGAATATTGGTACTATCGGTCACGTTGACCACGGTAAGACTACACTTACTGCTGCTATCACCCAGGTTCTCGCAAAGAAGGGTCTTTCTGAAGTGAAGTCTTTCGACCAGATTGACAATGCTCCTGAAGAGAAAGAGCGTGGTATTACAATCAACACTGCACACGTGGAGTATGAGACTGAGAAACGTCACTATGCACACGTTGACTGCCCTGGACACGCTGACTATGTGAAGAACATGGTTACTGGTGCTGCTCAGATGGACGGTGCCATCATCGTAGTAGCTGCTACCGATGGTCCTATGCCTCAGACTCGTGAGCATATCCTTCTCGCGCGTCAGGTGAACGTGCCTCGCCTCGTGGTGTTCCTTAACAAGTGTGATATGGTTGACGATGAGGAGATGCTCGACCTCGTTGAGATGGAGATGCATGACCTTCTCGAGCAGTATGAGTTCGAAGAGGACACTCCTTTCATCCGCGGTTCTGCACTTGGAGCACTCAACGGTGTGCCAGAGTGGGAAGACAAAGTGATGGAGCTTATGAACGCTTGTGATGAGTGGATTCAGGAGCCTCCACGCGATAAGGACAAGCCATTCCTGATGCCTGTTGAGGACGTGTTCTCAATCACAGGTCGTGGTACTGTTGCTACAGGTCGTATCGAGACTGGTGTTATCCACGTTGGTGACCCTGTACAGCTCCTCGGTCTTGGTGAAGACGCAAAGTCTGTAGTTACCGGTGTTGAGATGTTCCGTAAGATCCTCGATGAGGGTGAGGCTGGTGATAACGTAGGTCTGCTCCTCCGTGGTATCGATAAGAAGGACGTGAAGCGTGGTATGGTGATCACTCACCCGGGTGCTATCACTCCTCACAAGAGCTTCAAGGCTTCAATCTACGTTCTGAAGAAAGAAGAGGGTGGTCGTCACACTCCTTTCAAGAACCACTATCGTCCTCAGTTCTACCTCCGCACTATGGACTGTACTGGCGAAATCGCACTTCCTGAGGGAGTTGAGATGGTAATGCCGGGCGACAACGTTGAGATTAAGGTTGAGCTCATCTACCCTGTAGCTCTGAACGTAGGTCTTCGTTTCGCTATCCGCGAGGGTGGTCGTACCGTTGGTTCAGGTCAGATCACAGAGGTTTACGATTAATTATTAATCACATATCTTTTACCTGTCCTGGGTAAATACAGCTCAGGACAGGTTGTTTTACGGGAATAGCTCAGTTGGTAGAGCACTGGTCTCCAAAACCAGGTGTCGGGAGTTCGAGCCTCTCTTCCCGTGCCAATTTGGAAGAATGAATTATGTTTAAAAGTATTGCTACTTATTGCAAAGAATCCTACAATGAGCTTGTCCACAAAGTGACATGGCCATCGAGCAAGGAACTGGCAAGCACCGCAGTGTTGGTTTTATCTGCTTCCATCATCATTGCGCTGATTGTCTTTGCTATCAACAAGGTCTTTGAGTTAATTGTTGATTTGATTTATTAAATCAATCGGTAGAAAGCATGGAGTCAAAAGAATTACAGTGGTACGCTCTCAAAGCTATCAGTGGAAAGGAGTCGAAAGTGAAGGAATATATCGAGCTTGACATGAAACTCCACGGATATGAGAAGTATGTGCCACAGGTGCTTATTCCGTCAAGGAAAGAGGAGAAGATTGTCCGCGGAAAACGTGTAGTCAAGGATGTGAGCCTGTTGCCAGGCTATGTCCTTGTTGAGGCATGTCTTGTCGGAGAAATTCCCCACATGCTTAGAAACACCCCTGGAGTCCTCGGATTTCTGGGCGGTACCGATAATCCAACCCCAATGAGGCAGGCTGAAATCAACCGTATGCTTGGAATCGATGTTGAAGGTGAGGAACCCCCGACCATCATGAATGTTCAGTTCAATGTCGGCGAGGCAGTCACCGTCACCGACGGTCCGTTCGCTGGTTTCAATGCCGTAGTTGAGGAAATAGACCCAGATAAGCAAAAAGTGAAAGTCGCAGTCAAGATATTCGGACGTGTGACCCCTCTCGAGCTGAGTTACGGACAATTGGAGAAGGAATAATGATGATGTTACGCATCGGCGTTCCCTCCAGATGTGTCTCTTGATCCCTGTTCAGGATAATATAGGTTAGAGACACCTTGTAGTTTATATCACTTATAAAAATTATTTAGACAAATGGCAAAAGAAGTTGCTGGATTAATCAAATTACAGATTAAAGGCGGCGCTGCAAATCCGTCGCCTCCTGTTGGACCAGCCCTTGGTTCTAAGGGTATCAACATCATGGATTTCTGTAAGCAGTTCAACGCCAGGACTCAGGATAAGGCCGGGAAGATTCTTCCTGTCGTTATCACCTACTATGCTGACAAGTCGTATGATTTCATTATCAAGACCCCTCCTGCTGCCGTACAGCTTCTTGAGGCTGCAAAGGTTAAGAAGGGTTCATCTGAGCCTAACCGTTCCAAGGTGGCTGAGGTGACATGGGATCAGATCAAGACTATAGCAGAGGATAAGATGCCTGACCTCAACTGCTTCACCGTGGAGTCTGCGATGAAGATGATAGCAGGAACAGCACGCAGTATGGGTATCCGCGTGAAAGGACAATTCCCTGAATTATAATTAAAAAACTTCAATTAAAATGAGTAAACTGACAAAAAATCAAAAGATAGTTGCTGATAAGATTGAGGCAGGGAAAGCTTACACACTGGATGAAGCTGTCAATCTGTTGAAAGAGATTACGTTCACCAAATTCGACGCGTCGGTTGATATCGACATGCGTCTTGGTGTTAACCCACGCAAGGCTGACCAGATGGTACGTGGCGTGGTGTCTCTTCCTAACGGAACAGGTAAGCAAGTACGTGTGCTCTGTCTGTGTACTGCCGATCAGGAAGCCGCCGCAACAGAGGCTGGTGCCGACTATGTTGGTCTCGAGGAATACATCGAGAAAATCAAAGGCGGTTGGACTGATGTTGATGTAATCATCACAATGCCTTCTTGCATGGGTAAGATTGGTGCGCTTGGTAGAATTCTCGGTCCCCGCGGACTGATGCCTAACCCAAAGAGCGGAACTGTGACCCAGGATGTGGCAAAGGCAGTTAAGGAAGTAAAACAAGGTAAGATTGACTTCAAGGTAGATAAGACCGGTATTGTTCACGCATCAATCGGCAAGGTGTCGTTTGACCCCGTGAAAATCAAGGAGAATGCCCAGGAGTTTATCAACACCATCATCAAGTTGAAGCCGGCTACGGCTAAGGGTACGTATATTAAGAGCATTTATCTTTCAACGACAATGAGCAAGGGCGTGAAGATAGATCCAAAATCTATTGACTAATAAAACCAGACTGAATCATGAAGAAAGAAGATAAAAGCTTACTTATAGACCAGTTCATTGAGACACTCAATGAATATCCGCATTTCTATCTTGTTGATGTCACTGGCATGGACAGCGCGACAACGAGCGCACTGCGCCGCGAGTGCTTCAAGAACGATATTAAGCTGCAGGTTGTGAAGAACACCCTCTTCGAGAAAGCTCTCGAGAGAAGGGATGAGGACTACTCCGCTCTTTCCGTCTGCCTGAAAGGCAACACGGGTGTGATGTTCTGCGCCACAGCCAATGCTCCGGCAAAACTGATCAAGAAGTTCGCCAAAGACAATGCCGACATGCCGGCTTTGAAGGGCGCCTACGCTGAGGAGAGCACCTACGTCGGTGCCGAGAACCTTGAGGCTCTCTGCGCTATCAAGAGCAAGAACGAGCTTATCGCCGAGGTTATCTCCACGCTCGAAGGTCCTATCAACAGCGTGCTGTCTCAGATCGACGGCGGTACTACCATCCACGGGCTGCTTGACGCAATCGAGGAAAAAAATTCTTAAACATCCCGTGTAAATAACCGGAATCCAGTATGTCCGGTTTCCATGAGACGCGCATTGATACGTCTCAACTCAGAATTAAATTAAATAAAAAATAACCATTAAAAATTTTTATAAAATGGCAGATATTAAAGCTATTGCTGAAGAATTAGTTAATTTGACAGTGAAAGAAGTGAGTGAGCTCAAGGCGCTCCTCAAGGACGAATATGGAATTGAGCCTGCTGCTGCAGCTGTTGCTGTTGCTGCTGCACCGGGTGAGGGCGGAGCTGCCGCAGAGGAGAAGACCGCTTTCGACGTTGTACTGAAGAGCGCTGGTGCTGCTAAGCTTCAGGTTGTAAAGGCTGTTAAGGAGTCTTGCGGACTTGGTTTGAAGGAAGCAAAGGAACTCGTTGACGGTGCTCCTGCAAAGCTGAAGGAAGGCGTTGACAAGGCTGCTGCTGAGGCACTCAAGGCTGCTCTTGAGGCTGCAGGTGCAGAGGTGGAAATCCAGTAATCACTCCACTCCGACATAACAATTCGGTTAAGGATCCTCAGAATGAGGGTTCTTAACCTTTTTGTGTCTTCTAAGTAACAGTAAAAAAATAACTTAGTAAAATTAATGTCAGGCAATCGCTCAAGATATAAACTTATCTTTTTGGCTCTTTTCCAGCTGTTCATCGGTCATGATGCCCGCATCACTCCCTCTGACCAACTGAAAAACAGCTCAAAAATCTAAGATAAATTTTCCTAACTTATTTTTTTCACTATTACTAAGCAACAGAAGAAATCCAAAGCAATAACACTACCTGCACAATGAAGCTCATGAATATCCATGGACATCATTGTTGATGTGATAATAACAACAGATTGAATGAAATACCGATATCCCACCACCAATGATGTCATTATTTGTAGGATAACAGAGAATAATCAGGAGAAATAGCACTATATACATCGTAAATTATTTTAAATCATAAATCATTTCAGATGTCTAAAAACATTAACAACAGAGTTGACTTCTCATCAGTGAAAAATCCTGTTCCATATCCGGATTTTCTTGATGTCCAGTTAAAGTCCTTCAGAGACTTCCTGCAACTCGACACGCCACCGGAAAAGAGGAAAAAAGACGGACTGTACAAGGTCTTCGCCGAGAATTTCCCTATTGCCGACACAAGAAACAATTTCAGGCTCGACTTCCTCGATTATTACATCGATGCCCCGCACTACACTATCGAGGAGTGCTTAGAGAGAGGTCTTACATATTCTGTACCTCTGAAAGCAAAACTGATGCTCTCATGCTCCGACCCTGACCATGTCGATTTCGAAACCGTTGTCCAGGACGTGTTTCTCGGTCCGATTCCCTACATGACTGATAATGGTACTTTCGTAATCAATGGAGCTGAACGTGTGGTTGTGTCTCAGTTACACCGATCACCAGGTGTGTTCTTCGGTTCTAGTGTTCACCAGAACGGCACACAGCTCTTCTCTGCTCGTATCATTCCGTTCAAAGGATCATGGATTGAGTTTGCCACCGACACCAACGATGTGATGTACGCATACATCGACCGTAAGAAGAAGCTTCCGGTGACCACACTCCTGCGTGCCATTGGATTTGAGACCGACAAGGACATTCTCAACATCTTCAATTTGGCTGAGGAAGTGAAAGTGGACAAGAAGACAATCAAGAATTTTGTCGGAAGAAAACTCGCTGCACGTGTGCTGCGTTCATGGACAGAGGACTTCGTGGATGAAGAGACAGGTGAGCTCACCACCCTTGAGCGTAATGAGAAGATTATCGAACGCGACACGGTGCTCACTAAGGAAGACATCGAACTTATCATAGAAAATGACGTTGAGAACATATTTGTTCATAATGAGGAGAAAAACGCATCCGACTACTCCATCATTTTCAATACGCTCGCAAAAGACCCGACAAATACCGAGAAAGAGGCTGTAACATATATTTACCGTCAGCTCCGTAACGCTGACCCTGCCGACGATGCCAGCGCAAGAGAGGTGATCAACAACCTGTTCTTCTCGGAAAAACGATATGACCTTGGCGACGTGGGAAGATACCGTATGAACCGTAAGCTCGGACTGACCACCAATCCAGATACCAGGGTGCTGACCAAGGAGGATATCATTGAGATTATCAAATATCTCATTCAGTTGGCTAACTCGAAAGCTAACGTTGATGATATTGACCACCTGAGCAACAGAAGAGTGAGAACTGTGGGTGAGCAGCTCTCCAACCAGTTTGCCATCGGACTGGCTCGTATGAGCAGAACTATCAGGGAGAGAATGAACGTCAGAGACAACGAGGTGTTCAACCCAACGGATCTCATTAACGCAAAAACCATCTCATCGGTCATTAACTCGTTCTTTGGGACAAATGCATTGTCACAGTTCATGGATCAGACCAACCCTCTGGCTGAGATTACGCATAAGCGCCGTCTGTCGGCACTCGGACCGGGTGGACTCTCCAGAGAAAGAGCTGGATTCGAGGTTCGTGACGTTCACTACACACACTACGGCCGTCTCTGCCCAATCGAGTCACCTGAAGGACCTAACATCGGACTTATTTCATCTCTTTGCGTATATGCGAAAATCAACAGCCTGGGATTCATCGAGACTCCTTACAGAAAGGTGGAGAACAGCGTGGTTGATCTCAACAACGACAATATCATCTATCTCTCTGCGGAGGAGGAGGCAGAGAAAACAATTGGTCAGGGAAATGCTCCGCTTGATGAGAACGGTCACTTCATCAGAAAAGTCGTGAAATGCCGTAAGAATGCAGACTACCCGGTTGTTCCGCCCTCACAGGTGGACTACATGGATGTGGCTCCCCAGCAGATTGCATCTATAGCTGCAGCGCTCATTCCATTCCTGGAGCATGACGACGCCCACCGAGCACTCATGGGTTCGAACATGATGCGACAGGCAGTTCCACTTCTGCGCACTGAGGCTCCGATTGTGGGAACTGGTATTGAACGCCAAGTGTGCGAGGACTCAAGGACAATGATTGTTGCTGAGGGCGACGGACTCGTTGAATATGTTGATGCTAACACCATACGTATTCTCTATGACAGAACTGAGGATGAGGAATTTGTAAGCTTCGAGCCTGCTGTGAAGGAATACAAGCTTCCTAAATTCAGAAGAACTAACCAGAACATGACTATCGACCTCAGACCTCTCTGTAACCGTGGTGACCGGGTGAAGAAAGGCGACATGCTCACAGAAGGATATGCCACCGCTAACGGAGAGTTGGCTCTTGGCCGGAACCTGCTTGTGGCATACATGCCATGGAAAGGTTACAACTACGAGGATGCCATCGTGCTCAACGAACGAGTGGTGAGGGAAGACATTCTCACATCTGTACACGTCGATGAGTTCTCTCTTGAGGTGAGAGAAACGAAACGTGGTGTGGAGGAACTCACATCCGACATTCCTAATGTCAGCGAAGACGCAACCAAAGACCTTGATGAGAATGGTATTGTCAGGGTTGGAGCCCGTATCGGACCCGGCGACATCCTCATAGGAAAAATCACTCCAAAGGGTGAATCGGATCCATCACCAGAGGAAAAGTTGCTCAGAGCTATCTTTGGCGACAAGGCTGGAGACGTGAAAGATGCATCTCTCAAGGCGAATCCGTCTCTTAGCGGAGTGGTCATCGACAAGAAACTATTCTCTAAGGCTATTAAATCGCGTTCAGATAAGAACCGCGACAGGCTGGAAGTTGCTAAGATCGACAAGGAATATGAAGAGAAAATCAGCGATTTCAGGGCTATACTCGTCGATAAGCTCTTGACTCTCACAAAAGGCAAGAAATCATGTGGGGTGAAAGACTACATGGGTGCCGAGCTAATTCCAGCTGGTGCATCATTCGTGGCGTCTGTACTCGAAAAGTTCGACTATACTATCGTTCAGCTCAACAAATGGACTGACGACGAACATACGAATAGCCTTATCAAGCAGCTCGTCATCAACTACCTGAAGAAATACAAACAGCTTGATGCAGAACTCAAGAGAAAGAAATTCGCTCTCACTATCGGAGATGAGCTGCCCAACGGTATCATCCAGATGGCTAAGGTGTATGTGGCTAAGAAACGTAAGATTGGAGTTGGCGATAAGATGGCTGGACGACATGGTAACAAGGGTATTGTGTCTAAGGTCGTAAGACAGGAGGATATGCCGTTCCTTGAGGACGGAACCCCCGTCGATATCGTGCTCAACCCGCTTGGCGTGCCATCACGTATGAACATCGGACAGATATTCGAAGCTGTGCTGGGAGCAGCGGGAAAGAAACTGAATGTGAAATTCGCAACACCAATCTTCGATGGAGCACACCTAGAAGACCTGTGCGAATGGACCGACAAAGCTGGACTGCCACGTTACGGGCGTACTTACCTGTACAACGGAGAGACCGGACTTAAGTTCGACCAGCCTGCAACAGTCGGAGTGACCTACATGCTCAAGCTCGGACACATGGTGGAAGACAAGATGCATGCACGCTCAATCGGACCTTACTCACTTATCACCCAACAGCCGCTTGGTGGTAAGGCTCAGTTCGGAGGACAGCGATTCGGAGAGATGGAGGTATGGGCACTTGAGGCATTCGGTGCATCTCACGTGCTTCAGGAAATACTCACCATCAAGTCTGACGACGTTGTCGGACGTTCAAAGGCGTATGAGGCTATCGTGAAGGGAGACACTATGCCAACACCGGGTATTCCAGAATCTCTCAACGTGCTTCTGCACGAGCTCAGAGGACTCGGACTAAGCATCACACTCGATTAATTATTTTTTCAATTTAGTTTTATCTTTCATCATAACGATATAAAAGATGGCATTTAAGAGAGAAAGCAAATCAAAAACCAATTTCTCAAAAATCACTATCGGACTAGCGTCTCCAGAGGAGATTCTTGAGAATTCTCACGGTGAGGTTATGAAACCGGAAACCATCAACTACCGTACATACAAGCCGGAAAGAGACGGTCTCTTCTGCGAAAGGATTTTCGGTCCGACGAAAGACTACGAGTGTCACTGCGGTAAATACAAACGTATCAGATACAAAGGTATCGTTTGCGACAGATGCGGGGTGGAAGTAACCGAGAAGAAAGTGAGAAGGGAGCGTACAGGACATATCGCACTTGTTGTACCTGTAGCTCATATCTGGTATTTCCGTTCACTTCCAAACAAAATCGGATATCTTCTGGGACTTCCTACGAAAAAGCTCGACTCCGTGATTTACTACGAACGATATATTGTCATCCAGTCGGGAGTGGCTGAAACCACACCTGAACAGGACCGTAGCAACAAGGACAAAGACGCAGCGATAGTCCACGATTATGAACTGCTCACAGAAGAGCAGTACTGGAAAGTGGTAGAACAGCTTCCTGAGGGAAACCAGCAGCTCAGCGACGACGACCCCGACAAGTTCATTGCCATGATGGGAGCAGAGGCTATCGAGTTCATGCTTAAACGTATCGACCTCGACGCACTCTCATACGAACTGCGCGACAGGGCCAGCACTGACACTTCCCAGCAGCGGAAAGCTGATTCACTCAAACGTCTGCAGGTTGTGGAGTCTTTCAGGGCATCAAGAGGGAAGAACAAGCCCGAGTGGATGATTATGCACAATATACCGGTCACTCCGCCTGACCTGCGTCCACTTGTGGCGCTTGACGGTGGACGATTCGCAACGTCCGACCTGAACGATCTCTACAGACGTGTGATTATCCGTAATAACCGTCTGAAGCGACTGATTGAGATCAAGGCTCCAGAGGTGATTCTCCGAAATGAGAAGCGTATGCTTCAGGAGGCTGTTGACAGCCTGTTCGACAACTCAAGAAAGAGCAGCGCGGTCAAGTCGGAATCCAACCGTCCGCTTAAGTCGCTCTCCGACTCTCTCAAAGGAAAGCAGGGTCGTTTCCGTCAGAACCTTCTCGGTAAGCGTGTCGATTATTCTGCACGTTCGGTGATTGTTGTCGGACCAGAGCTGAAAATGGGCGAATGCGGTCTGCCAAAACTGATGGCCGCAGAGCTGTATAAGCCATTCATCATCCGTAAGCTCATTGAGCGCGGTATCGTAAAGACTGTGAAGTCTGCAAAGAAAATTGTTGACCGTCGCGACCCCGTGATCTGGGATATTCTTGAATATGTGATGAAAGGACATCCTGTTCTGCTCAACCGTGCTCCTACGCTTCACCGTCTTGGTATTCAGGCATTCCAGCCAAAGATGATTGAGGGTAAGGCCATTCAGCTACACCCGCTGGCTTGTACGGCATTCAATGCTGACTTCGACGGCGACCAGATGGCTGTACACCTTCCTCTTTCCAACGAGGCGATACTTGAGGCTCAGCTGCTTATGCTACAGTCGCACAACATCCTCTCGCCTGCAAGTGGAGAGCCTGTCACAGTCCCTTCACAGGACATGGTGCTTGGACTTTACTACATATCAAAGGTACGTCCAGGAGCGAAAGGTGAAGGCTTGTCGTTCTATGGTCCCGAAGAGGCTATCATCGCCTACAATGAGGGTAAAGTGGATGTTCATGCTTTGATTAAGTGTGTGGTCAGAGATGTTGATGAGAACGGTAATTTTGTCAAGAAGCAGGTTGAGACCACGCTTGGACGTATTATCATCAACGACATCGTGCCTCCAAAGGTGGGATTTGTCAATGAGGTGATGGGGAAGAAAGCACTAAAGAAAGTCATTACGAAGGTAATCAAGACCGTCGGTATGGCACAGGCTTGCGAATTCCTCGACGGTATCAAGAACCTCGGCTATAATAAAGCATACGAAGGCGGACTCTCGTTCGTGCTCGACGACATCATCATTCCTGAGGAGAAAGCAAAGATTGTGGAGGAAGGCAACAGACAGGTAGAGGAGCTGCAAACGAACTACGCCCTAGGTCTTATCACTGATAAGAACCGTTATCAGCAGGTTATCGACACTTGGACACGAGCCAACAACGAGCTTAAGAAAACGCTTATGGAGCAGATGGCCGAAGCCGACCAGGGTTTCAATGCCGTATTCATGATGCTCGATTCCGGTGCCCGTGGTTCAGGCGATCAGATTGCTCAGCTTGCCGGTATGAGAGGATTGATGGCGAAACCACAGAAAGCAGGTGCCAGCGACAACAATATCATTGAGAACCCGATTCTTTCTAACTTCAAGGAAGGTATGTCGGTGCTTGAATACTTCATCTCAACACACGGTGCACGTAAGGGTCTTGCCGATACCGCTCTGAAAACGGCTGATGCCGGATACCTCACTCGCCGTCTCGTGGATGTGAGCCACGATGTCATCATCACAGAGGAAGACTGCGGAACGCTGAGAGGTCTCGAATGCTCGGCTCTCAAAGATGGCGACCGTATCGTGGCTTCCCTCGCTGAGAGAATTCTCGGACGCGTGTCTGTTCACGACATCATCAACCCCACCAACGGAGAACTTATTCTCGGATCAGGTGAGGAGATTACCGAGAGTGTGGCTGCAGAGATAGAGGAATGTGGAATCGAGTCTATCGATATCCGTTCAGTGCTCACGTGCGAATCGAAAAAAGGAGTGTGCATGAAATGCTACGGACGTAACCTCGCCACCGCAAAGATGGTGCAGAAAGGAGAGGCTGTCGGAGTCATCGCTGCACAAGCCATCGGTGAGCCTGGTACACAGCTTACACTCCGTACCTTCCACGCTGGAGGTGTGGCTGGTAACGCCATCGCCAATGCCCAGATTCAGGCAAAGCACCACAGCAGGCTGGAATTTGAGGAGCTTCGAACCATTGAGGCTGCCCCAGCTGAGGGTGATGCTAACGCCAAGCCACGTAAGATTGTTGTCGGACGTCTCGCTGAACTGCGCTTTGTGGATGTCAACACAGGAATCGTCATGTCAACGGTTAACGTTCCATACGGAGCTAATCTCTTCTTCAATGAAGGCGACATCGTTGACAAAGGTGATGTCATTGCATCCTGGGACCCGTTCAACGCGGTAATCGTGTCTGAGTTCAGCGGTAAGGCTGAGTTCAACGGTGTGATTGAGGGTGTCACCTACAGGGTTGAAATGGATGAGAATACAAAAATGAGAGAGTATATCGTCACTGAGACCCACAACAGGGCAATTGTGCCGGAATGTCATATTCTCGATGAGAATGGCAATGTACTGCGTACCTATAACTTCCCGATCAACGGACACATCAATGTGGAGGACGGTCAGGAAATCAAGCAGGGCGATATCCTTGTGAAAATACCAAGAGCAATCAACAAGGCCGGCGACATCACGGGAGGTCTTCCACGTGTCACTGAGCTCTTTGAGGCACGTAATCCTTCTAACCCAGCTATTGTCGCTGAAATCGACGGACAGATCAGCATGGGAGCTGTCAAGAGAGGTAACCGTGAAATCATCCTCACGTCAAAAGTGGGAGATGTCAGAAAATACCTCGTTCCGCTGTCAAAGCAGATCCTCGTTCAGGAAGACGACTATGTCAGAGCCGGTACACCGCTGTCGGACGGTGCGATAACACCAGCCGACATCCTTGCCATCAAGGGCCCTACCGCTGTGCAGGAGTATATTGTCAACCAGGTGCAGGATGTTTACCGTCTGCAGGGTGTGACAATCAACGACAAGCACTTTGAGATTATTGTCCGCCAGATGATGCGTAAGGTGCAGATCAACGACCCGGGCGACACTCGTTTCCTCGAAGACGGTATCGTCGATAAGCAGGAATTCGCTGAGGAGAACGACAGAATATGGGGTAAGAAGGTGGTTGTTGACGCCGGTGACTCCGAGACACTGCAGAAAGGTCAGATTGTCACAGCAAGGAAACTCCGCGATGAGAACTCATCACTCAAACGCCGTGACCTCAAGCAGGTACAGGTGAGAGATGCCGTTCCCGCAACATCAACACAGATTCTGCAAGGTATCACTCGTGCTGCCCTCGGAGCTTCCAGCTTCATGTCAGCTGCATCATTCCAGGAGACCACAAAAGTACTCAACGAGGCTGCTATCAGTGGAAAGAAGGACATGCTTGAGGGCATGAAGGAGAACGTCATCTGCGGACACCTCATTCCTGCAGGTACAGGTCTGCGCGAGTTCGACAAAATCATTGTCGGATCTAAGGATGAGGCATACGACCGTAATATCGCGCCTTACGATGCCAATGGGGCTTTCGCTTCTTTCAACATCAACTCTACGTATTGATAACTCAAATACTGAATAATGACCAAACGGGTGTGCAACATTTCGATGCACACCCGTTTTTTTTGTTCCCGCCGGCATTCACACCCGTAAGCCTTGTGTTTTGACAATATATGATTAAACATATTCGTCTGTTTGAGACCAGACCCCGTCATGGGTTCTTCAAAAGACATAATTATTCAATCGTCATTTTTCATTATTTATTTTTTTTTCGTAACTTTGCAACCATGAAACGGAGACAAATATGATGATTGCTAACTCAAAACAATAACACAACTATGAAACAGCTGTTTTTTCTCACATTGATGTTCATGCTGTCCTTCTCATCGATAGAGGCTCAGGAGAGCTATTACCTTCGTCAGGCTAAGAGTTATATGAACGATGCCGATTATTACAACCGTCAGGCTGCTGGATACGAACGCGATGCCGACTACTACAACCGTCAGGCGCAGAACTATCTACGTGATGTGGACTACTACACACGTCACAACAACAGCGACAGGGCACGGACAAACAGCCGTTGGGCACAGGAAGCTACAGAAAAAGCACGTCTGCGCATGAAATGGGCACAGGAGGCAAGGGATAAAGCGCAAACCCGCATGAAATGGGCGCAGGAGGCAATGGAAAAAGCCAACCGACGGTGAAAATATACGCATATAGATTCATACCCACAATTTTTCCACTACTTCGCTTTTCTCTCCTCCGCCACTTTCATAATCTCCGATTTCTTTCAACACAACTCTTTGAATCCCGTACGTTTGATGCCTTTCGACACCGTTCTATCATTAATCAGGTTGTAGAAGGTGGCGCGGCTCACATTCAAAAAACAACTCCTTTTTTACTTCCTAAACTTGAGCTAATCAATAAACACATCAATAAACACAATTTCTTTATGTCGGCAGCATGGTAATTCGGGAAAAATCCGTAAATTTGTAGTTCAAAAGCAAAATGCATGATGAAGAAATTATTTGTGATATTAGTTGCGGTTGTGATAGCTTTGCCTGCAGCAGCGCAGAAACCGAATAAAAAACAAGACCACAGTTTTCAGGTGGCTAAGAATCTGGAGATTTTCAATTCCCTTTATAAAGACCTTGACAGGCTCTATGTAGATACGCTCGACGCCGACAAGATTATCACTATCGGCATCGACGCGATGCTCGACTATCTCGACCCCTACACCGAATTCTATGCAGAGGAGGATGTGGAGGACCTGAAGATGCTCACCACCGGCAAGTATGGTGGAATCGGCAGTATCATCCGTATGCGTTCTGATTCCACAGTTATCGTGTCTGAGCCTTACGAGGGTATGCCGGCAGCTGAGGTGGGACTGCATGTGGGCGATGTGCTCAAGAAAATCGACAACACCGACCTGACAGGGAAGAAAGTGAGTGAGGTGAGCGACATGCTCCGTGGCGAGCCCGGCACTACATTCGTGCTGACGGTGGAACGTCCGGGGGAGAGCACGCCACGTGAGTTTAAAATCACCCGCAAGAACATTAAGACACCCGATATCCCTTATTACGGACTGCTCAACAGCCAGAACGTGGCGGAGGGTGTTGACGGCAGCAAGATAGGCTATATCAACCTCAGCCAGTTCACGGAGAACTGCTCATCCGACGTGCGTAAGGCGGTTATCTCGCTCAAGGAAAAAGGGGCGAAGGCGCTTATCATCGACCTGCGCGGCAACGGCGGCGGACTGCTAGGCGAGGCAGTGAAAATCGTGAACTTGTTCGCACCAAAAGGGAGAACCATTGTGGAGACAAAAGGGAAGACGAACCAGAGCAGCAGCACGTATAAGACCACGCGCGAGCCCCTTGATTTAGAGATACCGCTCTGCATACTTGTGAACAACGGTACGGCATCAGCATCGGAGATATTGTCAGGCTCGCTTCAGGATCTCGACCGTGCTGTGATTGTAGGCTCCAGAACCTTCGGCAAGGGACTGGTGCAGTCTCCTCGCGACCTTCCGTACGACACGAGCATCAAAGTGACGACAGCGAAATATTATATCGTAAGCGGACGTTGCATCCAAGCCATCGACTACAAGCGTAAGCGTGAAGGAGGCGGTGACGGACGCGTGCCCGACAGTCTTGCCACCGTGTTCCATACGGATGCTGGACGCGTAGTGCTTGACGGCAACGGCATCAAGCCCGACGTGGAGGTGAAGCGCGACACGATGGCGAACATCGTGTATTATATGTCCACCGACGATGTCTTGACCGACTGGGGAACACAGTATGTGCTGGCACATCCCACCATCCCTCCGATTGATGACTTTGTATTGACAGACACTGACTTCGACGACCTGAAACGACTTGCCAAAGAGAAGAATTTCAAATACGACCGCCTGTCGGAAAAACGGCTGGAGGACCTGAAGAAAACCGCTCAGTTTGAGGGGTACTACGAGGATGCGAAGGCTGAGTTTGATGCCCTTGAGGCGAAGTTGCAGCATAATATCAATCAGGAGCTGGACCGCTACAAAGACGATATCATGCAGCTGATGGCCATCGAAGTGGTGAAACGCTATTATTTCCAGGCGGGCATGATCCAGGAGACACTTAAGAAAGACCCCGATTTGAAGAAAGCCTCTGAAATTCTTAACAATCAGGAGGAATACCATCGGATACTGTCAGTAAGCGATGGTAAATGAAGAATGAAAAAACAACAAAATCTCCAATGATATCGAGTAAAGCGGCAAAATTCAATAAACAGATGATGGGAGGCATGGCGATATTCGCCGTCCTGCTTCTGGGATGTGTGTTCGGGATGTTGTATTACTCGTTCCGGAACGTAGAGGATAAACGTGTGATCAAGAACCTGTACAGCGTTCGTTTCGACAAGGGAATGACCGACTCGGTGGAGGTGGCGGTCAACGACTCTGTCTTGTTTAAGGGCATAGCGAGCGACACGCTGTTTCTCAGTGCCAACGGCAATCCGTCGCAGAACATGATATCTGTGAGCGACATCACTACGGGTGAGACATGTAACGAGAATCTGGCTGTGGAACCTACGATGGTGGTGGTTTCCAGGAACGACAAGCTGAAAATTGAGGCGGTCAAGGTGATGGCACCGGTGGAGTGATTAGTTCTTAGTTCTTAGTTTTTAGTGACCATGCGGACAATTTCAGCGTAGTTAAATCAGCTACGCCTACAGGAAAGCAGACGGTTTTGCCGTGCTTTGCACGGATTATCGCGGTCAGGATGACCGCGCCCCCAAGTGGATGGGCTACGATTAGGCGATGGAAACAAAAAGGTGTGCCAGCAAAACACCGGCACACCTTTTTCAAGTTACACTCGTGGAGGATTCTTACTTCAGCTTGGTGTAAGCGTACTTAGCCACGTCGCCGAGCTCTTCCTCGATGCGGATAAGCTGGTTGTACTTCGCCATACGGTCGGTACGTGACATTGAACCGGTCTTAATCTGACCAGAATTGGTTGCCACAGCGATGTCAGCGATAGTAGCATCCTCGGTCTCGCCTGAGCGGTGAGAAGTCACAGATGTGTAGCCGTGACGGTGAGCCATCTCGATAGCCTCAAGAGTCTCTGTGAGCGAACCAATCTGGTTCACCTTGATGAGGATGGAGTTGGCGGCACCCATCTGGATACCCTTCTGCAGGAACTTCGTGTTGGTCACGAAGAGGTCGTCACCTACGAGCTGGCAGCGGTCGCCAATCTTCTGTGTGAGCTTCACCCAGTTGTCCCAGTCGTTCTCGTCGAGACCGTCCTCGATAGAGTCGATAGGATAGTCGGTGATAAGCTTCTCCAGATAAGCAATCTGCTCGTCTGCACTCAGCTTCTTGCCGTTCGGATCCTTCTTTTTGCCGTTCTTCAGCTGGCTGTAGTCGTACCACCAGTTGCCCTGCTCGTCCTGTGTTGCAAACTCAGAAGCAGCGCAGTCCATAGCGATTTTCACGTCCTTACCAGGCTCATAGCCGGCAGCCTTGATGGCGTCGCAGATAATCTGCAGAGCGTCCTCAATACCGTCGAGTGCAGGTGCGAAACCACCCTCGTCACCTACAGCGGTGGATAGACCGCGCTTCTTGAGCAGCTTGGCGAGGTTGTGGAACACCTCAGCACCCATGCGGATAGACTCCTTGATGTTCGGTGCGCTGATTGGACGGATCATAAACTCCTGGAATGCGATAGGCGCGTCAGAGTGAGCACCACCGTTGATGATGTTCATCATCGGAACAGGCAGTGTGTAGGTGTTCGTACCGCCGATGTAGCGGTAGAGAGGCATACCAAGGGCGTTGGCAGCTGCCTTGGCAGTAGCGAGAGAAACACCGAGGATCGCGTTAGCTCCGAGCTTGCTCTTTGTTGGAGTTCCGTCGAGCGCGAGCATCTTGTAGTCGATAGCGCGCTGGTTGAACACGCAGTCG
The DNA here is from genome assembly GCA_016284045.1 of Bacteroidaceae bacterium. Classification (GTDB taxonomy): domain Bacteria; phylum Bacteroidota; class Bacteroidia; order Bacteroidales; family Bacteroidaceae; genus UBA3839. The sequence goes on from JAEEOB010000057.1 coordinate 19,252, forward strand.
CCCTTCAATGCCGGAGCGATGATGGTGTTCACGTTCTCAACAGCCTTCAACACACCCTTGCCGAGGTAACGGCCCTTGTCGCCGTCGCGAAGCTCAAGCGCCTCGTTTTCACCAGTTGATGCACCAGATGGAACAGCAGCGCGTCCGAGCACGCCGTTTTCAAGAACTACATCTACCTCAACGGTAGGGTTTCCGCGTGAGTCAAGAATCTCACGAGCTACGATTTTCTCAATTTTCATAATAAAAACAGCTATTTAAAAAATAAAAAAAGTGATTTTCTCTCTTTCATTCAATATTCAACTCGCAAAGATAATAAAATTATTTGAGAAAATATGAAAAAAATCCAACAATTAAAATAAAAAAAACGTTTGGACGGATAATTAGACATTTACCGTTGATTAGTTGGAAAATACACTTTGCAATTCTGTTTTTTTTAATTGGGAGTTAATCCTTCGGAAGGGATTAAAAGGAGAGTTGTTAAAATCCGAAAATTCTTGGATTGGGAGACGGATAATTCGGAAAAAATATGTAAATTTGTGGCATAAATCTGATTGATATGAGGAGGAACACGTTTTTCATGTTTTTCGCCTTTTGGGCGATGGCATTATGTGCCGCTGTGGCTCAGAAATGGAGCTACGACTTCATCGTACCTGACAACGGCGACTTCCTGGATGCCATCCATGCCGCCAACGGACGCTTCGACAAAGATAAGCGTTTCCGTATCTTCATCCGTGCCGGCCATTATTTCAGTGAGGGTGAGGGCGACACCATCCGCACGACCGAGAACGGAGTGGAAGTGCGTTTCCCCAGTCCCATTGCCACATTGACCGCATCGAACACGTCAATAATCGGTGAGGACCGTCTCTCTACCCGCATTGAGAACCGTCCTGTGCATGAGGGTATCAGCATCACCAGCACGCTTTTTCTGAAAGGGTGTGACAACACATATATTCAAGACCTGGAGTTTTGGTGTAATCTGAAGAACAACACGAATCCGAAGGCGGGTAGGGCGGTGGCACTACATGAGCGGAACTGCAGCCATAACATCTTCCGTAATTTATTTCTGAACAGCACGCAGGACACCTACTGGACGAACGATGGCGGCACCACTTATCTCGACAGCTGTACCATAGCAGGGACGGTGGATTTCATCTGCGGCGGCGGCACCATTTATTTCGACCGTTGTGACATCCAGCTGGTGGCACGGGATAATTATGAAAAGTGCGACATCATCACGGCTCCTGCCACTGCCGACAATCTCAGCTACGGCTTTGTGTTCGACCGATGCGACATCTACGGTGCCGACAGCCGTAAGGTGAAATTCTATCTCGGGCGCCCGTGGAAGTTCTCTCCCCGCTGCGTGTGGCTGAACTGCCTGTTCCGCTCGAAGCCTGAGGAGGAGGGATGGACCAACATGCACGGGATGTTGCCCAAGCTGTTCGCTGAGTATAACAGCCGCCTGAGAATTGACGAGGGAGTGTCGGAGCCAATCGACCTGTCCGCACGCCGCACGGTCTATCAAGATACGCATAAAAACGATATGGCAGTGGATTATAAACCACAGCTTACTGCTGCGGAAGCAGCGGATTATACACTTGAACGAGTGTTTCCTGGATGGAACCCGCGTAACGACTGCCTTCAGGTACCACCGCCTGTTGTCAAACTGAAAGGAAAACGGCTCGTGTGGAACGACATTGCGGAGTCTGGCTGCTATGCCGTGTATAAGAACCAGCAGCTTGTCGATTTCACAACCAATGCGTATTATAAGATTCCGTCAGGCACACCAAAAGGAACCACGTTCTATGTGCGTTGTGCCAACCAGATGGGCGGACTCTGCGATGCGTCAGGGGAGGTGAGGTTTTGATTCATGTTATAACTCCCATTCCGAAGGAATTAACTTCCATTTGAAAAATTAACTCCCATTCGCAGAATTAACTCCCAATTAAGTATAATATGTTTATCGCCGTCGCAGGAAATATAGGCAGCGGAAAATCGACGCTCACTCAGTTGCTTGCCCGTCATTACGGGTGGGAGGCCCGGTTTGAGGCTGTCGATCACAACCCCTATCTGGAGGATTATTATCACGACATCCACCGATGGTCCTTCAATCTGGAGGTGTTTTTCCTGAAAGAACGGTTCCGCGACCTGCTTGCCATCAACGATGCCAAGCACACGATTATCCAGGACCGTACGATTTACGAGGGCGTGTATGTGTTCGTGGCGAACAACAAGGACATGGGGCATCTCTCCGACCGCGATTACCAGACGTACATGGATCTCTTTGAGAACATGATGGAGATGGTGCGCTTCCCCGACTTGATGATTTATCTGAGAGCCTCAGTACCGCATCTCGTCGGCAATATCCAGAAGCGGGGACGCGATTATGAGCAGACGATGAATCTGGAATACCTCCAGAATCTCAACCGCCGCTACGACGACTTCATCTTCAACAAATACAAAGGACGGGTGCTGACAATAGAGAAGGACAACCTCGATTTCCTTGCACGTCAGGAGGATTTCCGACTGGTCGTCGATAAAATTGATGCCACACTGTTCGGACTATTTAGTTTTTAGTTTTTCTAGGTTATCCTGGGTTATCCTAGGAAGTCCAAGGCAAGACCAAGGTTATCTTAGGCAATCCTAGAGAATTTTAGAAATTATAGCACCCCGCAGGTATATAACTCCCATTTGAAAAAACAACTCCCAATTTAGATTAATATGCATATTGCTATCGCTGGAAATATAGGAAGCGGGAAAACGACGCTCACCCGCATGCTGAGCCATCATTACGGATGGATTCCCCGTTATGAGCCGGTTGACAACAACCCCTACCTGGCTGACTTCTATGCCGAAATGGCGCGTTGGTCGTTCAATTTGCAGGTTTATTTCCTCAACAAACGCTTTAAGGAGGTGGTGGAGATTTCACGCTCCGACGAGGTGGTGATTCAGGACCGCACGATTTTTGAGGATGCCCGCATTTTCGCTCCGAACCTCCATGCGCAGGGGCTGATGAGCGACCGTGACTTCGCCAACTACTGCGACCTGTTCGACCTGATGATGTCGCTTGTGAACCTGCCCGACCTGATGATTTATATCCGCTCGAGCATCCCCACGCTCGTCTCGCAGATTCAGAAGCGCGGACGGGAGTATGAGCAGACCATGCGTCTCGACTATCTTAAAGGCTTGGAAGACCGTTATGAGGGCTGGATTTCCTCCTACAAAGGTCCGCTCATCATCATCGACGGCGACAACTGCAAGTTTGGTGAGGACCCGCAGGCATTCAAGCATGTGGTCGATCTTATCGACGCAAAGCTCTTCGGGCTGTTCCCGGATGATTGAAGTTTATTTGAGTCTCAACAGGACCTACAATTCCGCAATGTTTTCTCCGAGTGCGAAGAAGCATTTGCTGAAACTGTCGTCGATACCGAAATCACGTCCGCCTTTCAGACGTGTGACCTCTATCACGCAGACCTCCTGTTTTGTCTGGTTGTCGATTACCGTGATAGTAGCCCAGACGGTGTGTTTGTTGCCGGGAATGATGCTCGTCACGCTGTAGAAATGATCCACTTTCGTCACATCGACAATCATGTGGTATCTTCCAAATTCTGTGGTGCTGGCCTTGATGTTTGACCTCTTGGAGTTGAATCCATCCATGAAATTGAATTCCGCCCTGCTCACATAGTCCTCAAACTTCTCCGGGTCCAGCTCCTCCATCATCCTTCTTCCGTCTTTCCACTGTGTCTGGTCCCATAGGATCTCAACTTCCATATAACCGCTGGCTTGCTTGAAAAACTTGGTCGAGCCGGAAACCACCCTGATAGGCTTTTCTGCAAACGCAGCCACACTGAAAAGTACTGCTAATGTGAATAATAGTGTTCGTTTCATGCTCTCTGTGAATTATTGAATGTTAAAAGGGTGAAAAAGAGAAAAAAATAAGACTGTAGATTTGTCAAAGATAATTTAATCCTTGAATCACTTGAAATGAAACTGCGCTAAGTAATCCTCAATATTTTCAAGCGCTTGAGCAAATTGAGAACAATCGTTTCAGAATCTGAATTTCACGCCGGTGTTTACGATACCCTGCTCACCCATACCCAGCTCGATGAAGCCACGGTAGTTTTCGCTGCCACATTCCACACCGATGGCCGTGGCCTGGAAGTTGAAGATGACATCGTTGTTGGTTTCGTTCTTCAGCCCGCCTGCATACCATTTCGTTTTCTCAGTCCGGAAGCTCACGCCGGCGCCTGCTTTGGAATATAGTCCCCAGTAACTTTTTCGCAGCCAGTCGATTTTCACTGCAGGCATCACGGTGAGGTAGCTTGTTTTCAGATTACCCTCCAGGCTGTTCCCCAACAAGATGTCGCGTTTACCGTGGGCATACACGGCGATTCCTCCAACACCAATCAGCGGGCTGATGTGGTAGTAATATTCAATGGAGAACGGGTTGCGGTATTTCTCGTTGTCGTAGGAATAGGAACCGGTGGTTCCAGCGAGGGT
>JAEEOB010000058.1 GCA_016284045.1 Bacteroidaceae bacterium
GTTCGTTGAGCACATCTTTCGCAACTTCGTGCAGCATTTCAGGATTGATGCTGTCTAGCAGTTCGTAGGTCTCATCTAAACTGTCGAACTTATCATAATGGAGGTACATCTTACCCATGTCGAGCGCAGTATTCTCGAAATTATCACATCCCACACCAATCTGACCCTTTATTTGCTTCATATATGCGTTGTATTTACGTCTGTTCAATGGAGCGGATATCAGACCGTCAAACTCTTTACGGACAATTCTGAGGCATTTATCTACGTCGTTTGCGTCGCATCCGAAATAGATGGCAAACGTGGTGGTGTCGGTGTAGTGCGTCAGACTGCTGTCAACAGTATAAACAAGGCCATGATGTTCTCTCAGTGCCACATTGAGCAGTGAGTTCATGCCAGGACCTCCGATGATATTGTTGAGAAAATAAAGGGCTATGCGGCGGTCGTCGTCGGATGAGTAGGCAGGACAGCCGAGCATCACATGTGCCTGATGTGTGTCGTGCTGCTCATGACGAAATTTGGGGCGGTAAGCATGGAAGGCACAGCGCTTACGCACTGGAGCCAGTTCCAGAGTGGGATATTCGACTGAATATTTTAAAGCATATTGTCCGACTATGTCTTTAACAAAATTGAATTCATAGTCGCCAAACACAAAGAACACCATACGTTCGGGACGGTACATACGTTCAAAGAAACGTCTGAGGTCGGATCTTTTATATCTTCGAACCTCATCTGTTGTGGCTAAGATATCGTGACCTAAGGCATGTCCGGAAAAAAGCTGACTCTCAAATTGATCGAAAATCATGTCAGCCGGGGAGTCGTGATAGCTTTCTATCTCTTCAACTATAACCTCCCGCTCTTTCTCTATCTCATGATCGGGAAACGTGCTGTTGAACACGATATCGCAAATCAGTTCAACAGCACGTTTGAAATGGTCTTTTATAAAAGCTGAATAGACCACTGTGTCTTCTTTTGTGGTGAATGCGTTCAAATCACCGCCTACAGCTTCCATACGGTTCAGTATATGCCAGGAATTACGGTGAATAGTGCCCTTAAAAAGCGCATGTTCACAAAAATGGGCTATACCATGCTCATGGCTGTATTCATCCCTGCTGCCGGCATCTATCGCAATACCACAGTATGCAACATTCGTCGGAGACGAATGATGTATCAGCCTGAGTCCGTTATCGTATTTGAAAGTGTTTAACAAATTTAAATGGAAGTAAAAATGGAAGTAAAAATGGAAATTTTAAATCAGTAGCTCCCCCATCTACCAAACAAACTCACTATAAACTACAAACTACAAACTATAAACTACAAACTATAAACTATAAACTACAAACTATAAACTACAAACTATAAACTACAAACTAAAGACTCTCCAACATCCGTTTCAGCACCACTTGAGCTGAAATTTCTCTGTTGGCAGCTTCCGGAATGACTATTGAAGTTGGTGACTCTATTACGTCGTCGGTTACAATCATGTTACGGCGTACTGGAAGGCAATGCATAAAGTAAGCGTTGTTAGTCAGTTCCATGTGTTTCGTATCTACAGTCCACGACATGTCTTTCGACAATACTTTGCCGTAATCCTCCGGACGGGTAACGCCTGGACAACTCCAGTTTTTAGCATAAATGAAATCGGCACCTTCGAATGCTTTCAGCTGATCGTATTCCACCTTCGCATCGCCTACGAACAATGGATCAAGTTCATAGCCTTCAGGATGAGTAACCACAAAATTCACATCGGCTGCGTTCATCCACTGGGCAAATGAGTTAGGAACTGCCTGTGGAAGGGATTTGGGATGGGGTGCCCATGTCAGTACCACTTTCGGACGCTGGTTGCGCTTGTATTCCTCTATGGTGATGAGGTCGGCGAATGCTTGAAGCGGATGTACTGTTGCACTCTCCATGAAGAACACAGGTTTGCCGCTGTATTTGATGAACTGATTGAGAATTTTCTCTTGATAGTCGTCTTCACGGTTCTCGAAACGGGCAAACGAACGGACACCGATGATGTCGCAGTAGCAGCCCATCACAGGAATGGCCTCAAGCAGATGCTCACTTTTATCACCATCCATGATTACGCCACGTTCGGTTTCCAGTTTCCATGCTCCTTGGTTCACATCAAGCACAATCACGTTCATACCTAAGTTCATTGCTGCTTTCTGTGTGGAAAGACGTGTGCGAAGACTGTTGTTGAAGAATATCAACATACATGTTTTATTCTTACCTAGCGACTGATACTGATAGCGGTCAGCTTTTATTTGCAAAGCTTCTTCTATCGCCTGTTTCAAGTCGCCTATATCCGATACATGCTGAAATACTTTCATAATTATTTTTATTGGGAGTTTTTTTACTGTTGCTTAATTATTTTCAAAAAATATAATTATTTCTTTTTCTTTCCTTTCTTTGAAAACTGTGAATAAAACGGTAATCCTTCCACCTGACCCTCAAAGAACTGAGCCCATTCTGGCTTATCTGTTTTGTCTCTCTTCTGACCACTTTCAGCGGTTTTCTTGCGGATCTTAGCCATAGGGTCGGACGATTTCTTTCGGGAGGTACGTTTATCTGGCTGCCTGACGGATGAACTGTCTTTGCTGCGTCTGCTTTCGCTTCCTCGTCCTCCACGTTTTCCATGTTCTCCACTACTGTTTTCAGTCACTTCCACATTCACGTATCTGCCGTCATATTCAGCACCGTTGAGCACTTTCAAGATACCTCTAACCTGATCACTTGGCACTTCAAAGAAAGAGAAATTGGTCATGATGTCGATTCTGCCTAAGTCGAAATGATTGCCTTTTGAGCAACGGTTCACAAAACCCATGAACTCACGAGGACGCATATTGTCTTTCTTTCCAAGATTTATGAAAAGGCGGGTGTAACCAGGTTCTGCCTGGGTGTTTCTGCCACCACGTTCTTTTCGACGTTCATTTCGGCTTTTTTTCTTCTCTTCCTTGTAATTCTTATCATCGGGCTGAATGATTCGGGGTGCATTCTTATAGTAATTGAGGAAGGTATTGAATTCTCTTGATATCACACGTTTAAGGATATCCTCCTTTTCCATTAATTCGAATTTTCGATATACAGACTTGAGGAATGGTGCAATTTCCTCCTCATCCACTTCCACTTTCTCAATGTCATCGAGCACTTTCATCAGCTGTTTTTTACATATCTCTTCACCTTCAGGTAACACACCAGCCACGAAATTCTTGCCTATCTGCTTTTCAATGGCTTTCACTTTGTTTTTCTCTTTCACGTGGATGATGCAGATGCTCGTACCAGTCTTGCCAGCACGGCCGGTACGACCGCTGCGGTGGGTGTAGCTCTCTATATCGTCTGGAAGTCCGTAGTTGATCACATGGGTGAGATTCTCTACATCTAATCCTCTGGCTGCCACATCGGTGGCTACCAATAACTGAATATTATGATGACGGAACTTATTCATTGTCAAGTCACGCTGAGCTTGGGAGAGCTCACCATGGAGCGACTCAGCGTTATAGCCGTCACTGATTAGTTTGTCGGCGATTTCCTGGGTCTCAAGTCGGGTACGGCAGAAGATGATGGCATAGATTTCAGGGTAAAAGTCAGCCACTCGTTTAAGCGCGTTGTATTTGTCTTTAGCTTGAACGAGATAATAGATATGGTTTACATTCTCAGCACCTTCGTTTCTTGAGCCTACTACGATTTCCTTGGCATCGTGAAGGTAATTCTTGCTGATACGCTCTATCTCCTTACTCATCGTGGCTGAGAATAACAGCGTATTACGTTCTGCGGGTATCTGGGCGAGGATGGTGTCTATGCTCTCACTGAATCCCATACTCAACATCTCGTCTGCCTCGTCGAGTATAACGTTCTCCACTTCGTTGAGCTTAGCAACACCGCGTTCCATGAGGTCAACCAAACGCCCAGGGGTGGCTACCACCACCTGAATTCCTTTTTTCAACTGTCTGATCTGCGTCTCAATACTTGCACCGCCATAGACAGCGAGAATATGAAGTCCTTCGATATATTTGCTGTATGATTTCAGGTCGTCGGTGATTTGAAGACAGAGTTCACGGGTTGGAGCCAGCACGAGCGCTTTCGGACGTGAACCTTCTTGACTGTCTGACTTATCGGTGGCTTGTAAGGTGGCAGCCACTTTCTGCAGGATAGGCAATCCGTAAGCTGCCGTCTTGCCTGTGCCAGTTTGTGCTAAGGCAACTACATCGTTGTTATTGCCTAATAAATAAGGAATTACCTGTTCCTGAACTGGCATAGGAGCCACATAGCCCAGTTCTTCGATAGCCTTGAGTATCTCATCACAGACACCCAATTCTGAAAATGTTTTCTGCATTGAATTAATATGGAATTACAAACGGAAAATTAGATTATTTTCTAATTTCACTAATAAATAAATAAAAAATAGTTCAAAAGAATTGCAAAGTTACTCATTTTTTTCCGCTTTTCCTCTGAAAATCAATAAAATTTATAAATTATTTATATTTACGATTTAAATATTTACAATTTATGATTGATTTTGACATTTTTTTCAGAATAAAAAATAAAAATATTAAGTCCACCTTAAAAAGACTTTAAGGTGGACTTAATAACGTATTGAAATATAATTAAAAACTTAAATATTTAAATTAATGAATACTTAAATCATTTGACGCTCCATTCAAATACACCGCATGAATAGTTTTCAGGCTGTACAATTTCAAGTTTCATTGCTGTGGTTTTCACTGGATCGAAATTCACGATATTCGCAATTCCTTTGCCTGTAGGATAACCAGTGGGGTTCTTTACCTCCTGCCAATTGCCAGAACCGTCTTTGTAATATAATTTCCAACTGTCGGGTACACGGCAACCACCCCAAGGCTGGTCGTCAAACCAATAAACCGTGCTGTTGCTTACTGTTTCTTCCTGTTTGAAGTTATAAACCAGCCATTCAGTGCTGTTTTTCTTTGGCCACCAGTGAGTGTAAGGCACAGATCGGTCATTTCCGTCAGCTGGCACCAAACGGTCGTTAATAGAACTTAAGGCGGGCAATCTGCGTGCAGATGCCTCAACCTTGCTCTCTGATGCGATTGAAGGAGGAAGGGCTGGAGAAGTGGCGTTCAAATCTATTGGGAACCATACGGTCATCTTTCCGTTGCCACGGTGTGCCCAGGCATAATAAGGAATCAGAACTAACCGCTCATCTGTTACGTTCAGCTTACCGTCATCACCGAATTTAAGGGTCTGTGCATCAGTGATGATGGTTTTAATGTCGGTGTTTTCAATACGTACTGTTCCGAAGTTGTATTTAGGATCCTGGTTGAGAAGCACGCTCAGCACGTCGCACGTGTTGTCTGGCCATTCAGCGCAATAAACCAGCGGACCACGTTCTATTTCTGCCCTACCCTTGTCGGCCATTACCTTGCCGTTGGCCTTCACCAGACGGGGTTCCATGTCGAAATGCACGCTCACTTGGTCACCTTTCTTCCATTTGCGGTCTATCACGAAATAGCCGTCCTGAAGTTCGGATGTTACTGTCTCACCGTTCACTTTTATGCTGTAACCCAGCTGCTTGCCGTCAACATAATAGTAGAGGTCGCTTGGCACCACCTGACCGCGGACCCATCCGGGAATACGGATTTTGAGAGCGAACTGGCTGTTAGCTTTCTTCATCGTCATCTTTATATCACCATCCCAAGGGTAATTGGTCTCCTGAACGAGTGTAACGTCTTTTCCTCCTACTTTTACTGTTGTCTCGTTGCCTGCGAACAGGTTCACGTAGAAACTGTTGTCTTTCACTGCATAGATATACTGTGGCAAAGAAGGAATGAATCGGGCGGCGTTGCTCGGGCAGCATGCACAGCCGAACCAGGCCTGACGCTGATGCTGACCTATACTCTGTAATGGATTGGGATAAAAGAACTTACCACCATCGATACTAATACCGCTAATTACACCATTGTAGAGTGTGCGCTCGAGACAGTCGTAATACTTCGACTCACCATGAAGGAGGAACAACCGATAGTTCACATATACCTGGGCAATGGCGGCACAGGTTTCACAATAAGCCGACATATTGGGAAGCTCATAGTTGGCACCGAATGCCTCACCGCTTGCAGTAGCCCCTACCCCACCAGTGATATAGTATTTCTTCGATACGATATTATCCCAGATACGGTCGATGGCGTTAATGTAATCTTGGTTCCCGGTAAGGGCAGCAACATCTGCCATTCCTGCATACATATAACCGGCACGAACGGCATGACCCACAGCTTCGTCTTGTTGCAACACGGGCTTATGGCTCTGTGAATAAGCGTCTTTACGGCTGGTATAACCGCGTTTGTCGAGGAAGAACTTAGCTAGATCCAGATAGTTTTTGTTTCCTGTGGCAAGATATAGTTTCGCAAGTCCCATCTCTGCTATCTGATGTCCAGGCACTACACATGCCTGACCTGGCTTATCGCCAACCTCTCTATAGACGCAGTCAGCGAACTTACATGCGATGTTGAGCAGCGACTTCTTTCCAGTGGCATTGTAATGTGCAACAGCAGCCTCGCATAAATGACCAAGATTATAAAACTCATGGCTCAAATCCTCCACTTTCGACCATCTGGCAGGGCCTGCCCATCCATGGGGATGCTCAGGATTCTGAGTACGAGCAGTATAGAGATAACCATCGGGCTCCTGAGCACTGCCAATTATTTCAATCACAGAATCTACATAGGTTTCCAACTTTTTGTCAGGATAGGTCTGAAGCAGATAGCTTGCTCCCTCGATAGTCTTGTAAGGATCGGTGTCGTCAAACGAATAGCCCATCACGCCATCAACTTTAAACACTTTGCTTGGGTCTTTCAGATGGGCTGCTGCATTGCTGAAGTTTGTATAGCGGTTTTCCGACTCACACTTGCTGAATGCCAACGGTATTGTCACATCCTGACTGGCTTTCAGCCGCTGACCCCAGAAGGTGTTGGGGGTTATCTTCACTTTCGTGAATGGTACTGGATTGATGGGATAACCGAATCCCTCACTCTGTGCACTGGCACCTGTTAAAATGCCTAATGCCATCATTGTCAATAGTAATTTTCTCATAATTATATATTTTGCAGTTATATGGTTTTACGGTTATACGGTTTTCTAGGATTTTTCTGTTGTGATTGTAGATTAGTTGCCGGCATCATCTGTTTTTAGCATTTTTAATAGTCAGAGTAAATACACTATTCACTTTTCACTATTCATTCAAAAAGAACCTCAATGTGCTTCCAGCCAATTCCTGCCCCAACCGCAATCGGCAATCAGCGGAACATCAAGTTGGCATACCTGTTCCATCTCTTCTATTACAAGCCGCTCCATCTGCTCTTTCTCTTCCTGCAACACACTGAAATTCAATTCGTCGTGTACCTGCAAAATCATCTTTGATTTCATTCCTTCTCTCTTCATTCGGTCTGCAATTCTGACCATGGCGATTTTGATGATATCGGCTGCGGTGCCCTGAATCGGGGCGTTGATGGCGTTTCGTTCAGCATAGCCTCTCACAGTCGCATTATGGCTATTGATATCAGGAAGATAACAACGACGACCGAATAAAGTCTCAGTATAGCCCTTCTCACGGGCTTTATTCACTGAGGCGTCCATATATTCCTTCACCTGAGGATAGGTTTCAAAATATCCGTCGATCAGTTCTTTAGCCTCTGCGCGGCTCACTTCCATACGTTCAGCCAATCCGAAAGTGGTGATACCGTAGATGATGCCGAAATTAGCGGTTTTAGCTTTCCTCCGCTGATCGGAAGTCACTTCATTTAACGGTAGTTTATAGATTTTAGCGGCTGTCGCACGATGGATGTCATATCCTTCACGGAAAGCTTCTATCATGTTTTTGTCTTTACTCAGATGAGCCATCAGACGGAGTTCTATCTGAGAATAGTCAGCTGAGAAGAACTCACATCCAGGCTCTGCTATGAAGGCTTTCCTCACTTCTTTTCCGTTTTCATCGCGGATAGGGATATTCTGGAGGTTCGGGTCTGACGAAGACAGTCGTCCTGTGGCAGTAATCGACTGATTAAAAGAGGTATGGATATGTCTGGTATGGGGGTTTATAAGTTTTGGAAGACTGTCGATATAAGTGGATAATAATTTCTTATAGCCTCGGTAGTCTAAAATCTTACCTACAATTGGATGTTTAGTTCTGAGGTTATGAAGCACGTCTTCTGAGGTGACATACTGGCCTGTCTTGGTTTTCTTGGGTTTGTTGGTTATTTTCAGTTTTTCAAATAGAATATCTCCTACCTGTTTAGGCGATGAGATATTGAATTGTTCACCTGCTAATTCATAGATTTCGTGCTCTATATCCTCCATTTTTTTTCTGAAATCGGAGGAAGTCTGTTGTAAAGAATCTGTATCGAGCATCACACCATTACGTTCCATCAGCGCAAGCACAGGCATGAGCGGCATCTCAATTTCCTCGAACAGATTGGTCATCCCTTCTCTTTGAAGCTCGTATGCTAATTTGTTTTTCAGTTGAAGCGTGATGTCGGCGTCTTCTGCTGCATATTCATACACTTCCTCTGGCTGAAGGTCGCGCATGTTCTTCTGGTTCTTTCCACGCTCCCCTATTAGTTGGTCGATATGGATGGTTTTATATTTGAGGTATATCTCAGCCAAATAATCCATGCCATGACGCAGTTCAGGATGAAGTACATAATGGGCGATCATTGTGTCGAACATTTTCCCTTGCACTTCGATGCCGTAATTGTTCAATACATTGATATCGTATTTGAGATTCTGACCGATTTTTAAAATTTCAGGGTGTTCATATACCTCTTTGAAAATATTAACAATTTTTAAGGCTTTATCTCGATTTGAGGGAATTGGTATATAATAAGCTTCGTGTTCACACACTGAGAAGCTCAGTCCAACCAATTCTGCACTCATAGAGTCTGTCGATGTGGTTTCAGTGTCTAAACTGAGAATTTTTTCAGACAAGAATTTTTGTGCCAAATTATTAATATCTTCTTCTTTTTCAACTAAATAATATTTATGTTGGGTGGTTTTTATGTCTTTGAGAGTCGAAAATTCGTCTGTGCCTGCCCACAGGTCAAGCATTTTTCCATCGCTCAAAGGCTTATCATCCTCTTTTTTTGCGTCATTTTTACAATTTTCTTTTTTATCTCTGTCAAGCGGTTCGTCAGTAGGTGTTGCAAATAAATCTAGCATACCAGAACTATCTTTTTCCTCATTTGGCGATTTTATCGATTTTTTCGACGTTGTCTTTGTCTGACCGTTCATATCATGAGCATCCCCTACCCCAAGTACCCGGTAACTCAAATTCCGAAATTCCAATTCATCGAAAAGTTGCTTCAGCGTATTTTTGTCTTTCTCTTGTATGGCTAGATCGCTCAAGGCGATTTCAACGGGAACATCTGTTTTGATGGTAGCAAGGTATTTCGACAGTTTTATTTCTTCACTGCTTGTCTCAATTTTCTCTTTTATTTTACCCTTCAGCTGACTACTGGAAGCCAGGAGATTTTCAACTGTCTTAAATTCCTTGAGCAGTTTAATTGCACCTTTCTCCCCCACCCCACGACATCCAGGTATGTTGTCAGAGCTGTCACCCATCAGTGCCAGTAAGTCGATCACCTGCTTTGGGTCCTCAATTTCATATTTGGTGCAGACTTCCTTTATTCCCATCAGTTCAAATGGCCGTTCACCGGTCTGAGGCTTATACATCACAACATGTTCATCCACCAGTTGCCCATAGTCTTTATCGGGAGTCATCATATAAACTTTGATGGCTTCACTGCCATAGCGTTTGGCTAATGTGCCAATCACATCGTCTGCTTCATAGTTTTCAACTTCTATCACTGGTATTCGGTACGCTTCAACTATTTTTTTTATATATGGCACGGCAAATCTGATATCTTCAGGTGTCTCTTCACGCTGTGCCTTATAGGCTGGATATATTTTATGCCTGAATGTGCCGCCTTTAGGATCAAACACCACACCGATATAGTCGGGTTCCTCACGTCGGAGCACGTCTTCTAATGTATTTACAAACCCCAGAATAGCCGATGTGTTTTGCCCTTTGCTGTTAATCCGTGGCACGCGGATAAAGGCATAATAAGCCCTATATATAAGTGCGTAGGCGTCTAATAAGAATAATTTCTGCATATTTTATATCGTGTTATTTTTACAAAGTTAGTGAATATTTTTTATCTTACATTTTTATTTACTAATTTTGTAAAAATTTTTTTAATCTATGACTGATATCATGCATAAAATCCTGTTTCCTGTCAATGAGGAAATGGAAAAATACAATCAGACATTCGATTCTTATCTGCTTACCGACAATCCTTTGCTTGACCATATCCTGAAAGATATGTCTAAATTTAAAGGCAAGGGCATGCGTCCGCTCATCACCATTCTCTCAGCAAAACTTTTTGGAGAAGTAAAGGAGGTGACCTATCATCTTGCTGCTGCATACGAGCTTTTTCATAATGCAACATTGATTCATGATGATATCATCGATGAGAGTGATATGCGTAGAGGAAGACCTTCTGTATATAGCTTGTTTGGTAGCCGTATATCTGTACTTGTAGGTGATTATGTGCTCACAAATGCCTTGATTTCTTCTATCACAACGGAGCGCATTGATCTGATGGAAGAAGTATTCAGAGCAGCCAGATGGTTGGTTGACGGCGAACTTTTCCAACTTTACAATATCTCAGTGGATGAGATTTCCGAAAAGAATTATTATAACATTATTAAGAAAAAAACAGCTGTTTTGTTTTCCTCTTGTGCTAAAAGCGGTGCCATGACAACAACTGATAACCCTCAAGACATCAAGAATATGGAGGATTTCGGTATGCTTGTCGGAAAGTGTTTTCAAATAAAGGATGATATATTTGACTATATTGCTGGTGATGAGATTGGTAAACCGCGTGGAAACGATATGATTGAGGGCAAACTGACACTTCCTGTCATACATGCATTGCTTTCGACAAATAATGATGAGATGATAAAAATTGCGAAACAAGTGAAGGCTGGTGAAGCGAGTAGGGGAGATATTGACAAACTTGTGAAATTTACTCTTGATAATCACGGTATTGACTATTCTTATCAGATGATGGATCAATACGCAAACCAAGCGCACAACATACTCAACGAATATTCTGATTCGCCTGTGAAAACAGCTCTCAACCACTATATCGACTATGTAGTATGCCGCGATCATTAACAGCACTTTCCGATATTTTTTTATCTGTTGCTAAGAGGATGTGTCAAAAGAAAGAATCTTTTAAATCTTTGTTCGTCCTAAAACTAAAAAGGAGGGTATGTCGAAATGTTGACATACCCTCTTGTTATGGGATAGGGTAGGGTATCACCCTGATTTAGAAGAACTTAATTTCCTTTCCTTCTATCTCAGAAAGCAATTTGTTCGCCAATGAACTTGTTCCTAAACGTAACCATTTGTTTGTCAGCCATTTATCACCTAATACCTCTTTCACAATTGTGTAGTAAGTCAATGCGTCTTTAACCGTTTTCATGCCTCCTGCGGGTTTGAAACCAATCTGAATACCTGTTTGCTCATAATACTCTTTGATGGCTTGACACATCACAAACGCAGCTTCAGGAGTGGCTGCTGGTTCCAGTTTGCCAGTGGATGTCTTGATATAATCCGCTCCAGCATACATGGCGATGACAGATGCTTTCTTGATGTTCACTGCACTTTTCAGACAACCTGTCTCCAGAATCACTTTCATGCTCCGTTCACCACACGCTGCTTTCAATTCCTGGATTTCCATTGCTACTCCGTCGTAGTCACCACTCAGGAATTTACCAACGGGCATCACAATATCAATTTCTGTTGCACCATCTTTTACGGCTAATGCCGTTTCAGCAATTTTCACTTCAATGAAACTCTGTGATGAAGGGAAGCATCCCGACACACAGGCAATCTCAATATTTTCGTTTTCCAAGGTGTTATGGCAAATTTTCGCGAAGTTAGGATATACACATATTGTTGCTACATGTCCCAACTCTGGATATTTGTCATCGAATTCATTTACTTTCTCTACGAATTTCAAAACAGAGTCTTCGCTGTCCGTTGTTTTCAGTGTGGTCAGCTCTACACTGTTCAGCAAGAATTGTTTCACTTCTTTTGTGTTATTTTCTTCAAGATGATCCTCAAGCAGCCTTTTTACTGTTGATGCTACTTTCTCATCCTCTAAATCCAGGTCATAGAGTTTCAATGCCTGGTCAATCTTATTCTCTGAATAAGTAATTTCATTGTCAAATGTCTCTTCCATGTCTTGTATTTTTTAAATGATTAGTATATGTTATTATCTGAATTTTTATCCAAATTGTTTCACGTGTAACAATTGTCACGTTTTGATTGTATGAAATTGTAAATGGTAAAAAAATGGTAAATAGTAAATGATAAAATGTTATATAAAAAAATGGTAAATAGTAAATGATAAAATGTTATATAAAAAAATGGTAAATAGTAAATGGTAAAATGATAAATCTTCTTACTCTTTCTGCCTGCTGTCCATACATATTGTGACAGGTCCGTCGTTTACTAATGACACTTGCATCTCTGCACCGAATTGACCAGTTTCGATTTTTTTTCCCAGTTCATGGGATAGGGTAGTGCAGAACTGTTCGTATAAAGGTATGGTGATTTCATGGCTACCTGCACGCAGATAGGATGGACGGTTTCCTTTTTTATATGAAGCCCAGAGTGTGAATTGACTTACCACCAGAATACTTCCATCAACATCTTTTACTGATTTATTCATTACTCCTTTTTCGTCGTCGAATATCCTAAGATTCACAATTTTCTTTGCAGTCCATTCAATATCTTCCTTTGTGTCGGCATTCTCACAACCCACAAGTATAAGCAAGCCCAGTCCTATTCTTCCGATAGTTTTGCTTTCCACATCAACTGATGCACTACTCACTCTCTGAATAACTACTCTCATTTGTTCTTATTATTGTCCTTTAGATTATTTAGTTTTTTAAAAAAAGAATGCTCTTTCAATATTTAAAGAAATAAAGAAACACTACCGTGTAAATCAACTTTGCAAAAATACAAAAATTCCATGAATATTCATCATTTTTCTTTTACTTTTCACTCAAAAAATACTCATGTATTATTTTTGCTTTTGCCGCACCAACCACAGCAGTCAGTTCTGCTTCACTTGCCTCTTTGATTTTCTTCACACTCTTGAGTTTTCGCAGTAACACCGTTTTTGTCACCTCACCAATTCCTTTGATTTCGTCCAGTTCAGAATGTACCTGCCGCTTGCTGCGTTTTTCTTTGTGGAATGTGATGGCATAACGGTGTACTTCGTCCTGGATACGGGTCAGAAAAGCGAAGAGTGGTGAGTTCATTTCTATCCCGATGGTCTGAACAGGGAACCCGAACAGCAGTTCTGATGTCCGGTGACGCTTGTCTTTGGCCAGTCCCGCAATTGGAATTTTAAGTCCCAAACTGTCTTCAATTACCTTCCGCACCACTTCCATCTGTCCTTTACCTCCGTCAGTTATGATGAGGTCGGGTAGGGGAGTGCCCTCTTCCAGCATCCTGGAATACCTGCGATAAACTACCTCCGTCATCGACGCATAATCGTCAGGTCCTACTACCGTCTTGATATTATATTTTCTGTAGTCGTTTTTCGATGGTTTCGCCTGTTTGAACACCACACAGCCTGCTACTGCGTCACTGCCCTGAATGTTGGAGTTGTCGAAACACTCAATGGTCATTGGCAGTTTTTCAAGTCCTAATTTCCGCTGCAGTTCACGCATCAGATTCGTTGCACGCTGCTCAGGATTCAGTTTCTCAGCCTGCTTCATTTTGTCGAACTTATATTGTCGTACGTTTGCCATCGACAGGTCGAGCAGATGTTTCTTCTCTCCTCTTTGAGGAACTAAAAATTCAGCGTCTTTCATTTCAATGTCCATTGCGAACGGCACTACTATCTCTTTCGCTTTGCTCTTATAGCGGCTGCGCATCTCTGCTATACCTAATGCGAGCACATCTTCAGCACGCTCGTCAATCCTTTTCTTGTACTCGAATGTGAAACCCTGGTTGATGCATCCTTGGGTGATATGGAGATAGTTTATGTATGCCACGTTCTCCTCATCGGCTATGCTGAACACATCGATGTCATAGTCGTAGTTGGTCACCACCTGGCTCTTCTCTACGAATTCCTTTGCCAACAGATACCGCCGTTTCAACAGTTCAGCTTCCTCAAAACGCATCTCCTCTGCTAATTGTTGCATCGCCACAAGCAGACGGTCACAGACAACACGTGTGTTTCCTTTCAATATCTCCTTCACTTCTTCCACCTCGCGCATGTAATCCTCCCGTGTCTGCTTTCCCACACAAGGTCCTTTGCATTTCTTGATGTGGTATTCCAGACAGGTCTTAAACTTCCCCTCGTTCACTCCTTCCTCTGTGAGAGCCAGCCGGCATTTGCGGATGCTGTACATCCTGTCAATGAGATCAAGCATGTTGTTAAGTGTCATCTGATGAGAGAACGGCCCATAGAAGAAACCACCACGCTCTGTCAGATTTCGTGTCTTGAATACCCTCGGGAATTCCTCTTTCGTCACACAGACCGAAGGGTAGGTCTTGCCATCCTTCAGCAGTATGTTATAACGAGGCTGATATTTCTTGATGAGGTTGTTCTCCAACAACAACGCATCCTCGTCGCTTCCCACGACAATATACTTGATATCCTCGATTTTCGACACCAGTATAAGGGTCTTGCTCGTCTGCACATTCTTGTTGAAATACGATGAAACCCGGCGTTTCAGGTTCTTCGCCTTGCCCACATAGATAATCGTGCCCTCCCCATTCAAATACTGATAACAACCTGGACATTCGGGCAGGTTCAGCACTATGTTCTTTAACCGCTCTATTCGCTCATCATCCTTTGTCATATTATTCTGTTTTTGCGTTTGTCCTGATTGTTTCACGTGGAACAATTCTACTGTCTGCTTTTCTCTGTTTGGCCAGTCTCCGGCCTTTGAATGCATACGCAATTTGTTTCACGTGGAACAGTTTTTGGTTAACTCTTTGATAATCAATTTAATAAATAATATTTACATTATTAAGTATCAATAAGTTAAGTCTCTTAATTGCAAATTTAATCCAAAAAAATGAATTTTCCAAATCTGATATCAGATTTCACTCTTCACTTGTACTGGATACTGCCGGCTGTCGAACAATCACACTCAAATGTCCACGAGCCAAGGCTCGTTAACTCCCATTCAAAGAATGAACTCCTTTTAGGGTAGTTCTATAAATTAGCTTCAGACGATTTACAGTTTATTAGCGAGCAGATTTGTTCTTGCAGCCGCAGAAGCATAGCGAGCTATGGTTCAAGGCAAAAGGACAAAGATGCCGCTAAGAAACGTAAAGCGTCGAAGCACAATA
Organism: Bacteroidaceae bacterium; assembly: GCA_016284045.1. Lineage (GTDB taxonomy): Bacteria > Bacteroidota > Bacteroidia > Bacteroidales > Bacteroidaceae > UBA3839. Next base: position 15,416 of record JAEEOB010000058.1, read on the forward strand.
GAGCACCCATGAAATAATAAAAACTAATTTATAGAAGTACCCTTTAGTTATTTCCAAACTTAAATAAAGAATGGCAATTCTTTTTATAAATCCTTTAAATATGTTTAATTCGCGGACAAAAAATCTATCTTTGCCAAAAATATTTTGTGTTTTAATAATAATGATGTAATTTTACGACAAATATCTTTACTAACAAAGTAATCCAGATTAATACATGAATAAGAAAACCATCCTTTCCACGATGCTCGTGCTTGTCGCACTGACGGCGCATTCGCAGGTTCACTACCGATTGGAAGGAAACATTGGTGACTCTACTTTTACAGGGAAAGCAACATTGAGAGACTTGTATGTTCATAGCGGGACGGAAGTCGCTACAGTTAACATCACCAATGGAAAGATTAATCCGGTAGAAGGGGAACTTCCCGACACGACCATCTGCGGGATTATTTTTGATGACGGGAGAATGCATCTTTTTCCTGTTTTCCTTGGTGGAGGCACGACAACGATTATTGGGAAAACCGGTCTTTTTCGCCCTAAACAGATAGGCACTTCCCTTTGTGAAGATTACATTTTGTTTAAAAAGAAAGAAAGTGAAGTGACCTCTCAGTGGCTGATTGAGCGGATGAAGAAGTTCAGAGGTGGAACTGGAACTGTCTCTACGGCAGACATGGGTAAGGAAGAGACCGGACAGATTGAGGCTACGGCAATAGATGTCATCAGCCGACATACGTCAGATATCCTCGGACTGTATCTCCTGCGGGAGGAAGCCGTCAATTATCTTACCCCTGCCACATGGCTGGAAATGTTCGATAAGATAGCACCTTGGCTAAAGACCAAGCCGGATTTATACGAAGATCTCACTTTCTTTAAGTCAATGATGGAATCAAACGTGAAAACGGGGGAAGGAACCAAGTTCATCGACGTGGAGGCTGAAGTTGACGGTAAGATTTGCCGTTTGTCTGATTATGTGGGAAAAGGCCGCTACATACTGGCAGACTTTTGGGGATCCACATGTACTCCCTGTCTTGCGCAGATGCCTAAACTGAACGAAATCCACCAAAAATATCAGAGCTGTGGACTGACCGTGCTCGGCATTGCCGTCAGTGAGGATGCGGAAAAAACGCGTGCTGCCATCGAAAAGCATCACATCACTTTCCCTCAATTACTAAACACACAAACCAAGGCAATGGAAACTTACGGCATTCTTAGTGTTCCTTACTCCATCCTCTTTGCTCCCGACGGCACCATCATTGCCCGCGGTCCGCTCGGTGAGGCCATAGAGAAAAAGCTGGCAGAAATATTTAACGACAAATAAATCCTGAAAGAGCATTCCAGAATCAGATTTTCGGAAAACTCCTGAAGTATCATTTTTTCTGAATCAATACAAAAAAAGAAGCAAAATTCGCCAGACCATCCTTTTGCGATGCGTCCGGCGGATTTGTTTTTAATTCCAGTTTCAGATTTAACAACTAAAAACTAAGAACTAACAACTAAAAACTAGCAACTAAAAACTATATTTCCCCTTTTTTTCGTAACTTTGCAAAAAAATTTAATGAAATGACAATAGAACAGAAAATCATAGACGCCGTGATTGATGGCGTAAGGGCACTTTATGGGGCAGAGCTACAGCCTGCACAGGTGCAGCTGCAGAAGACAAAAAAAGAGTTTGAGGGCAACCTCACTGTTGTGGTGTTTCCTTTTGTGAAGATGGCACGCAAGTCGCCGGAGGCGACTGCCACAGAACTGGGTGAATACCTTAAAAACAATGCAGCCGACGTGGTGGCAGCCTACAACGTGGTGAAGGGATTCCTTAACCTAGTCATCAGTCAGCAGGCATGGATTGCCCTGCTCAACGACATCAATAAGGAGGAAAAGTTCGGATTTATTGAGCCGACCGATGATAGTCCGCTTGTGATGATAGAGTATTCATCGCCCAACACCAACAAGCCGTTACATCTCGGACACATGCGCAATAACCTGCTAGGGTCATCGCTCGCTCGTATCGTCGAGGCGAACGGAAATAAGGTGGTGAAGACCAATATAGTCAACGACCGCGGCATACATATCTGCAAGTCTATGATAGCCTGGCAGAAATGGGGAGACGGAGCCACACCTGAGTCCACTGGCATCAAAGGTGACCACCTCATCGGCGATTTTTATGTGGCGTTCGACAAACACTACCGTGAGGAGTGCAGGCAGCTTGCTGAACAGTTCATGGCTGAAGGCATGAACGAGGAGGCTGCCAAGGAGCGCGCCAAGCAGGAGGCACCACTCATTAAAGAGGCACACGAGATGCTCGTGAAGTGGGAGCAGAACGACCCGGAGGTGCGAAGCCTATGGAAGATGATGAACGAATGGGTGTATGCCGGATTTGATGAGACATACAAGCGAATGGGTGTTTCGTTCGACAAGATTTACTACGAGTCCGACACCTATCTTGAAGGAAAGGAGAAGGTGATGGAGGGGCTGGAAAAAGGGCTCTTCTACCGCCGCGACGACGGGTCGGTATGGGCGAACCTCGAAGCTGAGGGACTCGACGAGAAGCTGCTCCTACGAAGCGACGGAACGTCGGTGTATATGACTCAGGACATCGGAACAGCCAAACTCCGTTTCCAAGACTATCCTATCGACAAGATGATCTATGTGGTGGGCAACGAGCAGAACTATCATTTCCAAGTGCTGTCGATACTGCTCGACAAACTGGGATTCAAATGGGGAAAGGACCTCGTACATTTCTCCTACGGAATGGTGGAGCTCCCTAACGGAAAGATGAAATCACGTGAGGGTACCGTGGTCGATTCTGATGAACTGATGGACCAGATGGTCAACGATGCGTTCGAGGCATCGAAAGAGCGGACCAAGCAGGTGGATATACCAGACGACGAGGCACGCGACATCGCAGAGAAAGTGGGCATGGGAGCTTTGAAGTATTTCATCCTCAAGGTGGATGCACGCAAGAACATGCTGTTCAACCCCGAGGAGAGCATCGACTTCAACGGCAACACAGGACCGTTCATACAATACACCTACGCACGTATCAAGTCGATTCTGCGTAAGGCGCAAGAGGCCGGCATCAACATACCCGAATCATTTGAAGGTGAGGTGGAACTAAGCGAGAAAGAGGTGGAACTTATCCAGAAACTCAACGGATTCACAACAGCGCTCCGGCAGGCAGGTCAGGACTATAGCCCCTCGGGAATCGCCAACTACTGCTATGAGCTGACAAAAGAATATAACCAGTTCTATCACGACTTCTACATACTCAGCGAGACAGACGAGCAGAAAAAGCTGTTCCGCCTTTTGCTCTCAAAGAACGTTGCCAAAGTAGCACAGCTCGGCATGGGACTCCTCGGCATCCAGATGCCGGAAAGAATGTAGTTGACAATCGGATTTTCTGATTTTTCTGATTACTCCGATTAATCAGACTTAAAAAAAACAAAAATCATGCCGCTTATCAATCCTCCCGACTATCGACACGATACCGTCCTGCCGCTGCCCATGGAGGTGGAGGCAGATGCCATCGCTGTGGATGCTGCATGCAGCGGAAATCCAGGACCTATGGAGTATCAGGGGATTGACCTGCGAACAGGGCAGCAGGTTTTCCATTTCGGACCAATTAGCGGAACAAATAACATAGGTGAGTTTCTCGCTATCGTACATGCGCTTGCCTTGCTTAAGAAGGCTGGATCCAGCAAGACCATCTATTCCGACAGCATCTCTGGCATGGCATGGGTGAGAAACCGCAAAGCCAAGACCACTCTCCCGCTCACACCAGAGAACGCACGACTGCACAACATCATCCAACGGGCTGAGAACTGGCTGCGCACCAACACCTATCCGAATAAAATCATCAAATGGAACACCGAGCGGTGGGGAGAGATTCCCGCTGATTTCGGAAGAAAAAAATAACGGGTACAAAAAGTATCGCTATGAGGGAATTCTTCAAAATCATGGGGCATTATTTCGCTCCTTACAAGAAATTCGTGGCTGGCACATTGTCGTTCAATGTGCTGTCCGCATTTTTTAATGTATTCTCCTTTACGCTTCTGCTGCCTATCCTCAACATTCTTTTCCAAATTGACAAAGGTACATACCACCTGATGTCATTCAGCGACGGAAGTCTCAAGGATGTGGCACTCAACAACCTTTATTATTATTCGCAGCAGCTCATCAACCACTACGGACAGGCCACCACACTCCTGCTGCTTGGACTGGGGCTTGCCTTCATGACGTTGCTTAAGACTGGCAGTTATTTCGCGGGGTCGGCTTGCCTCATGCCCATTAAGACAGGCATCGTGAGAGACATCAGGGCAAACATCTACAGGAAGATTCTCGCACTGCCGCTTGCGTTTTTCTCCGAGGAGCGGAAAGGCGACATCCTAGCCCGTGTATCGACTGATGTCAACGAGGTGGATGCTTCCATCACCAGCTCGTTAGACATGGTGATAAAAAATCCGATTTTCATTCTTATTTATATCGTAACGCTGATTACCATCAGCTGGCAGCTCACACTCTTCACACTCCTGGTTGTGCCGCTTATGGCGTTCGGGATCGGAAGGATAGGAAAAAAACTCAAGAAAAAGTCGCTCTATGCCCAGTCGAAATGGAGCGACGGACTCAGCATCATTGAGGAGACACTCGGCGGACTGCGTATCATCAAGGCGTTTGTGGCGGAGAAGAAGATGGAGCAACGCTTCGTGAAGGTGAACAACGAACACAGGTCGGCTGCAATGAAGGTGGCTATCCGACAGTCAGCGGCGCATCCAGTCAGTGAGTTTCTTGGCACACTTATGATTGTGGTCGTCCTCTGGTTCGGAGGAACGCTCATTTTCTCAGGAAGTTCCACCATCGATGCCAGCACGTTCATCTATTATCTCGTCATTCTATACACTATTCTCCAGCCGCTCAAAGAGCTGTCGAAGGCAGGATACTCTATTCAGAAGGGTATGGCATCAATGGAAAGAATCAACAAAATCCTGAAGGCGGAAAATAATATCAAGGAGAAAACCGACGCAAAAGATATCGGTGGACTCTATGAGGGAATCGAGCTGAAAGACGTGTCCTTTTCATACAACAATCAGCGGGAGATTCTGCATCATATCAACCTGAAAATTCCAAAAGGACAGACTGTGGCACTGGTGGGGCAGTCAGGATCTGGAAAATCCACACTCGTCGATTTAATACCACGCTATCACGAACTTAACAGCGGAACCATCACCATTGACGGCACAGACATTCGCGAATTGAAAATCAAGTCACTCAGGGCACTTATCGGAAACGTGAATCAGGAGGCTATTCTCTTCAACGACACTATCTTCAACAACATCGCATTCGGTGTGGAGGGAGCAACCAGAGAGCAGGTGGAGGAGGCTGCGAAAATAGCTAATGCGCATGAGTTCATCATGGAGAGCGAACAAGGTTACGACACCATAGTGGGCGACCGTGGAGGAAAACTCTCTGGAGGTCAGCGGCAGCGGATATCCATCGCAAGGGCCATCCTGAAAAACCCGCCCATACTCATTCTTGACGAGGCGACATCCGCTCTCGACACCGAATCGGAGAAACTCGTGCAGGACGCACTCTTCCGGCTGATGAAGTCGAGAACTACTATTGCCATCGCACACCGGCTCTCAACTATCAAAAATGCCGATATCATCTATGTGCTCCATGAAGGACAAATTGTGGAGCAGGGCACCCACGAAGAGCTGCTGCAGGCCGACGGCTATTACAAAAAACTCAACGACATGCAGACGCTCTGATTCTTGAGGGTATGATGACCGATTCTTTAAGATTGGAATTGCAACGAAGGCTTGCTCACCTTTTAGGTGAAGGGGAGGCGAGGGCTATCACGTTGCTCTTGTTTGAGCATATTGGCGGACTTTCCACCGTGGATGTGCTGACGGGCAGAGATGCGGAGCTCCCTGAAGAGACGAAAGAGAAACTGAGGGCTGCCGCACGGAGAGTGGAGCAGGGGGAACCGGTGCAGTATGTCATCGGGAAGACTGTATTCATGGGTCTGGAACTCAAAGTTAGCCCTGCGGTGCTGATTCCCCGTCCCGAGACAGAAGACCTCGTCAGGCTGCTCATCAGCGAGAACAAAGGACTGAATGATGGCAAAGTGCTCGATATTGGGACAGGCAGCGGATGTATCGCGCTCGCTGTCAAACATCAGATGCCTGATACAAGGGTGACAGCTTGGGACGTGTCGGAGAAAGCGCTTGAAGTGGCACACCATAATGCTTTGAAAAATGGTCTGGATGTGAAATTCCAGCTGAAAGACATCCTTTTGCCACAGCAGTCAGCAGACCACTTTGATATTATTGTAAGTAATCCCCCATATGTCTGCACAAGTGAAGAGGCTGAGATGGAGCGGCAGGTGCTCGACTTTGAGCCGCATACCGCACTTTTCGTCCCTGACGACGACCCGCTCCGCTTCTACAGGGCCATCACCCTGTTTGCACGCCAACACCTCAACTCAGACGGAAAAATCTATTTCGAGACAAACCGCGCATATGCTGATGATGTGGCTGAACTGCTGAAAACCAATGGCTTTATCAAAGTGCAGGTGGTCAACGACCAGTTCGACAACCAGCGGATAGTCAGAGGAGTGATTAGCTTATAGTTATTTCTTAATCAAATCTCATTTGCAAAACTATCGTCCACGAGTTGCAGACTCGTTAACTCCCAATTTAACTCCTTTTTAAATAAATGGAACTTAAGCAAAAAGTGATGAGCGAAAAAGAGGCGTTATCACGTCTTGCGGCTCTCTGTGCACGTGCGGAATACTGTCTGAGCGACATCCGCCATAAAATGAAGGCATGGCTGTTGCCAGAAGGGGCTGATGATCGTATTATCCGACGGCTCACCTCTGATGGTTATGTGAATGAGAACCGCTATGCCCACGCATTTGTGAGAAGCAAGTTCCGTTTCAACCGCTGGGGGCGTGACAAAATCGCACGCGCGCTGAAGATGAAAGGTATCAGCGACGAGGACATTGCCGACGGACTGACTGAGCTCAACGACGACGAGGCTGAACGGACTCTCATGGACCTGCTCATTGCCAAAAACCGGCAGATCACCTACAAAAATGATTACGACCGCTGTATGAAACTTCTCCGTTTCGCTGTCGGCAGAGGCTTTTCCATCGATGCAGCACGACGCTGCATCGAAAAAATGGATATAAATGAAGAATGAAAATCATCAGTAAACTTATCATTTACCAAAGTAAATACACTTTTCACTTCGTTGAATCTTTTTCACGGCTCGGCAAATACTGAACAAGTTCATCTTTGCTCTCGCTGCTCCAAGAATACACTTTTCACTCAGAAATAATTCTATAAATTCCTGTAATTCCTGTAAAAAAAAACTGAATTAAAATATATTCCTGTTTCTATGAAAATCCGAGATATCGACTTAGGAAATAAACCTGTCCTGCTTGCTCCCATGGAGGATGTCACAGACTTGGCTTTCCGTCTCCTATGTAAGGAGTTCGGTGCATCCATGGTCTATTCCGAGTTTGTCAGTGCTGATGCACTGATTCGCTCCGTGAACCGTAGCCTGCAGAAAATCGTGGTTCAGGATGCTGAACGGCCCGTAGCCGTACAGATTTATGGACGTGATGTCGATTCCATGGTGGAGGCGGCGAAAATCATAGAGAACGAGTCGAAGCCAGATGTCATCGATATCAATTTCGGCTGTCCGGTGAAGAAAGTGGCAGGAAAAGGTGCCGGGGCTGGTATGCTTCGTAATGTCCCGCTTATGCTCGATATCACGAGAGCTGTAGTGAAGGCGGTCAATACACCAGTCACCGTGAAGACTCGTCTGGGATGGGATCACGAGAGTAAAATTATCGTGGATCTGGCTGAGCAGCTGCAGGACTGCGGAATCGCTGCAATCACCATCCACGGACGGACCCGCAGCCAGATGTACACGGGTGAGGCTGACTGGAGCTATATCGGATCAGTCAGAGCCAATCCCCGGATGCATATCCCGATTATCGGCAACGGTGACATCGACTCACCCGAGAAAGCTGCAGAGGCTTTTGAGAGATACGGAGTGGATGCCGTGATGGTGGGAAGGGCTTCGTTCGGAAGGCCTTGGATATTCAAGGAAATCAGGGAGTATCTCGACCAGGGACGTGTCACCACTGACATGACTACGGAATGGAAGATGAACGTGCTACGACGGCAGGTGCACGACAGCGTGGAGTGTTCGCTCAGCCGAACAGATAACCCTCGTAAAGCCACTGAGTTGGGAGGTATCATGCATGTTCGCCGCCATCTTGCCAACTCACCCCTGTTTAAAGGAATTCACGACTTCCGCAAGACTCGCATCAAAATCCTCCGTGCTGAGAGCATGGAAGAGTTGTTCCAGCTATTGAAAGAGGCAGAGACTATCATCAATAAATTTGGAACACCAATAGCTGATGAAATAAGTCCAGAAGACCCTAAATCGTTAAAAATTAATTAAAAAATAGCTGTTTCGGCAAATTCTTCATTCTTCGTTCTTCATTCTTCATTTATTTTTACTAACTTTGCAGGTTGGTAATCGAAAATAAAAGAAATAGTTAGCAAAAAGTGACAGATTCAAGAAGCAACTTTTTTCAAGACTAACATCTTGTCTTCTTGTCTTCTTGTCTTTATTAAAGAATTAAATAATGGATAAATTAAGTTATGCGCTGGGTCTGGGAATCGGACAACAGCTCAAACAGATGGGGCTGAAAGACGCCTTAGTCATGGAGGACTTTGCACAAAGCATCGTAGATGTGTTGCAGGATAACGAACTTAAAGTGAAAAACTCAGAGGCACAGCAGATTGTCAATGCTTTCTTCGCAGAGCAGGAGAAGCAGATGAAGGCTCAGCAGGCAGAGAAAGGAAAGAAAGCTCTTGAAGAGGGTAGAGTGTTCCTGCAGAACAATGCAGGACGTCCTGGTGTCATCACCACAAAGAGCGGGCTTCAGTATGAGGTGCTGGTGGAAGGTAACGGCAAAAAGCCGAAAGCCACCGACCAGGTGCGTTGCCATTATGAGGGAACGCTTATCGACGGCACCGTGTTCGACTCATCCTACAAGCGTAACGAGCCGGCTGTTTTTGGACTTAACCAGGTGATTGCAGGATGGACTGAGGGTGTCCAGCTCATGTCGGAAGGAGCTAAATACCGTTTCTACATACCTTATCTTCTTGCATACGGAGAAAGTGGAGCGGGTGGCATGATTCCGCCATACGCAACCCTCATCTTCGATGTTGAGCTGATTGAGGTACTCTGATTATTCCGATTATTAATCTCAACTCTAAATAAAAAAATTAAACAATGAAAAAAATGATGTTTTTTGCGGTTGCTATGGCAGCCGTGATGGTAACTTCCTGCAATAAGGGAGGAAGCAACGGTAAAGGTGATGATGATAAGTTGGCTCCTGTAGTGAAGGATGCCGGCATCGATTCGCTGGCGTATAACTTGGGTCTGGCACAGTCAGGCGGTCTGAAACAGTATATGATGTTCCAGCTTGGTGTTGACTCTGCTTATATTGATGACTTCATCAAGGGTATGAAAGAAGGTGCTGAGGCAACAGGTAAGGCAGCAGCAGCTTACAACCGCGGACTTCAGGTGGGTGAGCAGGTTCAGGGCATCGCCAAGGGGCTTACTATGGAGGTGTTTGGTGAGGATTCCACTCAGCGTATAGGAACCGAGCAGATTGTTGCCGGACTAATTGAAGGTCTGAAAATGGCTGATGGCGAGGCTAAAGAGAATGCGCTGAAAGCTGCCAACGATTTGGTTACTGAGCGTACACAGAAACTGCGCGACGAAAACCTATCAAAGAAATATGGAGAATGGAAAAAGCAGAACGAGGAATTCATCGCAAAGAAGAAGAAGGACAGTGAGTATAAAGCCCTTCCTAACGGCGTGCTTTATAAGGTGATTGAGCCGGGGGCAGGAAGTGCCATGAACGCTGATTCTGTCGTTACATGTGACTATAAGGGTGTGCTCATCAACGACTCAACATTCGACTCATCTGAGGGAAAAGACCCGATTCAGGTGAACATGAAACGTCCGAGTGTGATTCCAGGATGGGTGGAAGTGCTCAAAATCATGCCGATGGGTGCAAAATGGGAAGTGGTGATTCCTCAGGAGCAGGGTTACGGCTCACGAGAGATGGGACCTATCAAGCCGTTCTCCACACTGATTTTCACCATCACAACTGTGAAAACTCCAGCTCCAAAGGCTTCTGGTTCCGCTCCAGCTCCTGTTACTATCCCTGCTCAGTAAAAAGCAGGATGAAAAAACAATTTGCCCAGGATGGGTGTTTTTTGAATCCGTTTATTTAAAGAAAAATGAAGAAATTATTTGCTTTAGCCGTGTTGATGGTATGCGCCGTCAACATGGCTTCTGCTCAGGATAAGCCTACAGACAAGGCTGCACTGAAAGCTGAGAAGGAAGCTGCCAAGGCGGCAAAGAAGGCCGCCAAGGAGGCTGAGAAGGCTGCTAAGAAAGCTGCCAAGAACAAGGGTGCTGAAGTGGTTGACCTCACAACGGCTCAGACTGGACTGACGGCACAACCGGCTTTCCAGGTACCGACGCATCCACTTACCAATGGAGGCGACTCCATCGCCTATATTTTCGGACTGTCACAGGCTGACGGACTGAAAGAGTACATGAAGAAGCAGCTGAATGTTGACAGTGTCTATACTGACAAGTTCAGTGAGGGTATTGTTGACCGTTTGGGTGTGGCACCTGATGACAAGGAGAAATCTGCTTATTTTCAGGGTATGACCATTGGATCACAGATAGAGCAGATGGCTGCCAGCCTCACGAAAGACTATTATTCAGCTGACCCCGACATGAAAATCGACCCGAAAATCGTGGCAGACGGTATATTTGCCGGGCTTTATGGTACTGACGCTATGAAGTCGCCCGATGCGATGAAGAAATTCCAAAGCCAGATGGAGGCACGCAAGCAGGATAACCTCGAGAAGCAGTATGGAGAGAACAAAGTGAAAGGCGCGCAGTTCCTCGCTGAGAACCGCACCAAGCCAGGTGTGGTGGAACTTCCCAGTGGTTTGCAGTATAAGGTGATTACCGAGGGAACAGGAGAAAAACCGAAGGCCACAAGCAAGGTGAAGGTGAACTATGAGGGGCATCTCATCGACGGGACAGAGTTCGACTCGTCGTATAAGCGCAAGGAGCCGACATCGTTCAAGTGCAACCAGGTGATAAAGGGATGGACAGAGGCACTCTGCCTCATGCCTGTAGGTTCAAAATGGGAGCTTTACATCCCTTACAACCTCGCATACGGTGAGCGTGCAGCTGGTAAGATTCCTCCCTTCTCAACGCTGATTTTCACCGTCGAGCTGCTGGAGATAGAGCCTGTCGTGGCCCCTGCAAAAACAACTGCGAATCCTGCCAGACCCACTGTGAATACAGTAAAACCTACGGTGGTTCCTGCAAAACCCAAGAAATAACAGTTGATTTAAAATCAGTTTTTTTGAACCACCTTTGACACATGACTCTGACGCTGGCTCCTTTGGGCGGACTTGCCAACCGGATGCGCGCCATCCTCTCAGCTTCAGCACTGGCTAAGCATGCCGCTCTGCCACTGAGGATAGTATGGTTGCGTGACAAGGGGCTGAACGCTCGCTTCGATGAGCTGTTTGAGCCGACGTCGTTCTTTCAGGTGGAGGAAATCCCGGGATGGAAAAACATCGCTTTCCTTCCTCCATGCAAACGTAATCTGTTCATACCTCGTCTGTTGCAGATAGGGTATGAACAGACTTTTTTTGACCCTCAGCTGGCTGAATTGCAGCACACACCCGAACGGCTGTTAGAACTGGCCAAAGGGAGAAATATTTTAATTTCGAGCGGACTGGGATTCTATCCTGCCGACTCATCGCTTTACAGTTCTTGCTTTCTGCCAAAGCAGGATATTCTCGATGCCGCTTCCAAACGGCTCTCAGAGCTGTCGCCCGACGTAGTGGGCGTGCATATCCGGCGCACCGACAATGCGGTCAGCATCAGCAAAAGTCCGGTGGAGGCTTTTATTGACCGTATGCGCCAGCTCAACCCCTCGCAGTTTTATCTCGCAACCGACTCCGAGGAGGTGAAGCGGCAGCTCAACCAGCTTTTCCCAGGCCGTATCGTCTGCTCGCCCCAGCCGGCTTCACGTCAGACGCTACAGGGTATGCGGGATGCCGTGGCTGAGATGTTCATCCTCTCCCGCACATCCTATTTCTTGGGCTCTTACTACAGCAGTTTCTCCGACATTATTCTCGAGATGAATGGAAAAGGAGAAATTGTGCTCGTTTAATCCCAAATTATTCTGTTGCTGACTATATTGTATGAAATAATGTTTTTATCATGCAAATTTTAAAATAAACTATCATCGTATTTTGACAATTTGTTTGCAAAACACCCATTTTTTGATATTTTTTTGAATAAAAACAAAGATTTTTCATACTTTTTGTGTGATTTCACTATTTTTTTAATACTTTTGTAAACAAATTCAAAAAACAAACTGTTCTTATGGAGAAAATAGACAAGTTGGACTTGCAAATCCTCAAAATCATAGCCGGCAACGCCAGGATTCCGTTCAAGGAAGTTGCAACGGCCTGTGGTGTGTCACGTGCAGCCATCCATCAGCGTGTGCAACGGCTTATCGACCTCAATGTCATCGTGGGGTCGGGATATCATGTCAACCCCAAAAGCCTTGGCTATTCCACATGCACATACGTAGGCATACGACTCGAGAAAGGGTCGATGTACAAGAAAGTGGTGGATGAGCTGAAGAATATCCCTGAAATTGTGGAGTGCCATTTCACAACCGGACCCTACACCATGCTCGTCAAACTCTATGCGCGCGACAACGAGCAGCTCATGGACCTGCTCAACAACCGAATCCAGGGCATTCACGGAGTGGATTCCACAGAGACGCTGATTTCCCTCGATCAGAGCATCATGAAAGAAATTCCAATCAGGCCTGTTGACGGCGAAGAAGAATAGACTGTATGCATTTCGACGGACTCATCATCGGTGCCTCCACCTTCCTTATCATCGGACTCTTCCATCCCCTTGTCATCAAAATGGAGTATTACTGGGGAACGAAATACTGGTGGACATGGCTCCTTGCCGGACTTATCGCACTCGGATTCTCACTGTTTGTTGAGAGCATCACGCTCTCTGCCATTCTCGGCTCATTCGCCTTCTCCGCTTTCTGGGGAATAGGTGAACTCTTCGCACAGGAGAAGCGCGTTCAGAAAGGGTGGTTTCCCAAGAATCCCAAACGCACCTATAAGTTTTAAAATTACACAGTAAAAGTGTATATAAAATAATAAAGAATAAGAAAATCCTCTGATTTTTTGTTTGATTTACTGAATAGTCGTATCTTTGTCGAAACAAACCCTTTTAAATTGTTGAGACAATGATACGACTGTTCAGATTTTTTAGTTTTTGTGTGCTCACGCTGTCTGCTTTCATCACCATGAAGGCACAGGAGCTATATATCTGTGGCACAAAAGTGACCGCGGAAAACTGTAAGAACCTCACCGTCATCGACGGAGTCACCCTGACAAAACGTAACGGAGCGGCGATATTTGACCCTAAGTCGAAAACGCTCGCGCTGAAGAATGTGGAGCTGGTGGACAAAAGCGGCAAAGCCATTCAGCATGATATCGAGGGACTGACTGTGAAAGTGTCAGAGACTGTGCTGGTGCAGTCAAACGTAACCGATGGCGTAGGAATCGTGCTGGACAATGTCACGATTATCGAAGGTGTCGGAACAGCCACACTGAATGTAAGCGGCAGTGCCTGCGGTCTGCTGCTCAATGCCGGAATGGGAGTCAGCAACCTGAACCTGAATGTGCGGAGCGGAAAGTTTGCCATTAGCGGAGGTTCCACCACATCGGGTAAGGAACTAGTTAAACTCTACAAGGGAATACTCGCCGCAACAGGCGAAGAAACTGTCATTAAGGCGCTTGGCACTACCGGAAGCATTGTCAACCTGCAGAGTCTGCGACTGAACGACGGACTCGCCATCACAGACCCTGCAGGCGCGGCATTCTCCAACCACGCCGTGTGTATTGGCAAGCTGCCAGTGAAAAACCAGATAGTGACGATTCAATATCAGGAGCAGCATTATCCTAAAGGTGATGTGAACCACGACGGCAAGGTGGATATCAGCGACGTGGTGGCTGTCATCAATACCATGGCGGGCGACACCACCTTCAAGGCCACATCCGACGTCAACGCCGACGGCGACACAAATATCAGTGATGTTGTCGCCATTATCAATATCATGGCAAACGGAGGTGAGGAGAATCCGGAACCAGAGCAGCCCGATGCGGCGGTTGTTGCCGGAATATGTCCCGACAACCACCACCCACATGCCATCGACATGGGCTATGGAGGCAGATGGGCATGCTGCAATGTGGGAGCTTCCGCACCATGGGAGACCGGCGGACAGTATGCATGGGGAGAAACTGAGCCAAAGGAAAAATACGACTGGTCAACTTATATTCATTGTGACGGTGATTACTACAAATGTCATGATCTTGGCAGTGACATTTCCTACACAGACTATGATCCGGCTCATGTGAATTGGGGCAGCCTCTGGCGGATGCCTTCCGATGAACAGTTCATGCAGCTTTTCCAAAGCGGATGCCAGAAAGACTCCACTGTGCTGAATGGTGTGCCCGGCATGACATACACTGCCACGAACGGAAACAGCATCTTCATTCCGTTTGCCACTGTCCGCTCGGATATAGAAGAGATTGAGGTTAAAACTGCCTATTGGACCTCTATGCGCCATTCGTATATACCTAATGTGGCACGTGGGTTTTATGTTGACAGCTCTATGGGTACACCTATCCAGGGGTTTAATCGCTGCGTGGGCTGTATGGTACGTCCAATTCTTGATGAGAATATCGAGGACGAGAACATCGACCCGGCTGTGTTCTTCAACATCTGTCCCGACAAAAACCATCCTCACATCATCGACATGGGAAAAGCAGGAAAATGGCTCTGCTGCAATCTCGGTGCCGCAAATCCTTGGGAATATGGTGATTACTATGCATGGGGCGAGACCGAACCCAAAGATAAAAGGCTTTACACATGGGCAGACTATAAGCTGTGTGACGGGACAAGGGATGGATGCGAATATGTTGGAAACGACATTGGAGATACCAGCTATGATGCCGCTCATGCTGTGTTAGGATCGCCTTGGCGTTTGCCTGGATTTGAACAGTTTAATTTGCTTGGTGAGCATTGTGAGATGGAATGGTTTTCCATTAAAGGAATTTACGGACAATTGTTTAAAGCTGAGAACGGCAACAGCATCTTCATGCCTGCCGCGGGCTACGGTTCGGAACATGGCGGAACGGAAAAATTGAACTCCGACTGCTTATACTGGACATCTCTGATGTCTCCAACTTTTCCTTTTGCGGCATATTATTTTAACACCGACGCGGGTTATTATAATTTATTGAGTCTGTCGCGTGTCAGCAGATTGCCAGTCAGGCCCATTGTCAAAGATACGACTTCAGATCCTGCAGTGACCGCCGGACTGTGCCCCGACAGCAACCACCCGCATGAAATCGATCTGGGAACGGGGAAGAAATGGGCATGCTGCAATGTGGGGGCAAGGACACCATGGGAATACGGCGGATTCTATGCATGGGGAGAGACTGACGTGAAGACGTATTGGACTTATAACTGGGACACTTACTCTCTTTGCGACGGCACGCAGGAAGCTTGTCAGGCACTTGGCAACAATATCGCCGGAACTGGCTATGATGTGGCTCGAAAGGAATGGGGAGGCAGCTGGACTATGCCTTCTATGGCTGACTGTCAGGCTATTATCGATGACTGCACGTTCGAATGGTTAATTTTCAATGGGATTGAGGGTGCGAAAGTGACGGGAAAGAACGGAAACAGTATCTTCATACCGGGAGCAGGCTACCGCTGGGGGGCTTTGCCCCACTACCGTCAATGCGCCTATTGGTCAGCAGAGCAGTCAGCCGACTATGCGTACATGGCTAATCAGATGCTTTTGGATGATACGCAACACAAGGTGAATGAAGCCGCACGCTGTATCGGACTCTTAATCCGACCCGTCAAGTAAAAAATTGGGTTCGTAGGGACTTACTTTATGTATGTCCGAAACTAACAGGGATTAACATCATGGCAGGGTAGAAAAACAACAGATTCTCATTCTAAATTCTGAGAATAAAAACATCATTTTCGGTGGGATTATCTTTGCTGATAATCCCACCGCTGTTTTTTTAAGTAGTGAATATGAAAAAACTAGAAAAAATCGGCGAACGCCTCATTCAGCTGAGGGGAGTCGGCCAGTCTGCCGTTGATGAGGCAAACGGTATCCACCTGTGCTCTCACAGAGAGTTTCATGTCGGGCAGACGGAAGATGTCCTGCATGAACACATACTTTATTCCCTCTTTTTTTATCCATAGTTTACTTACAAACTCGTCTCTGCTCTTCAGAGGCACTTTAAACTGCATGCTGATGCGGGCGACAACCGCATCGGTACCCTGCTCATGCAGCTTGGCGAAGCTGATGTCGTGCGCCAGCAGAAACTCATGGCGCGTATGCTCCAAGTAATGCTGATAATTCGCATTGTTCACGATACCCTGAAGGTCACACTCGTAATCCCTCACCTTCAGTTTCAGTTCATAAATATAATTGGCCATATTTGACAGTTTTTGTTAATATTTTCATGCGAAGTTAATGAAAAAATGTCAAATAAAGTGAATAGTTGCTTTAAAATCCGTTTAAACGATGTGGAATCGCAGATTTTTTGTACTTTGGCTGCGCCGAAGTTACTTTCACTCGGCAGTACAAAGAAAAAATTTCATTTCTTCTTTGTACTGCTCTCGTTTTTTCGTAACTTTGCAAATTAAACGCTTGATTTGATTCATTCTTATCACATTCATCCTTTGTCAGGCAGGAATCAACAAAATAATCCATACATAGATGAATAACTTTAATTACAGGTTAGTCAACAACATCACAGGCTGGGTGGTGTTCGCAATCGCAGCGTTCACCTACTGCTCAACCATTGAGCCGACGGCCAGTTTCTGGGATTGCCCTGAGTTTATCACTACGGCTGAGAAAATGGAGGTCGGACACCCGCCAGGAGCTCCATTCTTCATGCTTTTCGGCAAGTTCTTCACACTATTTGCCAGCGATGCCACCCAGGTGGCGAAGATGGTCAACATCATGTCGGCACTGCTCAGTGCAGGATGTATCCTCTTCCTTTTCTGGAGTGTCACACACCTGGCTAAGAAGCTGATTGTGAGAGATACAAAAAAAATCACCATGGCAGAGATGATAGCTGTCATGGCAAGTGGAGTAGGGGGTGCCTTGATTTACACATGGAGCGACACGTTCTGGTTTAGCGCAGTTGAAGGCGAGGTATATGCCTTCTCGTCCTTCTTCACGGCACTTGTGTTTTGGCTCATTCTTAAATGGGAGGACAACGCCGACAACCCGCACAGTGACAAGTGGCTCGTGCTCATTTCATATCTTGTCGGACTTTCCATCGGTGTACACTTGCTAAACCTTCTCTGTATCCCTGCCATCGTCCTCGTCTTCTATTTCAAGCGGAGCAAGGAGCCGAATCTCAAAGGGGCGCTGGCGGTGCTGGGTGTCTCGGTCGTTATTGTGGCGGCTGTACTCTACGGTATGGTGCCGGGTATCACAAAAGTCAGCGGTTGGTTTGAGCTGATGTTTGTCAACGGACTGGGAATGTCGTTCAACACCGGGCTCTATTTCTATATAATTGTCCTCCTTGCTGCGCTCATTTGGGCACTTTGGACGACACATCAGAAGGAAATCTCACTCAGTTCGAAGATTGCCTTCCTTGTTTGCACAGCCCTCCTCGGTATTCCGTTCTACGGACATGGAATGGGAAGTGCTGTGATAGGAATCCTCGTGCTCGTGGTTTTGGCAGCCATTCTGTTCACGAATTTCAGTAAAAACGTGAGCTCTCGTCTGCTCAATACTGCTCTGCTCTGCATGACACTCATCACCGTGGGCTATTCAAGCTATGCCGTCATCGTCATACGTTCCACTGCAAACCCTCCGATGGACCAGAACTCTCCTGAGGATGTGTTTACGCTCGCGGAGTATCTCGGACGTGAGCAGTATGGCGACAGACCTCTCTTCTGGGGACCTACCTACGCCTCTGAGCCGGATGTGGATGAGGCGAAACACATGTATAAAGTTGACGAGGGTGCTCCCAAATATATGCGTAAGGAAAAACACTCTGCTGATGAGAAAGACGAGTATATACCTATGCCGGGAAAAATAGACTATGTCTATCCTTCCGACCAGTGTATGTTCTTCCCACGTATCTACAGCAAGCCGCATGCAAAACAGTATGAGAACTGGATTGGGTCACCAAGCAAGAAACATGTCAGCTATAATTACAACGAGAATGGGTTTGTGGAAATTCCTTCATTCGGAGATAATTTACTTTACTTCTTCCGTTATCAGGTGAATTTCATGTACTGGCGCTATTTCCTCTGGAACTTCGCAGGACGGCAGAACGACATTCAGAACCAGGGAGGAGAATTGGAACACGGCAACTGGCTCACAGGATTCTCATTCATCGACAATGCTATGTATGGCGACCAGGACAACCTGCCTTCAGACCTGAAGAACAACAAGGGCCATAACGTGTTCTACTGCATGCCGCTTATCCTCGGACTCCTCGGATTCTTTTGGCAGGCGTTCAAGGGCAAAGAGGGCATCCAGCAGTTCTGGGTCGTATTCTTCCTCTTCTTTATGACTGGTCTGGCGATTGTGCTTTATCTGAATCAGACACCAGGACAGCCACGTGAGCGTGACTATGCCTACGCCGGATCGTTCTATGCCTTCGCCATCTGGTGTGGACTGGGTGTGGCTGCCATCTATGACTGGATGAGCCGAACAGGTAAAATCAGTAAGGTTGTGGCTGCCTCCGTGGCTGCTGTGCCTGCAATTGTGGTGCCTGCACAGATGGTGAGCCAGACGTGGGATGACCACGACCGAAGCGGACGTGAGATTTGCCGCGACTTCGGACTCAACTATCTTGAGACCGTTCCACACGACGGAGTGATTTTTACCAACGGCGATAACGACACCTTCCCGCTCTGGTATAACGAGGACACTGAGGGCAAACGAACTGATGTGCGTGTATGCAATCTCTCATATCTCCAGACCGACTGGTATATCGACCAGATGAAACGGCCGGCGTTCTCAGGAGAAGGTGCATCATCACCGTTGCCTATCTCTTGGAAGCGTTATGATTATGTGGAAGGTCAGCATGAGGCGATAGAGGTCAACCCGATAGTGGGGCAGTCTGAGAATGGACAATATTTCAGGATGAAAGACCTGATAAAGGATACCTATGAGAAAGATCCTGACTATGCGAAGAAGCTGTGGGGCGATGAGCCGTTTGAGCTCAACAACGCCATTCAGAAGTTCGTCCTCAAGAATGTGGATCCGGCTGTCAAGGATGTTGTGGCGAATATTCCGTCATGCCTCCCATCCGACTCCCTCTACGTGAAGGTGGACAAGATGGCAGTACGTAAGTCGGGCATGAAGCTGGAGAACGACTCCATTCCAGACCGCATGGTCATCGACCTTTCTGGTAAGTCGCAGGTATATAAGAACTTCATAATGATGCTCGAGATGATTGGACAGAGCAACTTCTCACGTCCGCTCTATATGTCAACGACCGTGGGACCCGACAATTATGGAAACCTGTTCAAGCACTTCATTCAGGAAGGTATTGCCTGGAGGTTCACTCCTTATTCTTACCCTGAGAATCAGGCACAGCGCACGGTTGTCGATACTGAGAAGATGTACGACAACATGATGAACAAGTATAAGTATGGAAACCTCAAGCAGAAAGGGCTGTACATCGACGAGACCACCATGCGAATGTGCTACACACACCGACGTTGGTTCGCACTTCTCATCAAGAGCCTCGTGGATGAGGGAAAGGATAAGATGGCACTCGAAGCTCTGAAGAAATGCGAAGCAGAGATTCCTGAATATAATGTGCCGCATGAGGCCTTCAGCGGGTCGATGGAGATGGCTAAGGCTTATTTCGACCTCGGCAAGGTGAATGAGGGTGAGCATATCCTCTCAGCGCTCGTCAAGCGCTCAACGGAATATGTGGAATGGTATCTCTCTCTCTCTGACAGCCGTTTCAAAAACTATGCGAACGATGCCAACACGGAGATTTACGTGTTAAGCTCATTCCTAGACATTTATGCGGGAAAACTTGCCGACAGTACGTACTGCGAGAAACTTAAGCCTGCCGACAAGAAAGTGCTGGAAACCAGCTCCGACAAGCTCAACACCACTGTGCAAGATCTCTACAGCAGAGTGCTCAAACGCTGTGAGGATAACCAGATCAGTTTTTTGGAGATTGACTATCCCAGCGCAGGGGTGATGAGAATGGTGGAAGCTTATCTCACACAAGGACGTGTGGATGACGCAAACAGCAACTCAGCTCGCCTTATGAGTTGGGCAAACCGAAATCTCGATGTGATGCTTTCAGCAGGCGACGACAATTTCTCCGACTTATGTCAGCATGGAATCATTGACAAGGAGTTTTATGTCTATCAGAAACTCGCACAGATTTACAAGAGCGCTGAGGATGGTGAGCTGAGGGATGTGGATTACTCAAATGACGAGAAATCTTTGATTGCCAAAGGAAAGGAATCGATTGAACTGAACTTCGGCAAGCGATATGATGTTTTCGATAGCAGATTGAGAAAGCTTTCTCCTGGAGAGGCTAGTTAAAGATAACTCAAGAGTATTGTCTGTTTTAGCTCACTTTTTAACTCTTGAAACTTGATAAGATAAGCTATAGATTAGACTGGACGATGATAATAGAACAACCGAGCAAGTGGCTGAGATGGCTCTATCCAAGTGCTATCTGGAGAATGGATCCAAAAGAGCGGGCGGTTTATCTCACTTTCGACGACGGGCCGATTCCGCAGGCTACACCCTGGATCCTCGACACGTTGGATGAATACAATGCAAAGGCCACATTCTTCATGGTTGGCGACAATGTGAGGAAATATCCCGACCTCTTCCAGGAAATCAAAAGCAGGGGACATAGTGTGGGCAACCACACCTATAACCACATCAAGTTCCTGACTAGGTCAAGCAGATATGTGCTGAATGTGCTGAAAGCTGATGAGCTTATCAACTCCAGACTCTTCCGCCCTCCACACGGATGGATGCGTAACGCTGAGTATATCTTGCTCAGACATAAGTTCACCATCATTATGTGGGATCTCGTCACACGCGACTACTCCAAACACCTTAATGCAGACGAGGTGTTTGAGAATGTAAGGAAATATGCCCGAAACGGATCTATTATCACTTTTCATGACTCCCTCAAAAGCATTGGCAAGCTGAAGACGGCGCTGCCTATGAGTCTGGAATGGCTCAGAAGCCAGGGATATGAGTTCAAGGCCTTCGATGAGAACATGTCGTGGAGCAGACATCTGAAATAAGCTGAGCATTCCAAGTGAGAAACCGCTGAATGGCGTAATCACAGCTAATTCATTCATCATGTCAATCGCAATGGATATAAACAGACTGAAAGCCGAAGCTCTGAGCCTCGGCTTTTATGCTTGTGGAGTGGCCAGGTCGGGAGAAGTTGACAAGAATGTGTCGGAGGCGTTCTCTCTATGGCTTGAGAAGGGACGTCATGGCGAAATGGCCTATATGGCTGATAACAGGGATAAACGGCTTGATACGAATCTGCTGCTGACAGATGCCAAAAGTGTGATTGTGGTGGCGATGAACTATTATCCTCGACAGTTGCTCAACAATTCGCAGCTTCAGTTTGCTTACTATGCCTACGGAAAAGATTATCACGATGTGATGCGCAAGAGGCTGAAGAAACTTGCCGAAATCTGCTCCATCCGGGATGTCCGTCATAGAGCTGAGTCGCACGAAAACGTTGAGAAGAAGTATCAGGGTCTGATATGTTGCGACACCGTACCTGTGCTTGAACGCTACTGGGCTTGGAAAGCCGGAATAGGGTGGATCGGAAAAAACAACAGTCTGATTATCCCAAATGCCGGCAGTTTTTTCTTCCTTGGGATAATTATTACTGAATTGGAATTCACAGATTATGCCACACCCATGCAGAATTTATGTGGCAAATGTGAGAATTGCCTGAAAGCATGTCCCACTGGTGCGCTTTCTGAACCATTTCTGCTTGATGCATCGAAATGTCTTTCTTACCTTACGATAGAGTACCATGGTGACATACCGGAGGTATATGCGTCGAAAATGAATAACACGGTATATGGGTGCGACCGCTGTCAGCAATGCTGCCCACACAACCGTTTTGCCACACCGACAGAAATTGAGGAATTCAATCCTACTGATGAGTTCCTCAACATGACTGACCAGGATTGGATTAACTTGACTGAGGAAGACTATCGTCGAATTTTCAAGGGTTCAGCAGTGAAACGTGCCAAATATGCCGGGCTCAAAAGAAATATCGATGCCATTTCATGACGGCTTGCCAAACCGTAACAAACACGTCATCAAAAGAAAACTACTAAAAAGCTAAATCGAATAAATAATGCCAAACTTCAACTCGTAGCTTTTGGCATGGACTTTGTCAAAAGCTGCATAGTTGGAGCGACGGTAAAATAGCTTGTGCTCGGCGTTCAATTTTAGGTTGTGCTTCAGGAAAAACTGGATATAAGCTTTGTTCTGGTAAATTGAGCAGTTACCCTTATCTCCCCATGCCCAGTTGTCGTATTCCATCGGGTTGTCGGGCTTTCCTCCCTTAAACATATACATTCTCACGAAATAAAAGTCGTTGCCTATTACCATTCGGTTGTTCACACAGAACCGGATTTCGTTCTTCAGGCTCAGTCCTGACGCATAGTTATACGTCCGTTTGTTGAAATAATCGGCAGTGTTGCCGCCAAAAGCGATGGCATCGAGCATGAAATCGTTGCTGAAGGACACACCTCGTTCAACCTTTTCCATATACAGACCGCCACCGAAGCTGCATGCTTCATTCACAAAAGCGAAGTCGCCGGCATTCATGCGGCTTTTGCTCTTCCCATTTTCACCGTAGTTGTCCACATATTTGAACACCTGATAAAAACCAAGGTCGTATTTCCAGTCTTTTGATGTGTGAAACTGCTTGGTGGCGATGCGCCCACGGATGTCGATGTCGCTGAACGTCGGGTCTTCGTTCGACAGGTTAAGCTGGGCATAAAGACGGAAATAATCAAAGGGCTTGTGATGTGCTTTGCCGTCGAAATGCTCACCGTAGTTCATTAGGAAATCAACGTAGGCAATGTTTTTTTGACGTTGATTATGCCTCATTTCCTTTATGTAGCGGTTACCCAAACCGACATCCAAGGAAAAGGGCTCCGGACTTATTCGCTTACCCCGGGAAGAGCTGACACGCCACATTTCACCGGAAAACAGTCGGTGAAAACCGCGAGAAGGATTCAGGAAGCAGCCGATAATCTCACGGATGACACGGTTAACGCCTGTTTTTGAGTTGTCGAACACGATGTCCGACACACGGTAAGTCATCTCGCCTATGGCACTGCCGCCGATGCCAGTAGAGAGGAAGTCGTTGTAGGACGGCTCGTTCGTCTCGCAGAAATATTCCCATACGCAGCTGCCGATAAGAGGATAAAGAGCTGAGGAATAGTAACTATGACCATGGTAGCGCGCAGCATTATAGAACATGCTTCCGTGAAAAGGATGTGAGAATTGGTTGCCTGAGTAGCTGTCGTGGTCAAGTATCCATTTGCACTTCAGGTTGTGGTGGATTGTATGGGCATTCACGGCAGCCCAACCGTCTTTCTGCCAGAAACGATCGTAACCCCAAACCAAGAAATTGACACCAAGTGATTCCAGCACCGGTTTGATAAGACTTTTGTCGCTCTTTACCAACGTGTCACCCTCCGACAGACGTTGCAGATGCACACGACTACCCATTGCATAGTCTTTCCAAGTGGTGTCGTTATGGTGAAACAGCTGATGCTTTTTGTATTTATCGTTGTTGTAAACATCCTGAAAATCACTGAGAATTTCGGAAGAAGCTGCGATTTTCATTGTGTCTGAAAGAAGTTCTGAGGAAAGACTGTCTGATAAGAGTTGTGACGAGGTCACACTGCTCTCGTCTTGGGATAATGCAGTTGTGAAGGATATCAAAAGGATGATTAATGTCAGTATTTGTCTCATGATTTACAGTAATGTTTGATGACTGGCAAGAGCCGGTTGCAGATTCGATCCTCGGTCAATAGCGACATACGATCCTGATAGCTAAGTTGCTTTAATTCCTGCTCTTCACGGGGCATGAAATCATCGGGACTGATGCCGGAAAATCGTTCACCCTCGCAGGGAAGCCATATCGTTTTGTCGATGCCAGGAGGAAAAATGGCGAACGATGGGAGATTTAGCGCCTGGGAAATATGGCGAGGTCCGCCTTCGTTACCGAAGAAGAAGTCACAGTTCTTCATCAGGGCGCAAAGGTCGGGAAGAGTAGGGGCTTCTATGTTGGTGAAGATATGTGGGTCGTCACCCATCTCATGATGATAGCGGAGGGCGATCTCACGCTCTCTGCCGGCAAAATTAAATATAATCTGGGCATCAAGTTCATCGATAATGCGACGGAGCACAGACTTCATAGTCTGTGAGGGCAGAACCTTGTATTCTAAACGTGCGGTGGGAGTGGCTATAATCACAGGACGGGAAAAGTCAATCCCATGGTCCTCCATCAGCTGACGGTAACGTTCCACATCCTTATCCGATGCATATAGACGGAAATCCTCCGACGGTTTCACAGCGGTTATTTTGCTTAGAGGCTGAAGTAGAAGGTTGTTCTGCTGGACACGACTTCCAGTGCCGGCGGCATGATTATCTACCCTGTGCGACAAAAATGGCCAGGCATACCATTTTTTCTCCCCTATGCGATAAGGGGTTCTGAACCGGCTGAATAAGGAGAAAAACAGCGTGCGAAGGGTCGTACGCATATCGATAATCACGTCGTAACGTGTGTTGTGAACTGTCTGCCACACTTTCTTGATGTAACGACTGTTCTTTTGGTTGTCGGCTGAACTGAACACCACGCAACGGTCAACGTCAGGATGATGCTCATAAAGCGTGTGGATACCATCATTAACTACAAAGTCTATCTGGGCTTCAGGAAATGTCTGACGAAGTCCGTGGCATAATGCCATCGAAAGCACAGAGTCTCCGACGCGGCGAAAGCGAATCACCAGAATATGTTTTACTTCCAATGCCATATTTTAACAAATAGAACACCCCTTTTTTTGGGGGGAAACTTCTTGTCTTCTCGTCTTCCTTAAAACGAATCAAATTCCTTTTTAAATAAATTTTATACAAAATTCCGTAAAAAACTTGAAATATGCAAGAAAACGCACAAATACTTTTCAATTAACAGGTTGGATTTACATTTATAATTCGTAACTTTGCAAAATACAATCATTCAGAATCCATATTCTCAATATAAATCGTAAATGATAAATCATAAATCATAAATTCAAATGGTATCTATCATTATCTTGAACTACAACAGTGCCTCTTATACTTTGAATTGTGTGGAATCCATCCACAGACATATTCCGAAGAATCTGTTTGAGATTATTGTTGTGGACAACAACAGTAATGATGAGGACAAGAAAAAGCTCAGAAACGAATTGCCCTCGGATGTAGTTTGGGTGGAAAGCCGGTTTAATGCAGGGTTCGGGCTGGGAAATATGTTGGGATACAACATGGCAAAGGGTGATTATCTCTGCATCATCAACAGCGATATTCTTTTCGAGGAGGATTGTATCAGTCCGCTGTGTGAATATCTCAAAAATCATCCGGATGTAGGGTGCATCACGCCTCTACAGCTGGATTTCAACCATAAGCAGGTGGAGTCGTTCCGGCACAACCCT
The DNA here is from genome assembly GCA_016284045.1 of Bacteroidaceae bacterium. Classification (GTDB taxonomy): domain Bacteria; phylum Bacteroidota; class Bacteroidia; order Bacteroidales; family Bacteroidaceae; genus UBA3839. Next base: position 41,375 of record JAEEOB010000058.1, read on the forward strand.
GGATTCAGAAGGGAACTTTTCGGAAATTCTTTTCTTGAGAAACATTTTCCCAAGAAATATCCGAAAAGAATGGTGAAGGGTTCTGAACCTGTGGTCACACCGCAGGTAAATGGTTGCTTCATGATGTTTCCAACCGCTGTGTTCAAGACTATAGGAGGTTTCGACACGAATATTTTCCTTTACGATGAGGAATGTGATGTGGGATATAGAATCAAAAAGGCGGGGAAAAAATGTGTCGTATTACTTTCGGCTGTGTTTCTGCATGCGGGAGCCACTACCACAAGGAAGCGTAAAAGCCTGACTGGACGTGAACGGTATATTTCCAGAATATATGTCTATCGGAAACATCATGGATGGGTCAAGTCCTTTTTGTATCGCATGCTGCTCATTGCTTTTGCCATATTTAAACCCAAGAGATGGTATATTCTCCCGGTGTTGTTCAGAGGAGAACTGCTAAGCAAGTCAATGCGCTCATTATAATAGCTTTCGGTAGAGCTCCACATATTTCTGAACATGCTGACTGTAGCTGAATGAACGTGCATGACGGCGGACGGCATCCATTCGTATGCTGTCGGAATAAAACTCCTTCAGGTGAACTCTTATATCATCTACCATCGTGGCGGTGCTCAGATTCTTCCACACAAACGCATGACCACTGCTGATTTCAGGAAGACATGTGAATGATGAGACGAACACCGGCTTGCCAAACTGCATTGCTTCGATTATAGGAAGACCGAAACCCTCTCCCTGGCTCGGAAAAAGAAAGGCATCGCAATGGGAATAAAGCCACACTTTCTCCTCCTCGGTAATCTTACCCGTCAGATGCACATTCTCTATCCCTTCATGAAGCAGACGTTTGCGGATCAGGCTGCCGGCTTCGAAATGGTCGTCACCGCAGATATACAGCTGATGGCGGGGAAACGACTTCATTACATCAAGCAACAGATGAAAATTTTTTTTCATTCGGATTTGGCCGAGTGTGAAGAAAAAGGGGGTGCCGTCGGCAAACGCAGGCTGAAGCTGTGGTTTGTCGGCTATATGCTCCACAGCATCATATATAACTTCCACGGGTTTGCTGCCAAGCGACTTTTTGAAATGTGCCTCAACCTGTTTTCCAACATAGCCTGAAATGGCAGTTACAATGTCTGCCTTGCGGATACGTTTGCCGAGTACGTAGTTATGCTTCAACTGACGGAGCCAGTTCTTTTCTGTCAGATAGTTCAAATCGTGAATGGTCAACACGAATTTTGTGTTCGGACATAGACGGCATACTTTTTGCTGTTGATTCACGGAATGCCAGATATCTACTGTCGGAAGCTTTTGATGGTCGTGATGCATCTCCCGTGTGTAATTCACGATTTCTGCATGGCAAGATGCATCTGCCACATACGACTCTGGCACAAGAAACACAAACTGAAGATCATTGAGCTGCAGACTTCCGAAGTGTTTGGCATAGTTGAGGGCTATCTGACCGAAACCGCTTGCTGGATTGCTTAAATTGCGTAGGTCGAGGAGTATTTTTTTCTTGTTCATCACCTTTTTACCACAAAGTTAGTATATTTTTGCTTAACTCGCAAATTTTGGTTACATTTGCAAATGAATTAAGATAAAACTGCTGAATGATGGATGAAAAAAATCACAAATGCACGTTGAGAGAACATCAGCTGTGCATGCTTAAGATTCTCATTGTTGTCGATAAAATCTGCAGGGAGCAAAACATACCTTATTTCCTCACTAACGGGACACTTCTGGGAGCTGTAAGGCATAAAGGGTGCATTCCATGGGATGATGATATGGATATAGCCATGCTAAGACCAGATTATGAGAGGTTTGCTGCCGTCATACAAGGTTTGTTGCCAAAGCCTTATGAGTTTGTCGCACCCTCAACTAGTGACAATTATCCCATGGAGCTGGGAAAAGTAATCGACGGAAGCACAACACTCATTGAACGATGGTCGTTCAATCAGCTTGGAGGAGCGTATCTTGACATTTGGCCACTTGATGCCGTTTCTGATAAACGATGGAAGAGAAGAATACATTTCTCAGCATTCAAAGTGCTCAACAGGTTGATTTATATGAGAAACCGGGACCCTTACAAGCGGGGGCACGGATTATCCTCCTGGATGCCCAGATTCGTACAGTTTGCATTCAAGAATGCCACATTGCAACGATGGATGCACAAACTGCAGACGGCTTGCGACTTCGAGAAGCACGATAAGATATGTATGCTCGACAATGGAGAGAAGAGCATCATCACAAAGGATGTCATTGGAGGAAGGAAAGACGGATATGAGTTCGAGGGACATTTTTTCTACGGACCTGCCGACTACGACACATATCTGAGGAAACTATATGGAGAATATATGGAAATCCCGCCAGAAAATAAAAGACGTATCCACAGACCTGACTATATCGATCTGCAACATTCGTATCACGACTATCAAGACACAAGAAAATTCAAATGAATATCACCATCAACCCAAAATATGAATCACTCTCCCCGTTCATACAGACACTACCGGATGTGTTTGAGACAACTGGAATCGTGCTTCACAACAAACGGAATGTCGTGAAGCGGTTTGATCTTGAAGGTATGGCTCTTGTGGTGAAAAGATATAAGATACCATTGCTTTTCCAGCGAATTGACTACACTTTCTGCAGACCCTCAAAGGCTAAGAGAGCTTATCTGTTTGCGCTCAGACTTATTGAGTTAGGTATCCAGACACCAGAACCTATCGCATTTATCGAATGTAAGAAGGGGGGAGTTTTCCGACAGGGATATTTTGTTTCTACTCTAACAGAACATCCGGATGTGAAGTCGAATCTCAACAGACTCGAAAATGACAAGAAATTCTTCGACAGCCTCATCGACTATTTTATTTTCATCCATGATAAGGGATTTCTGCACGGAGACACAAATCTCACAAATTTCCTTTTCCATCTTGAAGACGGAGACTATCATTTTGAGGTTATTGACATCAACCGCTCTCATTTTAAGGAGCATCCCTCAAAATCCGACTGCCTGAACAACCTCATGCGAATCACACGCGACAGAAATCTTAGCAGGCGCGTTGTCGAAGCATACGCCAACCGACGCGGATGGAACCCAGAGGAAGCTGTAAGCTTTGTGGCACAACAAATCGATAAATATGAACAGAAACGCAAAGCACGTCAATTCTACAAAGACCATTTCAAACGGAAATAGATATATTGATGAATTCTCTCGTTTTCGGGTCTTCTTGTCTTCTTGTCTTCATCAAAATCATACAAACTTGTTTTATTACGATTAAGGACAACGAAAAATATTGCCGTTTTATTTGCAGTTTTCCTTACATATCACTATATTTGCAAAATAAAATATACGAATAAGAGAAATGTTGGTGTTTTTGATTATAATCATATTTTTGCTTGCGGCAGGTGTGGCTTTCTGTAATTTCTATGTGGCACACAGTGCCATCGGAAAAATTTTTGACAGTGTGGAGCAGATTCCTTTCTATAATGTGGGATTGGTGCTAGGCACTCCTGCTAAAAGGCAGGACGGTGAGACGAACCCTTATTTCGTTAACAGGATGGACGCTGCGGTGGAATTGCTGCAGAAGAAGAAAATCAGCCGTCTCATTCTTAGCGGAGGAGTAAGTATCTCAGGTGAGAATGAGCCAAGGGATATGCACCGATATATGCTGGAACATGGGATTGTAGAAGATCTCATTGAAGAGGATTGCTCTGGCTGGCGAACTTTTGAGTCAATCAAGAATGCACGCGACGGAGGAGTCACACGAATGACCATCATCACGCAGCGCGACCATGCGGAAAGAGCTTTGTTCATTGCTAAGAAAATGAAGATGGACTGTGTGGCTTTTGTCGCTAATGGACCGCAGAATGGTAACAAATTCAAAGTCCAGCTACACGAAATAATTGCCAAAGTAAAAGCGTGTTTTGATGTCATAGGAATCAAAACAGAATAAGACGGGTGATTTCTGAACAAGAAAATTACTGATAACTAACCACTAAAGACTAACAACTAAATACTATCTATGAATTTCACTCCAGTAAGTAAAGAGGCTTTTGCTATTTTGGCGGCATGTTCCAGAAGCCGTGAATATTTCGGCATTGCGGTCGATCCGGTCGGAAAGAGGCAGTTCAAGCTCGTTTGGTCGTTTAAGATGACTAAGGACCAGGCTATCAGAGAAGGAACCGACAAACGTAATGTCCAGGGACAGATAATAATCGACCAAAACTTCAATTTTTGTCCTTATTGTGGAGGAAAAATGTTTGCTCAATGTGGAAATTGTGGACACTTCATCTGCTACAATAACGAAACAAACCAGTGTCCTATCTGTCATATCAGAATTGGAGGCTTCCAGGAAGCATCCGACTTCTCGTTCGGGGGAGGAGGTTTCTAAGTTCAGCACTTTTCTTTACTCGTTTTATTAAGAACCAACAACTAAAAAACCAACAACTAAAAATGGATTTAAAGAAAGGACAAATCGTACACCTCACTACTGGTGGAATGACTTGCACGGTAATCGAAGAATTAGGCCGTGGAGGTCAGGGAACTGTTTATAAAGTAGATCTTGGAGGAAAGAAGATGGCACTTAAGTGGTATCATATCCCTCCTGAAGACAAATTCTATAAGAATCTTCAAAAGAACGTCGATGCAGGAGCACCATCGGATGCTTTTATTTGGCCAGAGTTTCTCACAGTTAAGGAAAACGGAAGCTATGGATATGTCATGAAGCTCAGGCCATCAGGGTATTATGAGTTCGGACAGTATCTGCTTGCACGCCATCAGATGAAGTCACTTTCTGCAATCTTTGCTGCAGCGATGAAGATATGCAACGGATTTAAACTCCTACACAGATTTGGTTACAGCTACCAGGACCTCAACGACGGAAACTTCTTTATCAGGCCTGATGACGGAGATGTGCTTATCTGCGACAACGACAATGTCTATCCACAGGGGGAGAAGTCGGGAATCATGGGGAAAGCACGCTATATGGCGCCTGAGATTGTGGCGGGAGGTATTCCCGACAAGTTCAGCGACAGGTATTCACTGACTGTTCTCCTGTTTATGCTCATATATCTCAACCATCCACTTGAGGGGGCAAGAGTAGCAGCATGTCCTTGTATGACAGAGAACAACGAGAAAAAATTCTACGGAAGCGAGGCTCTTTTCATCTACGACAAAGATAATAATACAAACCTGCCTGTGAGAGGTGTACACACAAATGTCATAAGAAGATGGCCTGCCTTTCCACAGCTGCTTCGCGACACGTTTATGGAGCAGCTTAGTCAGGAGAAGCTCAAGAACCCTTCAACAAGACTCATAGAACAGGAATGGGAAAAAGTGATTGCCAAGGTCAGAGACACACTTGTGGTGTGTCCTAAATGTAGGCGTGAGACTTTTGTCGATCCAAATCAGAACACGGGAAAATGCATAGAGTGTGGAGCGCAGTTTGATATCACTAGAAGGCTTGTCATGGGAGACCGGTCGATGGTGCTCACTTCTGGAACCAATCTCTTTATTGATATGGACAACTTGCCCGACATCAAGATTCAGATCAGCTCCACGGGGGAGATGATGCTACAGAATGTGTCAACAAACAGCTGGAGTGTGGAAACGCCTAGTGGAAAAATAAGAGTTGTTAATGTCAACGACTGCCTACCGGCTCGTCCAGGGCTGAAAATCTCTTTCGGTTCCAGCATTGAGGGAGCTCAAAATGCCAAAGCTGAGTTAAAGTAGTTGAATAAATATAAAATTTTAATTATGTATTTTAAATAAAATATAACATTATGAGTTTAATTGATGTAGAAAGCGTTCCACGCAGAACGATGACACTGTTCTTCCTGGCTGATACCTCGGGAAGTATGGAAGGCAATAAAATTGGAGCTTTAAATGATGCTATCTCGAATATTATTCCGATGATCAGCGAGATATCAAACACCAATCCAGATGCCGAAATAAAAGTGGCTGCACTAGAATTCTCAAGCGGCACAACTTGGTTATACGACGAGCCAAAGAATGCAGAAGATTTCATTTGGCAGGATCAGAAGGCTAGCGGACTTACATCACTTGGAGAAGCTTGTATCCAGTTAGAGAAAGTACTACATAGAGATGGATTCATGAAGTCACCAAGCGGATCATACGCTCCTGCCATAATACTTCTTTCTGATGGAGGAGCTACTGACGACTTCGACAAAGGTATTGAGAAACTGAAGCAGAACAACTGGTTTAAGGCGGCTATCAAGATTGCCATCGCTATCGGAGACGATGCCGACAAAGATGAGCTGAAAAAATTCACCGGAAATCTGGAAGCTGTCATTGAGGTTCATAATATCGAGGCGCTCAAGCAGATTATCAGAATTGTGGCGGTCACTTCCTCACAGATTGGAAGTAAGAGCACGTCGGCAACTGACTCTACAAAGCAGGAACAGGTGATTGATGAAATCAACCAGCAGATCGATAATGTTGATGGAGCAAATTCTGCTGCCGACCCTTCGAATGCTAGCGATGACTATTGGGATTAAGCCTTTTCTTAGTCTTTTGTTCTTAGTCTTTAGTTTTTAGTTATTGTGCTCATAATACCTGAAAACTAAAGACTAAGAACTATGTCCTCCATTTTGTGTTTTTTTATGAAGAAATACAACACCAATTTGTGGAATAAACTACTGATTATAATTATTAATTCTTAATTCTTCATTATCAATTAATATGACTGCTTGTTTAGATGTTCATTGTCTTGGAGAGAGCCACAAGGACTCGGGAAAGCCATGCCAGGACTACTCGTTTAGTTGTGTAGATGATGACATGGCCATTGCCATCGTATGCGACGGACATGGCGGCGAAAGATATTTCCGGAGTGATGTGGGGGCCCAGGCTGCAACAGAAATCATTGTTGAGGTGGTTCGGTTGTTTGTGCAACAAGCCGATTCTAAGCTGTTCAAGGGCTCTCCATACACAGCCGAAGGCGTGGTCACAGAGTCCGAAAAGAAGCTTACACCATTGGATGTGAAGTTCAGGCAGATGTTCTCTTCCATCATCACTAAATGGAACGAACGGATTGAGCTCCACGCTAAGGAGCATCCATTGACTGAATGGGAGATTGAGCATGTACCAGAGAAATACAGGAATGAGTTTCTGGAAAATCTCGAATGTCCTCCTGAATCTTCAACGCTCAACAAGCAGTATGGATGCACACTCATGGCCTATGTCCAGACTGAGGATTATTGGTTTGCGTTTCATCTCGGAGATGGAAAGTGTATCTCTTTCCATAAGGACATCAATTTCCACGGACTACAACAAGTGTGGGATGAGCCAATTCCATGGGATGAACGTTGTTTTCTTAATAAAACCACATCTATCTGTGATTCTGACGCTATCAACGAGTTCAGATATTGCTACGGCAACAACACGGAGACTCCAGTGGCAGTATTCCTTGGATCAGATGGTATTGACGACACCTATGGAGAGATGGAAAACATCGCAAACTTCTATGTGGAAATACTCAAAATTGTGGCAAAGGACGGTATTTCAGCGGCAGAACAGCAGCTACGTGACGATCTGCCAATCGTATCCAGAATAGGAAGCAAGGACGATGCATCCGTGGCGGCTATTTTCAACGTCTTTGCGGTGAAGTCAAATATTGGACATTTCATCCACTTTCAGATGGACTATATGGGGATGCAGGCCCAGGAGCAGGCAAACCGCATCAAGATGCTTCAGCAGAAGCAACAACAGCTGAAAGAGCAGATGTCCAATTGGAATGCCGACTTAAATAAAGCGAGTATTGAACTGAACTATGCCATGAAAGATTTGCGTAAAGCATCCGACCGTCTGGAAATCCTAAGTGGTAAGATATCATTTCTCGCCAAGGAGCATCAGTCGTTCACAGGAAGCGACATGGAGTCTCCAATCGACTATAGTGAAATCATTGAGCAGGCGAAGGAAACACTTAATTCTAAGATGATTCAAGAAGAGGCAGAGCAGGAATCAGAAACAGTGAATACTGAGGAAGTGACAGACAATCAGCAGATGGTTTCATCTTCTGAAGATGAGTTGGCAGGAACGGAAGAAACGAAAATAACATGCTAGATTTCGTAGTGGAATGTTTTACATATCTCATTCATTAACAACTGGAAACTATTATTTTGTCTGAAAACTTGCTAAAACCGCTGATTTACCTTAACTTTGCATTTTAAGAATTTGAAAAGATGGAAAAATGGATTTTTTTTCAAAATCGTGACGAATTATTGCGGGTGAATCTCCACAAGGTAGTTTATTTTGAGGCGGATGCTAACTACACAAACATTTACACCGTCAACAATATGAAAATCGTTGTGGGGATGAACCTCGGAAACACACAGCAGATGATAAGCAGGCAGGCACCCGACAACATGCCGGTGTTTATGCGTATAGGTAAGAAATACATTGTCAACACGTGTTTCATTTGCCAGATACACATCGCTAAACAAAAACTCGTTCTCTCTGATTTTGAGAGATTCGCATTCACTCTGCCAGCTTCCAAGGAGGCTCTCAAAACAGTCAAAGAAATGTGCATACAGAATCCTCCTCGTTAAATCACTTTTCCAATAGAATATAAATTCCATTAAAGAATTAAATCAATAATTTGAAAAAAAATAACTTCCTTTAATAAAATGCAGGTATTTCTGATTGGACGTAAGGCTCCTGATAATTTGCTCGAAATATCCACAAACGGAAAGTCTGTGACTCAGGGACCGGTTCCACAATCGGTCAGCAGAGAACATTGCAAGATTGTGCGCAACGACGATGGAACGGCCTTGATTACAAACCTCAACGACAAAAACGCCACTTTTGTGAACGGGATAAGAGTAATCAGCAAAATCATCACCTCAGATGATGTCGTGGAACTCGGAGGAAGTCACTACAGGCTCGACACATCGTTTCTCAAGCTTGTGAAATCTGTTAATATTGAGCATCTCGAGAAGATTTGGAATGACTATGAGCAATGGGAGGAGAAGCAAAAAATCGCTGTGCAAAGGTCAAACGCACTCAAGGGCATCACAGGATTATTCTCTATGTTTGCTATTATCATCTCCTTCACCGATTTCGGTATGGACATCAACACCGTAAAGACCTTGAGAATCGTGCTCTACACAATTGCCATTATCTCCGTGGCATGGACCATCATTTACACTTTTTTCAGCGCACCAAGAAAAATCAGAGAGGTTAAGGAAAAGGAACAGCAGTTCTTCGACGACTATGTCTGTCCCGCATGCAAGAAGCCATTGGGAAAGTCTTTCCGCTATGAGCGGCTCGTGAAGTTGGGAGAGTGTCCTCTTTGTAAGGCTAAGTTCAAAACTAATCATTTCTGAGGATAAACAAAAATTCCACCACTTCATACATTAAACCCACTATTTCGTGGAATCAGCATTCTTTTTTTTGGTGGTAAATACAAAAGGTCATAACTTTGCACCAGAAATCAGTTATTAACATCAAAAAATGGAAAATTATGATTACGAATGAAAACGGAAAAACCATGATGGATTACGAAGGCTTCAATGCCCATGACATGAATGTGGAAAACGATTCCATGGTGCAGGAAGAGGTGACCATCCTTCAGTCAAAAGGTACTCCATGGAAGGAGCTGTCGATAGGAGGTACGTTCGGACTGCTGCTTGCAGGAGGAGGTATTTATGCATCAGGACTCGGAAAAGGAGAAGATGAGGATGCACTCCTTGCAGGAGCACAGGCCAGCGACAGCGTGCGTGTGGGGAATGGAAACGGGGAGAACCAGGTGCAGAGTGCTAACGATGATCCCGTTATGCTTGATGAAGATGGAAATCCCATTATTCCAGTCTCACGACAGCAGGCACAGGAAAGAATCGACGAGGTGGTAAACGAAGTGGCTAACTCTGCTGCGGCAGCTCATGGACACACCGCTTATCACACACATGTTCCACGGCAGCAACACGATGATGCAGGGCAGATAGCTGCAGACACCAACTCGCCACACATCACCATTAATGTGTATCAGAATGGACATGAGACGGCAGAAGACAATATGGCTTTTGATCCAGGGGTGCATCAAGTAAATATCACAACTGTTGATGACAGCCTTTCATTTGCTGAAGCTTGGAATATGGCAAGAGAACAGCTCGGACCGGGACAGGCATTCGTCTGGAGAGATGGAGTATATGGCACTTTCAGCAAGTATGAATGGGATGCCCTTAATTCTGCTGAACAGCATGAGTTCACTGCTGTGGCAGTTCGCGAATATCAGCAGATAGAGGCTTCTGAGCTTTATGCACATAATCATCAGGATGTGCATTTTATAGAAGGAGAACATGTTTTCACTGACAACGTGATTACTGTCACAGCTGACGACTATGCAGGCAACAACGATGAGGTGTCGATGATTGACGACGATGGCGATGATGCTGTGCAGATTATTGAGAGTGCTGGACAGGAGATTGAAAGTTTGCCGGAAATCATTACACTCGACAACACGCTTGATGGCATTGAGCAGATTGAGTCTTTGCTTGAGAACGACGGCGACGGAGTGCTGGCAACTGACGACATTCTCGGAACTGTGGCGACCCTTATTAACGATAACGACAACTTGGCACAGGGTATGGAGATGGTTGACGGATTGTTTAGCAATTACGAATCAAACGACGCTGAAGCCGATATGCCAGACTATGTGTCTGATGCCGATACGCTTGGACTTGTGTAGTCTTTAGTTGAGACTTGTCATGGGTATTGCTCAAAGAGCCATCTGACTGAGTTCTGAATTATCGGAATACTAATATCCAGATGAAATACCAAAATTACCCATAACCATATATACGTAAGACAGTCCAACCAAAAGGTCACAAAAACGTATAACCCTAAAACTGTAAATGACGATAAGTAAACGATTGTTTCACATAGTATTGTTCTTAGCGTGTGCCACTGTGGCATGCGCTAAGAACTATGTGGTGTGTGTGGGACTCAGCGACTATCCAGGATACGCAAATGACCTTACGGTATCTGCTAACGACGCGGTATATATTGCCAACCTCTTCAAACGAAACGGAGGAGCGGAGGTCTATTGCCTCACAAACCATCAGGCCACAGTCTCAAATGTCAAGGCAACTATGAGACAGGTTTACTCAAGGGCATCTGTACATGACACCGTCATTCTTTTTTTCAGTGGTCATGGATTTAATGGGGCGTTCAGATGCTACGATGGGCAGCTACAATATAGTGCCGTCACCGAATGTATGAAATTAAGTGATGCGAGAAAAAGGCTCGTCTTTGCAGATGCGTGTATGTCGGGAGGTATGAGAACTAACAACAGGAGGATTAGTGGAAGAGAAAACGGAATCAGCCTCATGTTCTTCCTGTCTTCAAGGACCGCGGAGCCATCTAGGGAGGTTTTCGGACTTGAGAACAGTGCCTTCACCTATTTCCTTGGTAAAGGACTCAAGGGATTTGCAGATAAGAATCAGGACCGCACTATCAGCGCGAGAGAACTGTTCGATTATGTCAGCTCTAATGTAATTAAACTCACTTACCGCAGGCAACATCCGGTGATGTGGGGAAATTTTAATGACAGTATGACAATTATTCGTTGGTAAATCCGTTTCTTTAATATTAGGAAGCGAGTAGGGACTTTTTACTGTATGTCAGAAAACTATCTGCATGGTTTCTCAAAAAACTAAAAACTAAGAACAAAAAAAAATATGAGTAATATTTTATCTGAGAAAATAATTGAATGTACTGGTTGCGGACAAAAGATGAAAGTCCCTAACAGTGCACTTGTCGTTGCAAAGAAAGTGAAGTGTCCAAAGTGTGGGACATCGTTAATGGTCACCTTTATCGACAGTATGACAGATAACAACGACAAAACAACTGAAGATGGGAATGATAGCCAGACTGTATATGGAGGTGGACTAAATTCGAATAACGCAACTGCATGGCTCGAATTTGAGGGAATGAAGTATTACATCGAAAAACCGGTCAGCGTCATTGGACGAAGGGCGGGTACTTCTACTGCCGATATTCAAATCGACACACCTGATATGTATATGGGACGCCATCATGCAATCATTACGATGAAGACGGACTTTTCTAAAAACACAGTTTATACACTCAAACGAAAAGACGCAAAAAACGGACTAAGTGTCAACAATATACCTGTGGGTGAACAGGAGGAGACTGTTCTCCTTTCTGGGGCTGAAATCAGGATGGGACACACAATTGTCGTTTTCAAAGTTAGTGAGGATTAAAGAATACTTTTCACAGTTTAAACTTAGCAGGGCTTTTACCGCCCATTTAACCATCGTTTCTTATGAAAGTATCATTAGCACAGCCACAGTTCATCTACGAGCTGGGAAAACGGAATAATCAGGAAGATACCATCTATCCGTCTTCTGAAAATGCTACTGCCGAAGACCGGCTGTTCATCGTATGTGACGGGATGGGAGGACATGAACATGGAGAACGTGCCAGCAGAATTGTCTGCGAATCATTCGCAAAATATGTCAATCAGCATGTCGATGACAACACTGTCTTCAATGATGATATGTTCAACGAGGCACTTGAATTGGCATATCAGGAATTGGATAATGCGGACGACAACACTGTTAGCAAGAAAATGGGCACAACACTCACTTTCATTCTCTTCCACAAGGGGGGATGCTTCATGGCACATATCGGAGACAGCAGAATCTATCATGTCAGACCATCAGAGAAGAGGTTTCTATATATGTCACGCGATCATTCACTCGTCTTCGAACTATTTAGAAGCGGAGAAATCAGTTATGAGGAGATGAAGACGCATCCCAAGAAAAACATCATCACAAGGGCGATGATGCCGGGAGAGGAGAACAGGCTGTCTGCTGAGACTGTCAACACCACTGACATACAGCCAGGAGATTATTTCTACCTCTGCTCAGACGGAATGCTGGAACGGACTGAGGAGTCTGATATCATGGGAATTCTGGCAAGCGACAACACCGACACGGCAAAGCAGCAACGCCTCATTTCAACGGCTCTTGACAACAAGGACAATCATTCTGCATATATCATAAGGATAGAGGAGGTGCAAACTGAGGCGGGAGACAGCGAGATACGAAATGATGAGGCTAATTCCAGAAGTAATGTGGTGAACTACATACCGGAAATCAATAAGCAGGCGGTTACAAAAGTGGCTGAGGGAGATTTTGTGTCTGATGAACCGGTCAAAGAGAAGGCGAAGAAGAAATTTCCATGGGTCAAAATCATGCTTGTGCTAATTGCAGCAGCGGTATATACCCTCTTCTACTACATTCCTAAGCAAAGAGACATGAATGTGTCAAATTGGGAGAAAAACCAAGAGAAGAGCACCATTAAGGATACCCTCACTAATTACAACAATCCAGATGAGAGGGTTTATGGCGAAGAGAAGCGTGATTCTGCCAATAATTCATCCATATCAAAGGATGGAAGCGGACAATCCGACAAAAAAAGCAAGAAAAGCAATACAGACTGGCAGTCAAACAGAAAGAAAAACGACAAAAGTTCTAACAGCCAGCCACAAAACAAGCAGAAACAGAAAACAGAACCAAAAACACAGCCAAAGACAGAAAACCAGTCTGGCGGAAACCAAGGAGGAGGGAACCATTCACCAGAAAAACCTGCAACAAATCCCACTCCCACAACAACTCCAACTCCAGCAGCTCAGCCAACTCCAACACCGGCAGCGCCACCAACCAATGGCGGTATCGACTCAGCGTTCGAATAAAAACAATTATCTGTTTTGCTTGTAATCACTCCCACATCTCATGTGAAGGGAGTAATCCATATCCGGCAAACGGCTCCAAACCGTTTGCCAATTTTTTGTTTACATAGCTGTCATTCCCTTTATCACTCATTCCATGTGTATCGGCTGCGGCGTGGTCGTCTCCAACGCATCGAGCGTTGAGGGCTCGATATCCGAAGATGCTTGAAAAACCGTCCAACCACCCAACCGTATAACTGCAAAACCCTAAAAAACCCTAAAAACTAAAGACTAAAACCTAAAAACTAAAAAGAAAACTAAAAAAAAATCGTAACTTTGCATCCGATTTCAGTTTTTATATCATTGTGGACAGATTTGGGCTGCTTGCAACCACACAAAAAAATGCTAAAACGACATGAATCAGTTTATTATACGGCTCCCACCGACAATAAAGTTCATGCCACTGCATCTCCCCTTTTCTCCCACACTTTTAATTTTTCTATTTTATATATTTAAAGTATGGGCTATTTATTTACTTCAGAATCAGTTAGTGAAGGTCATCCTGACAAAGTGGCTGACCAGATTTCAGATGCCGTCCTAGACAACCTTTTGGCTTACGACCCAAATTCTAAAGTGGCGTGCGAAACCTTGGTGACAACCGGACAGGTTGTACTCGCAGGGGAGGTGAAATCGAATGCATATATCGACTTGCAGGAGGTGGCGCGCGACACCATCCAACGAATCGGATATACTAAGGCAGAATATCAATTCGACTCCAAGAGCTGTGGAGTTTTTTCTGCTATTCATGAACAGAGTGAAGACATCAACCGAGGAGTAGAAAGAGATAATCCGGAAAACCAAGGAGCAGGAGACCAAGGGATTATGTTCGGATATGCAACCAACGAAACGGACAACTTCATGCCGCTCCCGCTTGAACTCAGTCATCATATCCTGCGTACACTTGCGGCTATCAGGAAAGAGGGAAAGATAATGACATATCTCAGACCAGACTCTAAAAGCCAGGTCACTGTGGAATATGCTGAGGATGGAAAGCCTGTCAGAATCCATACGATTGTCGTTTCAACACAGCACGATGAATTCATCCTGCCTGACGACAACAGTGAAGAGGCACAGAAGGCTGCTGATGAGAAAATGCTTGAAACCATCCGACACGATGTAAAGAACATTCTCATACCACGAGTTGTAGAGGAAATCGATAATCCTGAGGTAAAAGCTCTGTTCGATACTGACATTATTTATCATGTCAACCCGACTGGCAAGTTCGTCATTGGAGGACCTCATGGAGATACAGGACTCACAGGAAGGAAGATAATCGTGGACACCTATGGAGGTAAAGGTGCACACGGAGGTGGTGCATTCAGCGGTAAAGATCCATCAAAGGTGGACCGTTCTGCTGCATACGCCGCACGACATATCGCTAAGAATCTGGTGGCAGCTGGAGTGGCTGACGAGATTCTCGTACAGCTCAGCTATGCCATTGGTGTGGCAGAACCCCTCAGCATTTATGTCAATACCTACGGAAAGTCACGTCTCAATCTTTCCGACACCGAGATTGCTGAAAGGATAAAACCTATATTCACACTTAGACCTAAGGAGATTGAAGATCGCCTGAAGCTTAGGAATCCCATCTATAGCGAGACAGCAGCTTATGGGCATTTCGGACAACCTTCACGCATCGTAACCAAGCATTTTCAAAACCGATACGAAGGAGACAAGCAGCTGGAAGTGGAACTCTTCACATGGGAAAAGCTCGATTTTGTGGATATCATTAAAAGGGAATTCAACTTAGTTTAAGGCTTTGCCAAACCTTCAAACCGTCTAACAGCATAACTGCAAGAAATTGCCAAGTTTTTTCAAGACATATTCCGACACCATCAACTCCATCATCGACTCTCTGGCTGCGATGCCGGCATGTGAGCCGACGGATAGTCTGCGCAAGAGTGTAGAGGGTATTTCAAGAAGTCAGAGCGTGGGTTTCACTTCATGGACTGTCACTTTTGTACTCGCGCTGACTGTCATGGTGTTTGTCATCATCTATCGTCAAAGGCAGTATATTGCGTACCGCATCCGAGACTTCTTCTCACCCGAAGAGCTATACACATTCTCAAAGCCACAGGCTGTGTCGAACAACTATTTCACGCTTACAACACTCTTGCTGCTCACTTGCTGCTCACTGGGACTCATCTTGAGCGTGCATTCCACTATTTATCATGATGGGGAACTGCTGGCAATGCCAAACGAAAGCCAAAGCGCAGGATTAAGTCTTGCCTTAAAAACTAGTGCGCTGATATTCCTGTTTTTTATCGTCAAGGGAATACTATACGCACTCATCAACTGGGTGTTTTTCCGACATGATCTGAATGTCAGATGGAACAGCTCTTTTTTCTTTCTCACGGGAGTGTTTTGCTTCCTTTTATACCCTTTTGCACTCATTGAGCTCTTTGCCCGTTTTCCGGAAAAATTGCTAACTCTGATTTTACTTTTTTTGTTCATTCTGTACGAAATATTGCTGTTTTATAAGCTAATTGTAAACTTTAAGGCTAAGAAACATGGTGTTTTGCTGATTTTTTTGTATTTTTGCGCCGTCGAAGTGTTGCCTGCCCTTTTGGTACTGCAAAAAATCCGATAATAGAGGATTGGGATTTGACTGTTTAAATGGGCGGACGGCTGACTATAATTTTGCTTATAAGCGTTCTAGTTGAAACTAAAAGATTTAATTAAGGATACCGACATTCAGCCGGCAAATTATCAAGTAAATGACTCCTAAAATTCTTATTTCACAACCTAAACCGCAAGTGGCTAAGTCCCCATATTTTGATTTAGAGGAAAAATATGGATTGGAGATGGTTTTCAGGCCTTTTATTAAAATTGAACCGATGGCGGCTAAAGATTTCCGCCAACAGAAAGTGTCTATCGATGGACACACTGCTGTTGTCTTTACGTCAAGACATGGAATCGACCATTTCTTTCAGCTTGTAAAAGAACTTCGTGTGGTCATCAAGTCCGATATGAAATATTTCTGTAAGTCGGAGCAGGTGGCATTATATATTCAGAAATACGTGCAATACAGAAAGCGCAAAGTGTTTTTCCCCGAGACGGGACTGATTGATGACCTCATTCAGATCATGATGAAACATCCTGATGAAAACTACTTTGTGCCACAGTCATCAGCGCACAACGATGACCTTAAGCATAAGCTTGATGAGGTAGGGCTAAAACACGACGAGGCAGTAATGTACTATACCGTCAGCAATGACTTCACACCAGACGAGCCTTTTGACTACGACATGCTCGTTTTCTTTAGTCCGGAGGGAATCAACTCTCTTGTGAAAAACTTTCCGGATTTCCATCAGGACAGAGTTGCTATTGCATGTCTTGGTCAGAAAACAATTGAGGCGGCGGAGGCTGCAGGACTCAGAGTCGATATGAAGCCGACTCCAACTCTAAGGTCTGTTCCTGCTATCATTGAGGATTACATCAAGAATCATAGAAAGTGAGAGTGTAAGCCATAATAATTATACAATGAATTTTACTTTTCCAAAAAAAGAACGGATCTGTAGAAAAATCATTATAGACAAACTGTTTAGCGGCGGAAACACAGCAATGACTGTGTTTCCGCTACGTGCTATTTTCATGACTGAACACCTCAATGACGACGACAAATACCCTGTTCAGGTAATTGTTAGTGTGTCTAAAAGAAGGATGCGGCGTGCAGTTGACCGTAACAGGCTTAAACGACAAATCAGAGAGGCCTACAGGCTCAACAAGAACCAGCTTCTGAAATACTGCAACGAACATGAGGTAAAGCTTTATATTGCCTTTGTGGCT
Organism: Bacteroidaceae bacterium; assembly: GCA_016284045.1. Lineage (GTDB taxonomy): Bacteria > Bacteroidota > Bacteroidia > Bacteroidales > Bacteroidaceae > UBA3839. Next base: position 58,948 of record JAEEOB010000058.1, read on the forward strand.
TTAGCAGAAGAAGCATGCCAAACCGACAAGGTTGAACACAGCATGATTAAACTCCTTAGAAAAACTCAGGAAAAAATATGTGAATAAACATTATGCACTTCCTTCTTCTTCCTTTTAAATTATTCTTCAAATGGATCGGGAAAATCATCACCTGGATTCTCCTGCTCCCCATTTATTTTTACAAGAAGTGCATTTCACCGTTCACTCCTCCAGCATGTCGCTATCGTCCCACATGCTCAACTTATGCCATCCAGGCACTCAAGAAGCACGGACCCGTCAAAGGGCTTTATCTCGCTGTTTGGCGTATCCTTCGTTGTAATCCATGGGGAGGATATGGCTACGACCCTGTGCCCGATGAATTTCATTGGAATCTCAAATACCTGAAAAAATACCAACGAAAGGAAGATTTCTGATTTATAAAAAACTCCAGATTTCCTGAAATCCTCCAATGCCGTTAAAACCTCCCATTCATCCAATCAGCATAATCCCCAAAATCTCCTAGTCCCCAAAATCTCCTAGAACTTCTTGGATTCTCTTATAACGGCAAAAACCATCCAAAAAACAAAGGCAACGATCCCTCACGAATCATTGCCTTCCTATTTTTAACCTAAACCTTAACTATGAAAAATCTTTTTTCAAATGCAAAGATGGGAATAAAGTTTTTAATTACAAAATTTTAGGGTGATTTTTTTTCAAAAAGACATGTATTTTTTTTTTATGGAAGCAAAAAGCAGATAATATGTGCCAAAAGGTAATGTTTGTTTTGCATTTTTTATGTAATTTTGCAAAAAAGGAAAAAGCACAATCATGACTGAACAAGAGAAGGAATTTATCAGAATCCATCGCAATGAGGATGTGAGGGAGCTACTGCTGAAATATAAAACGGTTACAGGTCTAAATATTCGTGCAGTTGCTGTGCAAATTAAGGGGTGGCAGACGGCGCACAGGAAACTGCCTACCTGGGCTGCGGTCAATGGCATTCGCTATCCCGAACACCTCTCGTTGGAGCAATGTTCATCCGAACTGACTGCACGCTATAAAGGAGAGGTGATAGAACGGATGGTGAAACTGGTGATAACAGACAATATGAATGATAGCAGCTCATTGGATTCCAATGCAGGTCAGCAAGAACTCATACGTTTTACCGACCTCACCGGTGGATTTGGCGTTGATGCAACGATGATAGCCAAAACGCTGGGAAATTGCCACACCACATTCGTGGAGCGCAGTGAGGAACTGTGTCAGATTGCAAGCCATAATTTTCCATTGCTCGGGGTTTGCCCTGTTGATGTGGTCTGCGCCGACTGCCAGTCCATGCTGAATGAGCTCCATCCTCAGCATGTGCTATTCATTGACCCGGCACGACGAGATAACCACGGGAGAAAGACTGTTGCTATAGAAGACTGTACACCAGATATCTGCGTACTAAACAGGCTGCTTTTAGAAAAAGGAGAGGTGGTGATGGTGAAGCTGTCTCCTATGTTAGACTTGTCTTTGGCATCTCGTACACTGACAGATATACGCGAGATTCACATTGTCGGAGTGAATGGAGAGTGTAAAGAGATTCTCATGGTCTTGAGCTCTCTGCCGGCATTGAATTCACCTTTATCTATTCACTGTGTGAACATCACGTCAGAACATACTGACATCTTTGCCTTCTCTCCCGACAGCGAGAAGATGTCAGAGCCACAATATGCTCATCAGATGGGTCCTTATCTTTATGAGCCAAATTCTTCCATTCTCAAAGCTGGGGCATTCAAAAGTGTGGGTATTGAGTATGGGGTTGAGAAACTGCATCGGCATAGTCATCTCTACACTTCTTCTGAGAAATGCAAAGATTTTCCAGGAAGAATATTCGAAGTAGTTGAGGTATTTCCTTTCAACAAGACGGGAATAAAGCTGCTTCGCAACAGGGTTGGCAAGGCTAATATTACGGTAAGGAATTTCCCTCTCTCTGTAGATGAGCTCCGTAAACGCATGAGCATAAAAGAGGGTGGCGAAGACTATATCTTCGCCACTACACTTTGGGATGTATCACGCGTGCTGATACTCTGCAGGAAACTTTAATAATATAATATATAAATTTCCAAATAAATCATGGCTGCTTTCCAATGTAGGCGAGAATTCCTCCATCTACATAGAGCACATGACCATTGACTGCGTCGGAAGCAGCTGATGCAAGGAACACTGCCGGTCCGCCTAGCTCTTCGGGGTTAAGCCACCGTCCAGCAGGAGTTTTGGCGCAGATGAATGAGTCAAACGGATGACGGCTTCCGTCAGGCTGACGCTCACGTAGCGGGGCGGTCTGAGGGGTGGCGATATAGCCGGGGCCGATGCCATTGCACTGGATATTATATTCACCATACTCGGAACAGATGTTGCGGGTCAGCATTTTCAGACCGCCCTTAGCGGCTGCGTAAGCGCTCACTGTCTCGCGACCGAGTTCAGACATCATGGAGCAGATGTTGATGATTTTGCCGGCACGGCGCTCCATCATCTCAGGAAGCACGGCTGACGATACGATGAAAGGAGCAACGAGATCCACATCTATCACTTGCTGGAATTCAGCACGTTTCATCTCATGCATCGGGATGCGCTTGATGATGCCGGCGTTGTTAACCAGAATGTCGATTTGTCCAACCTCCTTATGAATCCTGTCCACGAGTGCCTTTACATCGTCCTCTTTCGTCACGTCGCACACATAGCCATGAACGTTTGATATACCTGCCTCCTTGTAGTTGGCGAGACCGCGATCCAAAGCTGCCTGGTTGATGTCGTTGAAGATGATGTTTTTGATGCCTGCTTCCACAAACGCCTTTGCGATGTTGAAGCCAATACCGTAAGATCCGCCGGTAATCCAGGCGTTCTTACCTTCAAGTGAAAACATATTTGCCATAGATTCGTAGTTTTTTTAATGGTTTTTTCTTTCTTTTTTGCAAATTTACAGAAAAAAATTCATATTTCCCTGTAAGAATGAAAAAAAGATAATATGTTATATCCTTTTTACTGTTGCTAAATACTTTAAAACAAAAGGAAAAACTATTTTCTCATGATTTGTTTGTATTTCTTATAGATAAATCGAAGTGTTTTGCCTAGCCAGGTATAGCGGATTCCCCAGTCGCGGATGGCGAGTTTGAATAGCTGCTCTTTCTCTTCGTCCTTTTCAGCTGTCTGATGAGTGATGACTATGGCATGATTCAGCGGTTCACGGTCAAACTCATAACGCTGAAGCCATCTGTTGCCGCGGAAATGGGTGCCGCTGTCAAGACCGATATTCCTCACAAGCGTATGGTAAGGTGTCAGGCAAAGGCCTCCTGCCTTGTATATGGCGATTTCCCAACAGATATCCCAGGGAATCGGGTTTTTATCAAGCGATTTCAGACAGGGAAACACGCCATCGTACTGCATTGAGTTCATATCTTCCTCTGTCATGCCTGCCAAGGCATCAACACGACTTTGATAGTGGGTGAAATGTTGCTTCCATTTCGATGACCATGTGCCCCAGCCCCAGCCCGACATATGGGGGGTGAAATAAAATTCCTCACCATCATCACAGGGGAGGTCTAGATTGGTGAACCCGGATACGTGCATCACCTTTTCGTCGTCTTTATAGATATAGAACGCTTGGTTCATATAGTCGAGAAAGAAGGGCGAAGTGACGATGTCATCCTCCAATACAATGATGGTGTCGTGATGTTCAAGAACATAACTGATTCCCTCTATGATATTACGTTCCAGATAGATGTTCTTTGGACGTTCCACGATGGTCATGCTTTTTAGCGAATGTGTGGTCTGAACTTCTTGCTCCACATCATGGAGAAGTCTCCTTACCTCATTCACTTGCTCCCATGACCGTTCGTCTTTTCCACCATCGCTGAACACATATATGTCAGTTTCTGATGCATGCTGGTTATGCATCAGAGCCTCCAACGTTTTGCGAGTGTTGTCGGCGCGGTTGTAAACGAATATGGCTACAGGAGAATACTTTATCATCAACTTGAAGGGATTTACTTTAAGTATGTCAAAAATAGGAAGTTATAAATACTTTTGGGAGTTTAAATGGAAAGGCTTTTTGAATCCCAACCCACGCATGAAATAACAGTAGTTGCTGTAGAGACACCCTGCTTGGCATATAAATAGATTCCGTACTATGCCTATCATCCCCAAAACTATGAACTAATCCTCAGTTTCCCCACGTGGAGGTTGACGGATTCGATGTCGGGGAGTTGCATATAATCACCATATTTGAGTGTCAGAACTTTATGAGTGTCTTTGGGTACTGGGAACATCCGTCCTTCAAACTCCATTTCAGTGAGCGGTAAGATATCCTCCAAGTGCCGAGGGTCATGGTAGGGAATGCCTAGTCCGTAGGTCTCCCGTGCATGGCTCAGTTTACATATCATTTTAAGAACGGGATGCACAACAAAACGATTGAAGCGTGTGAAAAGCCTCACTTTCCACATCTCTTTATTGCCCTCACCCATGCGGTTCATGATTTTATACACATGCCCTTGGGTTTTCTCCGACAGCAGATGCGCCCACAGTGGTTGTTTATAAAATGGAAAGATGTCGATATAGATTCCACGTTCTTTCCACACACGGTCGTAGCGGTTGCTCTCAGCAAGGAAAGAACGTCGATCGCGCACTTTTGAATAGAAGAAAAAATAGTTGGGGTCGGTTTTAACCGACTGAAGTGCCATTGTGTCAGGAAGTTCCCTTGGCAGCACTTTCATCAGACGGTTGTAGTCGGGGAGGAGCATCTCAATGTCAAGATCATCGTCCCAAGGAATGAAACCTTTGTGCCGTGCTGCCCCGATGAGTGTGCCACTGCTGAGCCAATAGGAAATATTGTGCTTTTTGCAGATGCGGTCCACCTCGATGAGCAGTTCAAGCATCCTCAGCTGTTGGCGACGCAATAACGACCCGTCGGGATTGAAACGGGCTCTTAAGTTTTCTTGGTCTATTTCAGGACAGTTGTTCATTCTGTTTCAGCTTTAAACAAAATAACTTAGACACTGTTCTTTAGGATTCATCTTGTCTTCTCGTATCCTTATTTACCGCAAAATTAGGCATTTATTACCATAACACCAAATTTTCTGAATGAAAAAGTTAAAAATAAGTTTGTGCCTTCTTTAAGACTTGGCTGTTTTAATAAAGTGTCTTGATTTGCAAATAAAATACGCAATAAAGCGCGTCTCTGTGCTATCCCCTGTGCTGGTCGATGCGGTCTAAGAGGGTGGTGCTGTCAGTCGTAGTGAATTTTCGGGCGAACATCTTGCCACTGTTCATCAGTTCGTCGTAATCCTTGTCCTTCCATATCCGTATTAAGGGCACATAGTCGATATGATGCAGGAAGGTCAGGGATTTCAGTGTCGTGTAGTCGCCTGTGTGTAAGTCTGCGGCTGCTGCGTATGCGGGATTATTGAACACGATGGTCTGTATGCAGGTCTCAGAAGGGGCGAACGAAGTCTTGAAATATTGCTGGATAGAGCATTGTGTTTCCCATGTGTGTACCACGTATGCTGCCAGGTCGTGGCTCAGGCAGAAGTAGTCGCTGCCCTTATAGAGATGCCACAGCTTTCCTTCTACATCTAGCCATAATTTTTTACGCAGGCCTGTCAGCTTGCAGAATTTACGCAGTGCTTTCGACAGCCAGTCATTTGCTTTCGCGCTCAGCCAGCCTATATTGGTCTGAGGACGGAAAAGGCGGTAAATCCGCTTTTTGCTTTCCTCAACATCCTCCGTGTCAAGACAGATGCCGGAAATTAGCTCACGGTCACAGCTTTGGTTTAGATAATCACGGATCTGAACATTGCTCCAAAGTGGATAGTCCTGCCCGCTAAGCATGAACAGCCTGTCAAACTGTACAGACGAGTCAAGGGCGGCACGGATCAGCCGCATCTGAAACTCCACTTGCGAGTAGGTGCCCCAATACACGTTCACGCGGTCACTGAGGAAATGGATGTTGCCACTTTGACAGCATCCCTCAAATGGTCGGATATCCGTTTTGGCATCCACATGGATGAAAAAATGGACATCTTTGTCTTCTAATGCTTTCAATAGCCGGCTCAGATGATCCGGGTCTGTGAACGTAGATATCAGGTAGGCGATTTTCATATATAGTTTTTAGATCTTATTCTGATTACTCCGATTACCTCTTAAATAATCAACACTCTCGCGAAGAATTTTGGCTCCGGTCAGCCAGACGGCTCCGAGGTAGATGGTTCCCGCTATGAGTATTCTCGAAATAAGCAGGATATAGATGTTTTCAATGCCGCGCGTGAGGTAATAAGTGATGACCATCGACAATGCGGCGAGGAAGGCAAAGGGAAGGATGTCTTTTAGCGCGACATGGAACTTGAGAGAGATTTCACGCTGAAGGAAAGCATGCCACACAAACATCCAGCCGAGATAAATCACCACGTAAACAATAATCATCAGCCGGAGTCCTTTCAGCTGCAGCCCGCCTCCGAACCATGGCAGCCATACCTCCCACTTCATGAACTTCACACAGCATACCGTAGTGATGACAAGCAGGCCCTGAGCCAGGATATTCCACATATACGTCCCGCTTTTTCCGCGGCTGATAAGCAGGTTCTGATACAGTGCGGCGATGGGCATGAATGCGCCTGCCACACACAGCAGCTGCATGATTTCAGCACTCGGCAGCCATTTATCGCCAACCGTGATGGTGATGAATTGTGGTGCCACGAGTACCAGTCCGAACAAAGCGGGGAACGTCACGAGAGATGTGAACCGAAGCATCTTACGGAAAGCCCTGACTAGTCGTTCTTTGTCATCGCCCACCTGCACGAACATCGGCTGTGCCACCTGCTGCACTATCCCCGTGATCATGTTGCTGCCCATCTTGTTCCATTTGTCGGCTTGTGTGTATTGGCCTACCTCATGTTTGGTGTAGAACTTACCGAAAAGCAGTGAGAACACGTTGTTGTTGATGCAGTTGAAGATGTTGGTGATAAGTAGTTTGCATGAGAATCCGAACATCTCACGTATCGGTTTCCATGAGAACGCCAACGAGGGACGGAAACCGGAGTACTTCCAGCTGAGCACCGACACGGTGGAGACAAACACGATATTCTGGGTCACAACACTCCAGTAACTCATGCCCCTAACGGCCAAGATGATGCCGACGATGCCGGACAGCACCAGCGACGTGATGCCAATAATTGTCTGCTGTTTCACTTTCAGCTGGCGAAAAAGGATAGCTCGGGGGGTGATGGAAAAGCTGGCAAAGAAAAAGCCTGTGAAAGCATATCTGGAGAGCCACAGCAGTTCCGGTTCACCGAAGAAATGGGCAATCAACGGTGCACAGAACCACAGGATGACATATATCAGGGTACTACATCCCACATTGAACCAGAACACAGAGTTATAGTCAAGGGCAGTTGGGGTCTTACGGTTGGTTAGGGCTGATATGAAACCGCTCTCTTGAAGAGCCGATGCGATGGCAGTAAAGATAGCGAGTTCGCCTGCCAGACCATAATCGGCATCCGATAGTATCCGGGCAAGGACAATTCCGAACACGATATTCAGCAGCTGCATCACGCCGTTGTTCATCATGCCCCACATCAGCCCTTTTGCGGTCTTCTCTTTCAACGAGGTTTCCATAATCAACTGCAAATTTAAAATTTCCTTTTCAAATTAGCAAGAGATTATCATGATTCTTTATTTATTTCTTTAAATCAGCTCCTGTTCAACAGGAATATTACCTCCTGTTAATCTCTGACAAACATGAAGCAAGTACAAACTGAGTCTCCTGGAATTGTTTAGAGTTTCCTAGAATATCATATAACTGCCCATTTGACCCATTATCCCCAGTGTTTAATTGGTCATATATCCCGAATACTCTGCATAACCGTCTATACTTTCAAGATAGAAGTGCAATTTCTTGATTGAAAGATTTAACCCTCACGCCGAACAACGACGCCCTGGAGCGTAGCGGAAGTGGCGTC